>NZ_JAGYGI010000035.1:0-51384 GCF_019947365.1 Pseudomonas sp. GL-R-26 | reverse complement strand
CCCCGCCACTGCTGACAATCGCCACCATGGTCGCGACGCCAGAGAAGGATACGCCCTGTACCAGCGGCAATTGACAACCAAAAAACGGTAAACCCAGGGTTTGCAGCAGTGTTGCCAGCCCCCCCGCAAACAATGAAGCAGCAATCAACAAACCGATGTCCGCCGGCGAGAGCCCGGCCGCCTGGCCGATGATCAATGGCACCGCGACGATACCGCCATACATGGTCAGAACATGTTGCAGGCCATAAGCCATATTCGCGCCGATCCCAAGATTTTCGTCCTCGGGCCGTTGGTGTGAAACATGGGGCGTTTTCATGGAGGGGGTTCCCTGGTTTTTGTTATGCGCACACTGTATGCAAGACACGGGACAAATGTCTATAGAGTTGTATACAACTTATCGGTCACAAAATGGATACTTGTCCATTTCCGCCTGACACCCACCCTCCTGGCCCCGCCAAAAACCTTGAAATACATCCCTCGCCGCCCACCACCGGGTGCTGACTAGTCTTTTGAATTCCTGGCGACCATCGGTAAGGCCCGCCTCTTCTATATACATATAAAGTATGCATAATGAAGTCATTCGAAATTCAGTTCCACAAGGCCAAGAACGCAGCCAACAAACTCAAGCACCAAGGCATCAGCCTCGCCGAGACTGAACCGGTATTCCATGACGAACGAGCTCTGACCATCGAGGACAACCACCATGAGGAACAACGCTGGATCACCCTGGGGCTGGATGCCAAAGGCCGGTTACTGGTTGTCGTGTACACCCACCGCGATCCGGATTTCGTTCGAATCATTTCCGCGCGCGTCGCCACCAAAAGCGAGCGCCGTCAGTATCTGGAGGCATGACCGATGAAAGACGAATACGATTTCAGCAACGCCAGGCGCGGGGCCGTGGTGCCCGCCAAAGGTAAGACCCGCATTACCATCATGCTCGATGACGCTGTCATCGAAGCCGCCCGGGCACTGGCAGAACACGAGGGGTACGGCTACCAGACGGCGATCAACAATACGTTGCGCCGAGCCCTGCTCAACGAAGGCAAAAGCGCGCACCTGAAACAACCCCTCACCCCTGCCGAACTCAAGGGCCTGGAGCAGAAACTGGCAGAGGCCTTGCGCGAAATCCAACGGGTGATGGAGCCGGGTGTCCGGCCCTGAAACACCAAGGGCCGATCAATCGGATCAGCCCATTGTGATGTCCAGGATCAGCCAGCTACTGCGGTGCTGCGATCAATCGTTCCAGCGTCCGCGCCAATTGCGCCTGTTCCGGTACGCGAATGCCGAACTCGCTGCTCAGCAGGCCAATCAACTCTTGAACATCCGCCACCTCCCGCCGCTCGCTGTCATGGCCAACCCGGTGAATCGCGAAGCTGCCGTTGTTGAGCGTGCGCCGCCAGCCCTCCCCGGTGCGCGCCACCATCAACTGCTTGACGAAAGACGACTCGGGGTGGGTCGAGACGTACCAGTTGCCCACAGCGAAATCGATGTCTTCCTGGCGTTGCAGGTCGAAGATGTACATCGCTCGCCACTCGCCCGCGACGTTGGCCCGCAGGGTAAAACCGTCGATGTGGAGGTCGATGCGATACGACTCGTGCGGGGTGGGTTGTTCGGCGCGGGTATCAAGCAATAGGGGCGCGGTCGGCACCATGCCGCCGAAGCCGACGTCGGTGATGTAGCGCACGTCATTGATGATGACCAGGCTCAGGCGATGGGTCCGGGCAGTCCAGGCACCCTCCGGCTGGCCCATCACTACCCGGCCGCTGATGGCACGGGCGTCGAAACCCAAATCCTGAAGCAAGGCCAGGAACAGGTTGTTGAGTTCGTAGCAGTAACCGCCACGACCATCGTGCAAGACCTTCTGCTCGATGGACGGCAAGTCGATCAGCACCGGTTCGCCGGATAACGTGGTGAGGTTTTCAAACGGGAAAACACCGGTATGGCGCAGTTGCAGTTGGCGCAAGGTTTCCAGGATCGGTGCCGGAGGTGCATCGAAACCCAGGCGTCGCAGATACAAGGCTGGGTCGGTCAGGCGTGGCTCGCTCATCGTTCAATCCTTTTGCACGCAAGCGGCGGATTGCTCCGCCAGTGGCCGCTATGTATACGGGATCAAGCACTGTCGCCGACAATTGATTTAGCCAATCGCCTTGTGCGGATAATCAACGCCGCTTGCGCGAACCCGGTTCAATCCAGGTCAGCAGCTTCGGTAGCCGTGCGCGCAGGTTATTGACGTTGAACGAAGCGATCCGCAACTTCTTCCTGAACGGGCACTCCTAAGGATGAGGTGCCTCCCCCACTGCGGCCCAGTGCCGGTTACGGTCAAGTCCGCGCCACTCGTCAACCGGTCGGCACCCACCGCGTGCCCCTTCACACCAACATCAGGTAACGACTCATCCCTGGAGACGACCATGATGAACATCAGAATGACTTCACTGCTCTTGGCCGGATTGTTGTCGGCCACGTCCCTGGCCACCTTTGCGGCGCCCGGCGATGTCCCTGGCGCGCCCGGTACGGCACCCGGCGCAACCCGCAATTCAACCCTGCTGCCTGATAACAACCGACCCAGTGAACCCTCGGGCAACAACAGCAGCAGTCGCGGCCCCAGTTCGTCAAGCGGCACTACCGGCGTCAATGGTCCGGGCAGTGGCGCGGGCGGCGGCACTGGTGCGCCCGGTGGCGGAACCGGCGGTGCTGGCGGCGGGACGGGTAGCTGGACAGGCCAAAGCCGCCAATGACCCGCCGTCATTGGCCGCTTTTTGTCGCCTGAGGCTTACATCGGCTTGACCGCCGGCGGGTTCCATTTGCCATTCAGCGCCTCGGCTTTCGGGCCGTACAGACGCATGGTCAGGTTGAACGGCCGCCGGGCCCGGGAGGCGGACCACCCGCAGCACAAGCACTTCAGCGGTCAGAGCGCATCAAGGCCTCGACACCGCCGGCCATCGACAAGGTTGCCACGCGGTTTCGCCCCGAATGCTTGGCCTGATACAACGCCGCATCCGCCCGCTCGACGAACACGTCCATGCTGTCACGCCCCGACGGCACAAACGAATAGCAACCCAGACTGACCGTCACACAGCCATTGGGCGAGCCAGTGTGACTGATGTGCCTGTCGATGACGCTGCGGCGGATCTGCTCGGCAATCGTCATGGCGCCATGGATGTCGGTGTCCGGTAGCAGCACCGCAAACTCTTCGCCGCCGTAACGCACCGCCAGATCGGCCTTGCGGTGGCAGCAACTCTTCAGCGCGCGCGCCACTTCGGCCAGGCAGTGATCTCCCACCACGTGGCCGTAGGTGTCGTTGTAGCGCTTGAAGTAATCGATATCGAGCATGATCAGGCTCAACGGGCTGGCCTGCCGGGCGCCGCGCCCGAACTCGACGTCCAGCGCCCGCTCGAACAGTCGGCGGTTGGCCAGCCCGGTCAGGCTGTCGTGGGTGGCGATCAGCTCCAGCGCTTGCTGGGCCCTGCGCAAATCCGACTCGACCCGCTCGCCGACACGCACCTGATGCAGGAACACCCACCCGAACAGCCCCACGCCCAGCAACACCAGGGCAACGATGAGGCTGGAGCGAAACGCCGTGTCGTACCAGCCCGCGAGAATGGACTCCGTGGACGACGCAGCGGTGACCACCAGCGGATACCCCTCCAGCTGTCGGTAACCGTACATGCGCGTCACTCCATCGATGATGGACGTGAACATCGCATTGCCGGAGGTGGCCAGTGGCAGGAACTTCTGGAAGATCTCGCTCTGGGCCAGCGATACACCGATCTGCGCTTCTACAAAAGGTCGACGCGCCAACAACGTGCCATCGGTCAGGCCGAGAAACATCGAGCCGTTGTCGTCGAGGCTGAAGCTTTTGAAGAACTGGTCGAAGTACGACATCTTGATGCCGGCCAGCAACACGCCCTGGAAATGCCCGTTCCTGTCGTTGACCCGTTTGGAAATCGGAATGATCCACTCGCCGTTTTCCCGACTGCGGATGGCCGGGCCGATATGCGCCACGGACGATACGTTCTGCTGGTGGTACTTGAAGTACTCGCGATCGGCGACGCCGGGCCCCCGCGGCAGGTTTTCAAACGAGGTCACCACCCACTGGCCCTTCTGGTCGAACAGCAGGATGCCGTGCAACTGATCCAGCGCCAGCACCCGCCGGGCGAAGGTCTGCTGCAAGCGTGGCCGCTGGTCCGGGCCGAAACCGTCGACCTGAATCCAGTCCACCAGGCTGGTCAGCACCAGGTCGGCCTTCATGAAGGTGTCTTCGGCTTGCTGCGCCATGGCCCGCGTCAGGTTCGAAGACGCCACTTGCGCCAGGCTCAGGTCATGGCGACGGGACTGTTCCAGTTGCAGGTAGAGCAAACCGCACAGGCACAGGCACACCGTGGCAATGAACAATACCGCGGCCTTGCGCAACGGTATGCGTTTCAATGCGATGCCAGGGGTGTGGTCCGGGTCGTTAAAGCGCGTGGGCAAAAGTTCATCCTGTCGGGGGCAAGGCGCGGGCAACAACCCAAAGCCCTCAGTCTTTGTGGGCCGTAGTTTACGGGGTTATCCAGGATAAATGGGTGGCCACTTGCCCAGAGGTATCACACCTGCCCGGCCTGAGCGGCAAACATGATCCGGGGCAAGCGCTACCTGTGCGTCAACGAGCTACGATTAGACTGACCTCAAAACAGGGAATCGACATGAGCAAAGCAGACGAGCTCGCCGCAAAATTGAAACAGACACGGCTGACCAGCGCGGATCAGGCGATCGATGGCTGGCCGGGCCAGGTCTACGAACTGTATCAACGGATAGAGGCCTGGCTGCTGCCCTTGACCGAAGCGGGCCTGGTCCTGCGGCGCAACCCCACCCACGTGTTCGAGAGTCACCCCGATGGCGACGCTTACGACTACGCCATCGACCAGTTGGTGATCACCGGCAACGAACACAGCATTACCTTTGACCCGGTTGCACGCTTCACCGCCGATGGCGAGGGGCGGGTCGAGATCCACACGACAGGCAACGAACTCGCCCTGTTGCGCACCGTGGACGAACACGGTGAAACACACTGGTGGCTACAAACGATCGAGCAGGCCACCGCGCAGCTGGATGCGGTGGCGCTGACGGAAACCGATCTGCTTGTCGTGGTGCAACAAGGGTTGGCGCTTTAGGGGATTAGCTGAATGCCAGTCTATCGAGTGCCACAAATCCTGTAGGAGCGAGCCTGCTCGCGATAGCGGACTGTCGGTCACATCACTTCTGAATGTGCCTCCCTCATCGCGAGCAGGCTCACTCCTACAGTGTCCGGGTTTGGTCATTGCTGTTGGTTCTGCCCCGTCACCACCAGCGGTATCTCTACGCGACGCAAGTCCAGGGCTGGCAACTTCGCAGGCTGACTCAAGCCCTGCAGCACCCTGGCATCGTAATCATAAATGTCGGGCTTAAACGTCACCCGTCCGTCATTGCTCAGGTCCACGGTCCAATAGGCCAACAGCACCGGCACTTTCACCGGCAGCAGGATGTTCTCGGTCCGGCCATTGGCCAACTGCTTCTGAATGCCGGCGCTGTTCCAGCGCACTGGGTCGTTGAACAACAGTTCGACCAGTTGCAGCGGGTTTTCCACGCGGATGCAGCCTGAACTGGTGGCCCGGACCGTTTTGGCAAACAGTTCGCGGTGCGGCGTGTCATGCAGGTAAATCGCATAGTCGTTGGGGAAACGGATCACCACCTGCCCCAGCGAACTGTCGGGGCCGGCATCCTGACGCAGGTGAATGCCCCGCGGATTGCTCCAGTCAACGTCCGACGGATCGAGCACATTGCCTTCGCGGTCAAGCACGCGAATCCGGTTGGCCGCCAGATAACCCGGATCGTTCTGGACTTTCGGAATCACGTCCTGCTTGAGGATGGTCGGCGGCACGGTCCAGGTCGGGTTGAACGTGATGTAGGTGATTTCGGCCTGGAACACTGGCGTACTGCGCACCGGTTTACCGACCTGCACCCGTGAATGCCAGATCGGCAGACCGTCGCGGTACATCGCCACCTTGTAGCCGGCGATATCGACGATCACGAAGGTTCCCTGAAGCTTGTACAACAGCCACCGGGCGCGCTCCATGTTGACCCGCACCTGATCGATCCGCGCCTCGACCGGCACGTTCAGTGCCGCCAGCGTCGCCGCCCCCGCCACGCCATCGGCCCCCAGGTATTGCTCGGTCTGATACCTCTTCACCGCGGCAATGACCTTGTCGTCGTAACCGGCCTTTTTCGACAGGTGCGGGTCCAGGTAACCGCCCACCACCAGACGCGCACGCAATTGTGTGACCGCCACCCCGTCCATGCCGGGCTTGAGCGATTGACCTTCGATGACTTTCGGCCAGCCACCCGCGTCCCGGACCTGGCGCAACCGGGCCAGGCCTTCACGCAAATTGCGGTAAATCATTTCCTGAGGCGGCGCATCGGCGAATGCACGCGCCACGTCATGGGCATCGAGGGCGGCAAACAGGTTGTTCATGTCCTCCCGGGCATCACCGCCAGCCGGATCGAAATTCCAGTGAATGTCCAAGCGCGCCGGATCGACCTTGCCCCGCCGCAGTTGCAGCAGCGCGGTGATGAAGGTGCGGGTGGCCGCCATGTCGAACATCGCCCGTTGCGCCGTGGAAGGCATGGCGGCCACCAGCGATTCATGGGCCTGGGCCAGTTCGGAGATACGGAAATCCGCCGGATTCAGGCCGTCGATACGGGTGTCTTCGAGGCTCTTGAGCAATTGCGCCACGTCACGATCGTCCGTCCACGCGGCGCGATAGTTGCGATGCATATAGAAATCCAGCACCACCCGGCTGACATCGACACGCTGATGACGCCTGGAGGTGAGCAGCGGCGGAAAAGCCGACCGCAGCGGTTCTAGCGTCGCCTGAATCGCTTGGCCGACTGCGTCGTCGGGCGCCGCGGCATCATTTGCGCTGCTTGCCGCAGATACCGGCTCAATCGGCGAAGTTTGCCCAAACGCCGCACCGCTGATCAGAAAGCCCATAAAAAACATGCGGCTTATGACGAATGACCTTGTTAATTGCACCATGGATAATCCTTAATCCTCCGTTTCAAACGGCTAGCTTTCCACTCGCTGCTAGACTCGAAATTATCATGATGAGACCCGACTATGGCGCTAAACCGCTTTGGCCTTTTATTTGCCATTTTACTGACGTGCCTTTCAGTAACGTCAGCCTACGCCGATTCGCTTGAAAACGCGCTGGTCAAAGCAGCACCCGGCGCCGACGCCAAAGTGATTGCCCTGGCCGTTCGCGCCACCCAATGCAGCCGTGCCCAAGGTGTTGCCCCCGCCCAAAGACTGGCGGTGATCGATTACTCGCTGCCCTCGACCGAACAACGCCTGTGGGTCTTCGATCTTAAGCGGCGCAAGTTGCTGTTTCACGAACTGGTCGCCCATGGCCGCAACAGCGGTGAAAACATGGCCACGCTGTTCTCCAACCGCAACGAAAGCCACGCCACCAGCCTCGGCCTGTTCCGCACCCAGCAAAGCTACCTCGGCCAGAACGGTTACTCGTTGCGCATGGAAGGCCTGGAGCCCGGCTTCAACGATAACGCCTTTGACCGGGCCATCGTCATTCACGGCGCGCCCTATGTCAGCCCGGTGCTGGCCCGCGCCAATGGCCGCATCGGCCGCAGCCTGGGATGCCCGGCCGTCAGGCCTGCAATTGCCCATCGGCTGATCGATTCGATGAAGGACGGGCAGTTGTTGTTTTCCTACTACCCGGACCAACGCTGGCTGAAGTCGTCTTCCTACATCAACTGCGGCGGCGACACCGTGGCCTCAAGGGAAAAGTCCACTTCAAGCCAGAAAGCGACGCCCAACCTGTCAAAACTGTAATCCCCGCCTCAGCCTGCTGAAAGGCACCGCCCGCTAGCCTCGTCGACAAGTTCAACAGGCTGACGGGCGGAACACACGGCATGCACTCCCACACTTCAAGACGCACCTTCGTCAAAGGCCTGGCCATCGGCGGGCTCTGCGGCGGCCTCGGGTTATGGCGCACGCCGGTCTGGGCGATCAGCAGCCCCGGCGAACCCCAGGTGTTGGCCGGTAATGATTTCGAGCTGTTCATCGGCGAATCCCCGGTCAACTACAGCGGCAGCCCGCGCACCGCGATGACCATCAACGGTGGCATCCCCGGCCCAATGCTGCGCTGGCGTGAAGGCGATACGGTGACGCTGCGGGTGCGCAACAGACTCAAGGACAGCACCTCCATTCACTGGCACGGCATCTTGCTGCCGGCCAACATGGACGGCGTGCCGGGGCTGAGCTTCAAGGGCATCGAGCCGGGCGGCATGTACGTCTACCAGTTCATCGTGCGCCAGAACGGTACCTACTGGTATCACAGCCATTCGGGGTTTCAGGAGCAATCTGGCGTCTACGGCCCGCTGGTGATCGACGCCAAAGACCCGGAGCCGTTCCAGTACGACCGCGACTACGTGGTGATGCTCAGCGACTGGACCGACGAAGACCCGGTCGGCCTGATGAAGACCCTGAAAAAACAGTCCGATTACTACAACTTCAACAAACGCACCGTGGGCGACTTCATCCACGACGTCAGCGAAAAAGGCTGGGGGCCGACCGTCGCCGATCGAAAGATGTGGGCCGAGATGAAGATGAACCCCACCGACCTGGCGGACGTCGGCGGCGCCACTTACACCTACCTGTTGAACGGCCAGGCGCCGGATTCGAACTGGACCGGAGTGTTCCGCCCGGGGGAAAAGCTGCGGCTGCGCTTCATCAACGGCTCGGCCATGACCTACTTCGACGTGCGCATCCCCGGCCTGAAAATGACCGTGGTCGCCGCCGATGGCCTGCACGTCAAACCGGTGAGCGTCGACGAGTTTCGCATCGCCGTGGCCGAAACCTTCGACGTTATCGTCGAGCCGACCGAAGCGGCCTACACCCTGTTCGCCCAGGCGATGGATCGCACCGGATACGCACGGGGCACCCTGGCGGTGAAAGCGGGACAGGTTGCGCCGCTGCCGCCACTGGACCCGCGCCCCTTGGTGACCATGGATGACATGGGCATGGGCGGCATGGACCACGGCAGCATGGCGGGCATGGATCACAGCAACATGGCCATGGGCGACATGCCCGGTATGCAGTCCCACCCGGCCTCGGAAACCGACAACCCGCTGGTGGACATGCAAGCCATGTCCACCTCACCGAAACTCGACGACCCCGGCATGGGCCTGCGCAACAACGGTCGTCGCGTGCTCACCTATTCCGACCTGCGCAGCACCTTCGAAGACCCGGACGGCCGCGAGCCTGGCCGCACCATCGAGTTGCACCTGACCGGTCACATGGAAAAATTCGCCTGGTCGTTCAACGGCGTGAAGTTCTCTGATGCCGAGCCCCTGCGCCTCAAGTACGGCGAGCGGCTGCGAATCGTCCTGGTCAACGACACGATGATGATGCACCCCATCCACCTGCACGGAATGTGGAGCGACCTCGAAGACGAGAACGGCCAGTTCATGGTGCGCAAACACACCATCGACATGCCACCCGGCTCCCGGCGCAGCTATCGGGTCACGGCCGATGCGCTCGGCCGTTGGGCCTATCACTGCCATCTCCTGTACCACATGGAAATGGGCATGTTCCGTGAAGTTCGCGTGGAAGAATGAGGCGCACCCCATGATTCGATTCACCCCGTTTTTTTTCGCACTCGCGACCTCGACGGCGATGGCCGCCAGCGATGACATGCAAGGCATGGATCACAGCCAGATGGACCACGGCCAAATGCAAGGCATGGTCGAAGGTCAGATGCAAGGCATGGACGACGGCCAGATGCAGCCCGCCGCGCCTAGCGAAAGCCGCACGCCGATCCCGGTGCTGACCGATGCCGATCGCGCGGCGGTGTATGCCGATCCCGCCGGTCACCACGTACATGACAGCACGCTCAATTCATTCTTCCTCGCCGACAAACTGGAATGGCAGGACGCCGATGACGGCAGCACCCTGGCCTGGGATTTGTCCGGCTGGGTCGGCGGCGACATCGATCGCCTGTGGCTGCGCTCCGAAGGCGAGCGCACCAACGGCGTGACCGAGGACGCGGAAATCCAGGCCCTGTGGGGCCACGCCATTTCCCCGTGGTGGGACGTCGCCAGCGGCGTGCGCCAGGACTTCAAACCCGGCGCCCCGCAAACCTGGGCCGCGTTCGGCGTGCAGGGCATGGCGCTGTACAACTTCGAAGCCGAAGCCACGGCCTTCATCGGCGAAGGCGGCCAGAGCGCCGTGCGGCTGGAGGGCGACTACGACATCCTGCTGACCAATCGGCTGATCCTGCAGCCGACCGTCGAACTCAATGCCTACGGCAAAAACGATCCGCAACGGGGCATCGGCGCAGGGCTGTCCAACACCGAGGCGGGTTTGCGCCTGCGCTATGAAATCCGCCGGGAATTCGCGCCCTACCTCGGCGTGACCTGGAACCGCACCTACGGCAACACCGCCGACTATGCCAACGACGAAGGCGAGGACCGCAGCGAAACCCGCCTCGTGCTCGGTATTCGGATGTGGTTCTGAACAGACTCACCCAAAACCAACAACAACCGCCTCGAGCGGTAAAGGACCTTGCATGCGCATCATCAAACCCACCGCCGTCGCAATCGCGTTGCTCAGCGGCCTGCTTGTTAGCACCCTCGCTCCAGCACACCCCAAACTGCTCGCCTCCACCCCAACGGAAGGCACAGAAGGTGCGCCACCCGACAAGATCGAACTGCACTTTTCCGAAAACCTCGTCACCCAGTTTTCCGGCGCCAAACTGCTGATGACCGAAATGGCCGGCATGGCCCACGCCCCGATGCCGGTCAAGGCCAAAGTCAGCGGCGGCAGTGACCCGAAGAGCATGTTCATCACCCCGACAACACCCCTGACTGCCGGCACCTACAAGGTCGAATGGCGCGCGGTGTCCTCGGACACCCACCCGATTACCGGTAACGTCACCTTCAAAGTGAAATGATCGATGAGCGACTCGGCCAACGTCGTGCTGCGGTTTGTGTTGTATGTGGATTTGATGCTGTTGTTTGGCGTGGCGCTGTTCGGGCTCTACAGCTTCAAGGGACAGGAACGGTTATCCGGGACGGTGCTGCCCTTTCGCCGATTGTTGACGGCAACAGCCGGACTCGGCGCCCTGCTGTCCGTCGCCGGCATGGTGCTGATGGTCCGCGCCATGAGCGGCGAATCAGACGTTACCGAGTTGCGCCCTCACCTCGAAATGATGCTGTTCGAGACAGATGTCGGGTTGGCCTGGGCCGTGCGGATGATTGCATTTGCGGTCGCGGGATTGGCGTTGATGCTCAACCCACGCGCACCCGGTATCAGCCTGGTGATCGCCTCCGTTGCCGGCGGCATCACCCTCGCCAGTTTGGCCTGGAGCGGGCATGGCGCCATGGACGAAGGCAGTCGCCGTTTCTGGCACTTTACTGCGGACATCCTGCACCTGTTGGCGGCCGGCGCCTGGCTCGGCGCGTTGCTGGCGTTTGCCTTGATGGCGCAACCCAGGGCCCTGCAAACCGAAACACAGATACGGTTGCTGGCTCGCGCAGTCATGCGATTTGAGCTTGTCGGTGCGCTGGTCGTTGTGATCATCACCGTGACCGGCGTGGTGAACTACCTGTTCATCGTCGGGCCCAAACTCGATGAGGTTTTACTCAGCCACTACGGAATTCTGCTGGCGATCAAAGTGCTGCTGTTTGCCGGGATGCTGGTGTTGGCGGCGTTGAACCGCTTTCATCTTGGCCCCTTGCTGGAGCGGTCGTTGCGGGAGGGCCAATATCGCGTGGCGGCCCATGCACTTCGGCGTAGTGTGGTGGTGGAAATGGCCGCGGCGGTATTGATTGTGGGGTTGGTGGCGTGGTTGGGGACGTTGAGCCCGGAAGTGGAATGAGCAATTTTCAAGGGGCGTTGATTTTTCACACCAGTGAAAGTTTCACTACACTCTCTGCTTCAAAACCACTCCAGCACAAAAGCCCGACAACAATGACGAAAATCAAAAGAGCAATGATGCTCGGCGGCTTGCTCGCACTCTCCCTTGGGGCCCAGGCAGAACCTTCGCATCTGGACAGCGTCATGCAACAGGGACAACTGCGCGTCTGCACCACCGGCGACTACAAGCCCTACACCCTCAAAGCCGAGGACGGCGAATATTCCGGCATCGACATCGCCATGGCCCGCGCCCTGGCCGACAGCCTTGGCGTCAAGGTCGAGTGGGTGCCCACCACCTGGAAAACCCTGATGCCCGACATGCTCGCCGGCAAGTGCGACATCGCCATGGGCGGCATCTCGGTCACCCTGGAACGGCAGAAAAAAGCCTTCTTCAGCAGTATCCTCGACGTCGACGGCAAAATCCCCCTGGTGCGCTGCGAAGAACAGGCGCGGTACCAGACCGTCGAACAGATCAACCAACCCTCGGTTCGCCTGGTCGAACCCGCCGGCGGCACCAACGAAGCGTTCGTCCACGCCTACCTGCCCAAGGCCCAATTGCAACTGCACGACAACGTGAGCATCTTTCAGGAACTGCTGGATAAAAAAGCCGACGTGATGATCACCGACGCATCGGAGGCGCTGTACCAGCAGAAGCTCAAACCGGGCCTGTGCGCGGTCAACCCCACGCACTACATGCAATACGGCGAAAAAGCCTACCTGCTGCCCCGCGACGACATCACCTGGAAGCTGTACGTCGATCAATGGCTGCACCTGGCCAAGGCGACAGGCAACTACCAGAAGATTCTGCGCCAGTGGCTGGCGGTGCCTGACGCCAAGTAACGGATCGTTTTTTCGCACAAAAAAGGGCGCCCCCAAAGGAGCGCCCTTCTTCATTGCGGAGCGCGTATCAGTCGTCGTGCAGCAAACCTGAACCGTATTCGCCAAAGCTATTGCCGAGCGCGCTGCCGTGGAAATTCATTTTGTCGGGGTTGCTGGTAGGCCCCGGGCCGAAGCCGGCAGGTTGCACGGAGTCGACCGAATAATCGCTGTGGGTGTTCACACCCGAACAGGCGCTCAACAACAAAGCACCGGCCATCAGCGAGACTTTGACGAGGTTTGCGATCATTTTTTGATTCCTGTGGGTTGAGGCGCGGGGGGACATGACCTTTGGCGGACATCCTATTCCTCGGTTGTGCCTGACAACATGAAACTTTAGGGGGTGACAGCGTTGGTTCAGAAACCGTGCGCACCTGGCGATCTCTCACACCCACTGCCTTGTGGATCGACATTGTCCAATGCTCGATTCACCAACAACTCTTCCACCACCGCCAGTTGCTGAATCGACAGCGCCAGACCAGACATGAAAAAACGCCTGCTTAAATTTTTTCAGGGGGGGGTAATCAGACCACTACACCCCCGAACAGATTGAAAACGAGAGGCAAAGTTTCCAGCACCGTGACACCTTTCCCCCCATAGCTTAAAATCCGCGGCTTCAACCGACCAATCAACATGCTTCGTTCGGTGCCCTGTCCACAGTTGTCCGACGCCTGGCTGCTGGTAGAGCCTGATGGTCCACCTTGCATGAGCAGTAATGTTGTTCATGTGTTCGGTGACCGGCTCCCTGAGGATTACCAATCGGATGGCATATAGCATACCCTCCCCCCCTCTGCGCGCGATGCCAAGTAGCAAACAACAACTCTACGAGCCTGCAAAATCCAGGCAGGACCCGTTAGCAGCATGCGTCATCGCACAACCGAATGATCAGGATGAGGCTCAAGGTGATTAATAAAACCGTCTCAGTAAGCTTGGTGGTACCCGTTTATAAAAGCGCAAGTACGCTCCCGCAATTTTACGAGCGTGCGCGCGCAACTCTTGATCAGATTTGCGACGACTGGGAGATTATTCTTGTCGATGACGCGAGCCCGGACCAGACGTGGCTTGCCGCTCTGGCACTTCACGAACAAGACCGCAGAGTCAAAGTCGTTCGCTTCGCGAAGAACAAGGGACAACAACACGCTACGCTGTGCGGCATCGGCTATGCCGGCAAACGCTATGTCGTGACAATCGACGATGACCTGCAGTGCTTCCCCGAAGACCTCCCACTGTTTATTGATCAACTTCAAGCTGGCAAGCATGTCGTCATCGGTAAGATCCCAATGGCTGAAAAACAACACAGCGCCTGGCGCAACATGGCTTCGCGCATCAACCAGAAACTGGTTAGCAAGGTCATGGGCAAACCGACCGGTTTCAGCCTCTCGAGCTACAGGGCCATGAGTCAACAGGTGGCAAGACAGCTCGTCAGATATCAGGGTTCACACCCACATATCGCCGCGATGCTTTTTAATTCGGTGCCCGTCAGCATGATGGCGAACGTGAGTATTCGCCACGCGCCACGCGCCGATGGCGGCCCGAGCACTTACACCCTTGGCAAGATGTTCAAAACGCTTTCGTTCCTTATCGTCAATTACTCCCTGTTGCCACTTCGCTACGTGTCGATCTGGGGCTTTCTGGTCAGCGCGTCGAGCATTTTTTTCGCTATGTATGTTCTGCTGCGCACCCTCCTGACCGATCATGTAGTGCCAGGCTGGGCGTCGCTGGCGATCCTGCTGTCATTCCTCGCCGGTAACATCCTTCTGGCCCTGGGTGTGCAAGGCGAGTACCTCGGACGACTGGTCGAAAATGCAACCCACCTTAGTCAATTCCCCATTATTGAAGAGCATGTGGAGTAATGATGACATCCGCTTACCGCGTCGTGGATTATTTCCCTGCTGAACACATTTTGAACGATGGGGTCTTTGCACACCTCGACGAAATCGATGCGCAAACACCAGGCGCACTGGTCTACTGTCAG
Source organism: Pseudomonas sp. GL-R-26 (assembly GCF_019947365.1). Taxonomy (NCBI): domain Bacteria; kingdom Pseudomonadati; phylum Pseudomonadota; class Gammaproteobacteria; order Pseudomonadales; family Pseudomonadaceae; genus Pseudomonas; species Pseudomonas sp. GL-R-26. The sequence continues at coordinate 36,586 of NZ_JAGYGI010000035.1, read as the reverse complement.
AACTTGCACTATTTGCAAAAAGCCCTGGCCTCACCCAACGTCGCGTGTGTCCTGTGCCCCGAAAGTTTAAAAAATGAAGAATTAGCGTCTGAAAAATCAATTGTATTCTGTGCCGACCCACGCACCTCTTTTTTCCACCTCTACAACCGGTTGGGTGAAGATGCAAAGTACGCAACGGCGCAAACACCGACCATCGGCGAAAATTGCACGCTGCACCCCAGCGCGGTTATCTCGCCACGGGCCACACTGGGTAACAATGTCGAAATTTCAGCAAATGTGGTGATCGAAGGCCCTGTCGAGATCGGGGACAATGTCTACATCGGTTCAAATGCAGTGTTAGGCGCCGAGGGCTTGATCACGCTACGCAACGACAACGGCACGCTGATGGTGGTCAAACATCAGGGCGGTGTACGCATTGAATCGGGTTGCCAGATACTTGCCGGCGCTGTAATCGCCAGGTCCTTGTTCCAGCAGCCGACAACCATCAGAGAAAATTGCCAGATCGGCATCATGACCAATGTTGGTCATGGCGCCGTGATTGGCAAGAACTCGGTAATTTCTGGCAACACCGTTGTTGCAGGACGCACACGCCTGGGGGCCGGAGCATGGGTCGGTGCCTCTTGCTCCATCGCACAGGGCCTTGTGATTGGCGACGCAGTACAAATAAAAATGGGCTCGGTTGTCATTGGCGACATCGCGCCAAACAGCGTCGTTTCTGGAAACTTCGCAATCAATCACAGGGCTAACATGACAGCTCACCTCAGGAAACAAAAGTGACGCACTTCATCGAGCTATCACTGGGATTCAAGGGCGAACGAACCTACATACACGGGTCCGACATGCTCAATGCCACGATGCAGGCCATCACTCGCCACGCGCCGCACGCAAGGATCGAAAAGCTGGACTTCAGAATCAGTAGAATGACCAGACATCTACTCACCTGTCACTGGTGGCCGAGAGCAACCCCTCGATCATTGCCGGGTGAGGCTGTCGCTACCTTCACCTTTCAACTCGACGGTATTGATCATGAAGGCAAATTGATTCAAGGCGAAGGTTGCGCCGATACACGACGTGCTTACAACGAGTCGCTGGTTGAAAAACAATGTGTTTTCACACCCGCCCATCGGTCAGTGAGCCTGACGACCATGCCAGATGACTTCTCTCCGATCGAAGTGCTGGTATCCATGAACAAGGCACTGCATCTCAAGGAATTGAGCATACCCAGTGGCAGCCAGTGGGTTTTCTGTCGCTGGGAAAGCCCGGAGTGGCCGCCGTGTTTTGACTTGAGCGGGGTTAGGCTGTCACTTGAGCAGACGCTGGGCACTCGATTGACCCGTAGTCGCATTGAGCTCAATGCAGAACATATCGGTACGCTCTACTTCAGCGCCCTCAAAGTCGAATAGCTTACCGCTAGCATACGAACCTTGTAGTCAGGCGTGGTGCCAGTTCAGCGAGGCTTGTGGCCCGAAGATCAACACAACACGCCTCTCTCGGCAGCTGCTAATGTGCGACATCTTTTTGAAGCAGGCAACGGAGCAGGCCCCCTCTGTTGCAAGGAGTGTGGCAACATGACCACCGTTCAGCTCAGTAGCCTGCAGACGACCTCGTCAACTGCCAGCAATGCCACTAAGCTCCCCCCGCAGTACAAACGTACCGGCCGGGGCAACTTCAACACCTATACGATGAAATACTAACTATGCCTCAGACAAAAGAACAACTTATCAACATCATTTCCCAGGCTGATGTTGTAGCAGATGCCTCAACGCTACGCGACAATATCAACCTGAGCGACCAGGGTGTTGACTCGCTCGGCATGTTCAATATCATTCTGTCTATCCAGGATCACTACGCCATCGAAATACCTGACGAGGATATTGAAGGCCTTAATACCATCAATGACCTGGCCGACTACATAAAATCAAAACAGCAATAACCGACATCCCTTGTCATGTAAGGGAGAAAGGCAGCATGTTCACTCTCCCTCATGCCGTTCTCGACCGTGACAGGGTTCGGCAACCTATTACCTACACAGCGTTAGCCTCACCCTCCTACGTTGAGCACCCTGCATGCCTTTAACGTTTTTGAAATTGTTGATTGCGTTTTTTATCTGTGCACTTCTCATACACGCATTTGATCTTAAACTAACGGCATTAATCAGCGACATTACAGCTTGGCACTACCTTGCGCTGGCTGCTGTTATCCCAATCACTTTGAGTTCTTTTTTTTCTGTTAACCGCTGGCAAGTCTTCCTGCGGCTCAATTCGATTGACGAAGCGTTAGCAAGCCTCTGGAAAATAAATTTGGTTTCTCAATTTCAAGGTTTGATTTTACCCTCATCACAGGGAGCGGATGCCTTTCGTATGTTTCACATCGAACGACGCCACCCGAAAAAGCGGGGTGCCGCAGGCAGTACGGTAATCATTGAGCGCATGATTGGACTATTGGTGTTATGCACCTTTACCCTTTTTGCCCTGCCCTTCTTACCCGCGTCAGACAACTACGCGCTGCTCATCATGACCGTCGGCGCAGTCAGCAGCATAGCCGTAGTGACCCAAATAATATTGACCAGCAAAAAAATCCATACACTTTATAGCTGCCGCACGGTCAAAAACCCGTTACTTTCACTATTGCTGGGTTATATTCAGAAACTTCATACCAGCACAATTAACTTCCCGTACCGGCAGGCGCTCACGTCATCCCTACTTTTTATCTGCTGCTATCAAATATCTCTTATATCGGTAGTGTATTTGGTATTTCGTGCCTATGGCTATGACATCCCCTTCATTCAGCACTTTGCTCTCTATCCGGTCATCGCCATCCTGACCATGGTTCCAATAACAGTGGGTGGGCTTGGGGTACGCGAAGGTTTTTTTGTTTATTTTTATGGTCTGCTTGACGTACCAGCCAATATAGCCGTAGGCGCCTCCCTGGCAAACTACATTCTAATGGTCCTGATCCCTGCCGCTTGCGGTGGTTTTATTTACTTGTGGGATACTATTCGGGAAAATCGCCTGAAAGATAGAAACTAAAACAGAGAGCCAGATTGATGCCCCCAGATCGCACACCGTTCCCCAAGGCTGCCTTTGAGGCGCTTGCCCAGGCAGAGGCACGCCACTGGTGGTTTCGCGCCCGTAACCGCGTGATCATTTGGGTGCTGAAATCTCGCATCGGCAAAATCCGGAATTTCCTGGAGATTGGTTGCGGTACCGGCTTTGTGCTGGAAGGGATTCACCAGGAATTTCCCGAAACTACACTCTCCGGCACCGAGTTTTTCGATGAAGGCCTGATGCATGCACGTCGACGTGTGCCCGGCGCCAGCTTTGAAAAGCTGGACGCGCGCACCATGAACGATGCAGAGCGATTTGATGTAATTGGCGCTTTTGATGTCATCGAACATATCGATGAAGATGAACAGGTACTGGCGAATCTTTCCCGCGCACTGCATAAGGATGGTCATCTATTGCTGACCGTTCCCCAGCACCGCTGGCTGTGGTCCGCTGCGGATGAGCGTGCCTGTCATGTGCGTCGCTACACGCGACGCGAGCTTGTCGACAAGGTAGGCCGCGCCGGCCTTGAGGTTCAATACGTCACATCCTTTGTCACCCTGCTTGTCTCCTTGATGTGGCTGGCACGGCAGCGCCCCGGTCAAAAAAATGCGGAAGTAAACAGCGAGCTCGATATTTCTGACCGGACCAATCGGCTCCTTGAGTTCGTTATGAAGATAGAGCTTGGACTTTTGAAGGCAGGCATCACCTTTCCTCTCGGCGGCTCACTCTTGCTGTTAGCCAAAAAACGATAATCTGGAGACCTACAGTGAGCGACTTCAAAATTCCCTTCAATCGCCCTTTCATGACGGGAAAGGAACTTTACTATATTGCAGAAGCAAAGTTCCTTAATAAGCTTGCTGGTGACGGCCCCTTCACCCGACGTTGCCATCAGTGGCTTGAACAGTACACCGCCAGCGAAAAGGCACTGTTGACGCATTCTTGTACTGCTGCCCTGGAAATGTCAGCCCTATTGCTGAATATTGAACCTGGGGATGAGGTCATCATGCCCTCTTACACCTTCGTCTCCACTGCCAACGCTTTTGTATTGCGCGGTGGAATACCGGTGTTTGTCGATATCAGAGAAGACACACTGAACCTGGACGAACGCCTGATTGAGGCTGCGATTACACCTCGCACCAAGGCAATCGTTCCGGTTCACTACGCTGGCGTCGCATGCGAAATGGACACGATTATGGAGATCGCCCGCCGACACGGTCTCCGCGTGGTTGAGGATGCTGCGCAGGGGGTCATGGCCTCCTATAAAGGAAGAGCCTTGGGCAGTATCGGTGATCTGGGTGCATATAGCTTCCATGAAACCAAGAACGTGATATCCGGCGAAGGGGGTGCGCTATTGGTTAACGACCCGGCACTGTCATTACGCGCCGAGGTTATTCGGGAGAAAGGTACGGACCGAAGCCGCTTCTTCAGAGGTGAAGTGGACAAGTACACTTGGCAGGAAGTCGGCTCTTCCTACCTGCCAGGTGAATTGACCGCCGCTTTTCTTTGGGCGCAACTGGAAGATGCACAGTCGATTACGCAAAATCGTCTGGATAGCTGGGACCGCTATCACCAAGCGCTGGAAGGGCTTGAATTGACAGGTGCAGTACGCCGCCCGATCATCCCGGCAGATTGCATGCACAATGCACACATGTACTATGTCTTGCTTGCTCCCGGAATCGATCGCCAACGCACGCTAGAGAAGCTTAAACACGACAATATCCACCCGGTGTTCCATTACGTACCTCTGCATTCCTCACCGGCAGGACTGCGCTACGGCCGAAAACATGGCGCGATGACAAATACAGACACCCTGTCGGAACGCTTGATCCGCTTGCCACTGTGGGTTGGGCTGACACAGGAACAACAGGCAGGTATCGTCGACTCGCTACGGCGCGCCGTTTCCTGAGGGGGAACACGCAGCGTGCAATTGCTGATCTGCACACTGCGTAGCTGCACCCATGACATTGGATGCACGGTATATCGTTACCAGTAGATAAATGAACTAACCGCTCAGCACACTAGTGGCCTGACCTCTACTTCTGGCGAGCACCAAAAATGGGGGATTACCGGGCGAACTGGCGTAATGAAGTGATTTATAGAGCGCCTTCTCCATCGCCGGATCGCTCAAGGCGAACCAGTTTTGCAGCAGCTGAAGCACCACCCTCTGCATTTCAGACAGAAAATGTTCATGCCAGATTTGCTTACACTTGCAGACATATTCGAAGCCGGAAAGCTCATCTGGCTCATGCAGGGGCTCGCTTCAGTCAGTCAGAGCGCATCTCAACACAGCTGAGGACTTACACGGAGTTTCCAGAGAGCTTTCAGATTAGATGGATGCAATGTAGGTTCAATGCTGGGAGTGGGCTATCATTGGCGCCGATTAATAAGCCCTTACTGACGAAGATGGAATAATCGATTTTTAAATCGAGCGGATATTGAAGAATGAGAAATGCTTTAACAAGTAAAATTCCAATAATTATTCTGACATTGTTCTTTGCTGTATTACTGAGCGGAGTGTTTCTTCCGATTTACTCAGATGAAGTCATGACAAAATTCAGGGTTGCACGGCTCTTTCTGGATAACGGAAATGCGGTTACCCTTTTTCCACAATGCACAACAACTGCTGGACGGACAGTTTCATGGGTGTTTTATCCGGCCGGTATATTACTGTCGGCGATCTATGCCCACCTGGGGCCTTTTGGCTTAAGAGTGAGCGGTATTTCTTTATCGCTGATCTGGTTTGCCTTGCTCGCTTATTGGTGTTTGACGCAGGCACGTGATTTGGGAGGGGCACTTCAGCGTTTCGCTGGATTGGTTGCAGTGGCTTCACTGGGTGTCCTACCCTATCTGTGGGTCTTGTCGCGCCCTGAACAATTTCTGATGCTGCCGATCCTCATGCTTTGTTTGTTGGCACTCTTCTTCAAGGAGCAGAAGTCTGCGCGCGCGCAGGTGGCGATGACAGCTGGGCTTGCATTGTTGCTGACATTATTTTTCTATGCTCACCCGAAGAGCATGTTCTATGCGCCATTCGCGCTTGCGGCTGTGTGGTTGGCGACGGCAACGTACCACAAAACAATTCGCTATGGCTTGTGGCTGTTCGTCGTGGTTCTGTGCGTTCAGACCTTTCACGATTTCAGCGCGCTTGCGGGCTGCCAGGATGCGCCGAACATTCAAAAAATGCTGGCGGCCAACACATTGTTACCGGGTATGCTGTTCTCTGCACCAGCTGAGTTTGTCAGCGCTGCTTACAATAACTTAGTGAGCTTCCCTGACCGGTTGTTGATACATCTTACATTTAATGACACTTTTCAATCGGGCTGGCTGCCTCCTATGGTCGGTAGCTTTGAAGCGTTGCCGTACCTCAATCTTGCCATTTATTACTCTCTGTACACGTTTATTATCGGAATCCACATTGTAAGTATCGCGGTATTTCTGTTGCAATTGGTTCGCCGCCAAGTGTCTGCGTCTGTCGTGCTGGCGCTGTTGTTGGTCGGCGCAGATTTAATCAATGCGTTTTTTTACAACATCCAGAATTTTTATGCAGCTAATCAATTCATGCCTGTGTCGATCATCATCGCAGCCCTGTTGATGCACTCCCGGCGCGCAGTGAAGCTGAGTAACACACCCACACTATTAGCCTATTCACTGTTAATGCTGCTTTCCATGGCGTCGATGGTGACACTGTTAACCCTCGTGACCCCTGGTATCACACGCAACTCCTCCTTCGCGCAATCGAGTTTGCCCGGGCAGCCGCTTTCGATTCCGGTGCTGGGGTCTCAGCTTCACTTGGATTCAATCAGTAAGCTGGGGGTGTCATGTGGTATTCCTGCGGAGTCGGCAGAAAATGTCGTAGTGGACCACATGACATATTTTGCCTTTTTGCGCGACAAGAAACCGATCCATGTGCTCTATGTGTCTGAGACCGGTTACGGTGGCGACTTGAGTAACGGCAGGCTGCTGCCATTTCTCAAAGGATTGAATAGCCCAGGCCTGATTACGCGCTGCGAATGGGTGCCGTATGATTTCCGGCAGGTGCAGGAGAAGGACGACATGGGCTACTGCTGTGTCAATTTCGGTAAAATCTGACTAGCGTTACCGGCATTAGCGCCCTCGGCCCCCGGAAACGGGACGCCGAGGGGTTTCGATGCATCAGGCAATCGCGCGACCAGCGTTCCGGCGTTCATGGACGCCCCCCCTGCTGGTCAACGCCTCAATCGATTACACGCATTCCAACTGCCTGGTCCGGCGCGAACGGTGCCGACCACGGCCTTTCCTGTCTTTCCCCCACTAAGTAATTGCCTGTGCAATCAGTGGTGTGATCTACGTCGATGAAACCTCGACGACTCGTCCATGCAGGCGTGAAAGACGCCGGCAATCCGGTTGGTACTCGCTTTTGTGGGGGGAGCGGGAGCCATGAATCATCAAGGTTCGTAGGTACGCGCCTTCTCGTTTGTTCATTCCTAACAACGTCGGCTTTCCACCGCCGGAGTGCTGCCTAGGCACGAGGCCTAACCAGGCAGCCAATTACCGTCCTTTGTTAAAGTCCCTCGCATCGCCGATCGAGGCGATTAACGCATTAGCGGTTAGCAAGCCAATACCCGGTAGCGCTCGATCATTTCCTTGACCGTCACGCCCATGCGATTGGCCTTGGCAATTGCAGCAGGTTCGACCAGCTCGGTTTCGCGCCGCTTGAGCCTGGCTTGGGTTGTGGTCTTGCAATCGAAGGTCTGGCTTTCCTGATAAACTGTCACACCCATTTGCATGATGCGGATCAGTGCTGTGTACGCTGCAGAGCCATCCTTGCGCTTGCGAACGGTGATTGACTCCATGGATTTTGCTACACGAGTGGTTTGCGTTGCTACATTGCAGCAAGGCTCTCTCAATATTAAGCAAAAACCGTAGTAAACCGCAGCAAATGAGAAGTCGCGAAATGCCGATGAAACCCACAGAAAACCTAGCCTATCCAGCCGATTCGGTATCCAGGAGGTTTTCTGTTGCACCCATGATGGATTGGACCGACCGCCACTGCCGCTTCTTCCTGCGCCTATTGTCGAAAAACGCCTTGCTCTACACCGAAATGGTCACCACCGGTGCCCTGCTCAACGGCGATCACGAGCGTTTCCTGCGACACAACGAAGCCGAGCACCCGCTCGCCCTGCAGCTCGGCGGCAGTGTCCCGCTGGACCTGGCCGCGTGTGCGCGCATGGCGCAGGAGCATGGTTACGACGAGGTGAACCTGAATGTCGGCTGCCCGAGTGATCGGGTGCAGAACAATATGATCGGCGCGTGCCTGATGGGGCATCCGCAGTTGGTGGCCGATTGTGTGAAGGCGATGCGTGATGCGGTGTCGATTCCGGTGACGGTCAAGCACCGTATCGGGATCAACGGGCGGGACAGTTACGAGGAGCTGTGTGATTTCGTCGGCACGGTGCGGGATGCCGGGTGCACCAGTTTTACCGTGCACGCGCGGATTGCGATTCTGGAGGGGTTGTCGCCGAAGGAGAACCGTGACATCCCGCCCCTGCGTTATGACGTGGCGGCGCGGTTGAAGGCGGATTTTCCCGAGCTGGAGATTATCCTCAACGGCGGAATCAAGACGCTGGAGGCCTGCCACGAGCATTTGCAGACGTTCGACGGTGTGATGTTGGGCCGCGAGGCGTATCACAACCCTTACGTGATGGCCGAGGTGGACCAGCAGCTGTTCGGCAGCACGGCGCCGGTGATCACCCGTGCCGAAGCACTGGCGCAGTTGCGGCCGTATATCGCTGCACACATCGACGCTGGCGGTTCGATGCACCACATCACTCGCCATGTGCTTGGGCTGGGCACCGGGTTCCCGGGGGCGCGCAAGTTTCGGCAGTTGTTGTCGGTGGATATCCACAAGGCCAAGGAGCCCTTGGCCTTGCTGGATCAAGCTGCCGGGTTGCTTGAAGGGCGTTAATGCCCGGTTGTTCTCGCCTTTTCAGCCAGGCGGCTTGACCCGCCTGGCGCACCTGTCAGCTGGCGGCCGCCGCCGTCCAGTTCACCCAACCGAATGCCCAGGTTGCCAGGATCAACAATCCGAAAACGATCCGGTACCACGCGAAGGCGGCATAGCTGTGGTTCGCAATGAACTTGAGCAAGCCGCGTACGGCGATCATGGCGAAAAAGAACGCTGTGACGAAGCCCAGGGCGAAAACCGGCAGGTCGCTGGTCTGGAACAGCTCCCGGTACTTGTAGCCTGAATACACCGAGGCACCGACCATGGTGGGCATCGCCAGGAAGAACGAGTACTCGGTGGCGGCCTTGCGCGACAGGCCAAACAGCAGGCCGCCGATAATGGTCGATCCGGAGCGGGAAGTGCCCGGGATCATCGCCAGGCATTGCGCGAAACCCACCTTCAGCGCATCCGACCAGCGCATGTCGTCGACATGGTCGACGTGCACCACGTGGTCTCTCTGCTCCGCCCACAACATGACAATGCCGCCCACGACCAATGCGACTGCCACGGTGATCGGGTTGAACAGGTAGTGATGAATCTGGTCGGCGAACAAGACACCCAGAACGACGGCCGGAAGAAAACCGATCAGCAAGTTCAGTGTGAAACGTTGTGCATTGCGCTGGGTCGGCAGTCCTTTGACTATCTCTGAAATCTTGCGGCGAAACTCCCAGACAACGGCAAGAATTGCGCCCAGCTGAATAATGATATTGAACGCCATGGCGCGTTCACCGCCAAAGTCCAGCAAGTCCGCAACAATAATCTGGTGGCCCGTACTGGAGATGGGCAAAAACTCAGTCAGGCCCTCTACCGCGCCCAGGATAAACACTTTGAAAAGGGTCCAGAAATCCATTAATCCTCCGTCAGACCGTTCCTTGGGAACGATCCGTCAACTGCACTCAGATATTGAGTAGCTCAAGCAAAACAATCGAGACATCCACACCCACTACCTGATGTAGCGAGGGAGAATATGTCTTATCAAAAGACACACTCAAGCCATGTTAATAATCGTCCGCGTACGAACACCTCGGGAAAATATTTAGCTATTTAGTAGAAAAAAGTCTCGCCACTGAATAAAGTGTGATCGCTCTCACACTATTTGTGTTTCTTAGTGGATTCAGCATCTTGGCTTGAATGGTGGCACGCAGCAGGCCAAACAGTGGCAAAAGGACATAAAAAACAAATCGCCATCGTTTCAAAATAGTGGCACAATTCCATATTGCCACCATCTAACGACGCTATCCCACTAGTTTAGCCCGCCGAGAAAATCAACTAAAAGCTTGAAAAGCTTAACTATTGTTAAAAAACTCGGGAGCCACGTCTAAAAATCGCGTAAATGTTACCAATTGTCAGTCACAGATGAGAACCGGTGCTTTAACATCCCGATGTCAGCACCTATTCGAGTCAATGCATGATGCTTACAGGGAACTTAGCGACTAGAAGCCAGCGCCAGACAAACGATGAACCCGGAGTTCTCACTCTGGGTCGTACCCGTGGCGTGGCTGAACATTTTAGAGCGCTAGTCGCAAGGCATGTGCGGACCGATATGGCACTAGATGCCAACTCCTACACTAGTTCATTCAAGAAGAATGAACGCTCTGGTTCGTATCGCGCCATCTTCATCATCATCGACAGCCCCCAGGCCCTCGAGGAAAGCCTCGCACTAGTGGAAAACCTGCGCACCGGCAACTTGAAACCCATCATTTGCGCGGTCATCACGGGCCGAGGCACCTACAACAAGATCAAGTACTATCTTGCGGGGGCCGACTACTGCATCAAGTTCAATACCCTTTCCGATGAAAGCTCTGAGTTGCTCGCCGAGTTCTTCAGCAGTGAAGAATGGCAAAGAGATATCAATTTGATATTGGACCCCACCCGTATTTGTCTACTGGGTACCAGCAAGAAGCTGGACATCTCCTTTGCAGAAATGAAGATCCTGGAAGCCTTTGCGCAAACCAGTAACCACATACTAAGTCACGATGAAATCGCCAACATCATGGGACTCAACACCAACTTTTATGACCCCAGGGCATTGGAAAAATCGATCAGTCGCCTTCGTGGAAAAATCAAGGACATGTATGGCACAAACGCCATCCAGAGCATCCGGGGGCATGGTTACCGGTTGATGAGGGGGCTGATCTCAACCCCCCGACACACAGACGGGATGGCGCGTTAGTATTAGTTCATCAGGCGACTTCCTCAACGACACAAAGGTCTCGGCCTCATCGTTTTTTTGTATTTCATACCAAAGGCACTTATCGATTTCATGACCGTGGCAACATTGGACCATAACAAGAAAAGTTTATTCTATAGCTGTAGATCGAGTGGAACCTATCGAGGGCCAAATTTGGGCCCAGACCCTGCCTTTCGATTACTTCCGAGGGAGTCATTACTCCCCTGCCGATCATCTTTTAGCCAAATTTGGTGTGTACTTCAGGAGAGAGACATGGAAACTAGTACAACCCTCCCAAGAAAATACTTTGTCGTCGTGACCCACAGCACTACGTCGCAGCGTGAACTTGAGACCATCCTGTCCAGTAAGCGCTTCAACTCGTTTGGCACCTCCCAGGCACAAATGTTTATTGAAGGTGTTGCTTCACCCTCTTCCGCTCCTGTGCTGATGGAGTTCAGCTACCCAAGCGTTTCAAGGAAAAACGTCGCGCGCAGTATCGAACATGATACACAGCGACTATTGGCCACCCTGGAATCCGAATGGCTGGCAGCGCAATCGGCGAATCCATTCCACTGCATGCCGGCAACAGCCGGGGCAGCCAATGATATTACGCGAACAATCGACGGCGACACTCCTTACAGCGAAGCCTGGCAACTCGACAAGGATCAAAGCGCATTGGTAAAAGAGGGCATCGAGATCAGCCTGACCGGATTGGAAGCCGCGCTGGTAAAGAAAATGCTGCACCATGAAGAGCGTGTCGTAAGTCGAGACGAACTGATCCTCAGCATCGGCAGGGAGCCGGAACAATATCGCGGCCTGGAAATGTGCCTGAGTCGACTGCAAGAAAAATTCAAAAGTGCCAGTAACGGTGAGCGACTGTTCCGTGCAGTAAGAAATCGAGGCTATTGCCTGATCCAGGAAGTCGTGGCGTAAACACCTCCACCTTTAGCGAACAAAACAAACAGAAACAGTGCGATTACAACAATAAAAATAGCACTCTGTTTGGTTTCAACCTCCGCCCTAGTCAGACCGCCCTCATCCCCACCCCTCCTACAATACCAAATACCACTCTAATTGCTCACCCTCTTCCATTCGACTTTTTCTAACGCTCGACCTCTTCTAAAATTTTAATAGTTGGCACTTTGCCATCTTGTTAGAACTCGTCAGACAGCATCTCCACCAATAACTTAGTCTATTGACTGACGACAGTTCGGCATATCGACGCTGTTACCTCAGGACACTCGCTCCAACAACAATAACAAGTCTACTTAACAACTCGGATTTCAACTGTCGAAACCTGAATGGACGTCTTTTGGGGATATTGTATGGATCTTACTCTTAGTATCAATCGAAACACCGGCCTCAAGGGACTTACCTTTTGGGGGCAATGGGCGCTGGCACAGGGCTTTGTAGTTTCTCTGTTGTTCATACTGGCTGAACGGCACACCGGAACGGTCGAGTTCTATTACCGAATGTGCGCAACGCTCGCGGTACTGGCCTCGGTTCCGGCTTATACGTTCAGCGGCGTGTACCGCAAAAGAGACAATTATCTGTCAGGGCTGGGACGCCTGTTCATGGGCTGGTCCATGACGATGGCCGCGCTGGCCTGCATCGCGTTTATCTGCAAGGCCGATGGGCTGTTTTCCCGGCAAGTCATCCTGGGTTGGGCGGTGTACGGTTTCCTCGGCCAGGCGTTGCTGTATGCGCCGCTGCATGCGTTCTCGAAGTTCTACCAGCGGTCACGTAAAAGCGAGCATAAAACCCTGATCGTCGGCACCGGTGAACTGGCGCTGGGATTGGCGAACAAGCTGAGCGACCTCGAAAACCTGCCGTTGGTGGGCCTGGTCAGCAACGGTGCCCTTCCTGCCCTGGAGCCAGGCGCACCGCGCATCCTCGGCGCCCAGGAGGACCTGCTGGAACTGATCAAGACCCATGACATCCGTCGTTTGTACATCACGCTGCCCCTGTCGGAAGCGGCAAAAATCGAAGCCATGTACGTCGATTTGCTCGATGCCAACGTTGACGTGGTCTGGGTGCCGGACTTGAACAGCCTGACGCTGCTCAATCACTCGGTGAAAGTCGTGGACGGCCTGCCAGCGATCTACCTGAACGAAAGTCCGCTGACCAGCCGGCCCACTGCCGCGCTGAGTAAAAGCCTGGTGGAAAAAAGCGTGGCCCTGCTGGCCATTATCCTGCTGAGCCCGGTGCTGCTGGTCATTGCCCTGGCCGTAAAGCTCAACTCGCCTGGCCCTGTGTTCTTCAAGCAGGACCGCCATGGCTGGAACGGCAAGATTATTCAGGTCTGGAAGTTCCGATCCATGCGCGTGCACGATGACCATGAGGTCAAGCAGGCCAGCCGTAACGACTCGCGCATCACCGCCGTCGGACGCTTCATCCGTCGCACTTCGCTGGACGAGTTGCCGCAACTGTTCAACGTGCTGCAAGGACACATGGCGCTGGTCGGCCCGCGCCCTCACGCCATCGCGCACAACAACTACTACTCCGGGAAAATTCTCGCCTACATGGCGCGCCATCGAATCAAACCGGGCATCACTGGCCTGGCGCAGATCAACGGTTGCCGTGGCGAGACCGACACCATCGACAAGATGCAGAAGCGTGTCGAGATAGACCTCAAGTACATCAACAACTGGTCGTTGTGGCTGGACCTGAAGATTCTGGTGAAGACGCCGTTCACCTTGTTGTCGAAGGACATCTACTGATGGTTTAACGCTGCACAAGGCAACACCGCAAGGGGACGCAAGTCCCCTTTTTTGTGGCTGTGATTCGGGACTGTCCGGATTTCTGGATCACCAAAAGACCACTGTAGGAGTGAGCCTGCTCGCGAAAGCGTTGGGTCAGTCAACATCAAAGCTGGATGTAATGACGCCATCGCGAGCAAGCTCGCTCCCACAGGAGTCGGGTGTGTAGCCAGATTTCCGGGTCACCAAAAGCCCCCTGTGGGAGCGTGGCTTGCCCGCGATGGCGGCGGGTCAGTCAACATCAATGCTGAATGTGCCGACGCCATCGCGAGCAGGCTCGCTCCTACAGGTTACTCGGTGATCTTCTCGAAGTTGCGGTAGAACATGTCGTCGTCGCGGCTGTCGGTCATGGAGTGCAACTGGTAGCTGCGATTGAGCCGTGCACCGCCGTCCCGGGTCAGTGGCGACCAGACGAGGTTGGCGCGGCGCATGGTCGACATGCTCATCAGTTCGTCGAACGGAACGGACAGGTAGATGCCTTTGTCGAAACTACCTTCGCCGTATTGAGGGCCGGTTGCGGTGGTGATTGTTGCCCACGCACCAAACCGTACGCCGTTGGAAAACTCCCGCGAGATATCCAGCGTGCCGCCCCAGTCACCTGCCAGGTAACGCCCGACGCTGATGGCTGCCAGCGTATCGTGGGGCAAGTCGGTGTAGCCGGTGATATGACCGGTCAACACAGAGTAATCACGCAAACCAAACCCCTGGTCGAACTCCCGCTGGCGCACGTAGTTCAGATCCGCGCCCACCGACCAGCGCTCGCCGGTCGGACGGAACAGCACCTCGCCCCCGACGCCGGCAAACATCGACTCCAGGTAGCCACCGTACACCATGCCATACAGGTCTTTGTCCAACTGCTCGGCATGGCTGACCTGGAACAACGGCATGGTGACATCGGACGTGGTCATGTACTGGCGCAAGTCCGTGCGCACGCGGGGCAAGCCGCTGGGTGCGTCATAGGTGAACTTGTCGAAGTTGTTGATCAGGTTGGCACTGAGCAAGCCACTCCACCAGGTGTTGCGGTTGAAGCGGTACTCGGCGTCTGCGTCGGCACTGAACTGATAGAGCAAGCCATCGGGGCCACCGACGTTCTGCTTGAAGCCCAGCCCCACGCCATAAGCGAATGGCTGCAGCGCTTCGGTGTAGAGGGCTTTCTCGTTGTGCGGCATCGCCGGATTGATTTCGGTGGTGCGGTGCAGCGTTTGCAGCGGCTCCTCGTTGTTGATCACTTCGCGGAAGGTTTGCCGAGGCACGCTGGTCTCTTCAAGCGGCAGGTCGTAGCGCTTGTTCACCACGGTGAACCAGTCGATATCGTCGTTGACGCTGTTATCCAGAATCCGGCTCGCCCGGCCAACGGCCTTGGCCGAATGGAAGTAACGCTGCTGCTCGCCATACACGATCAACTCGGAATCACGCTGGCTGATGCGCTCGACCTTGTACCCGGCATTTTGCTGCAGGCGTCGGGACACATCGGCCCAGTTGACCTGTTCCATCTCGGTGCTCGGCGCTTTCGCTGGCAACGGTTCAGCCGGCGGATCGAACGTCTTGGCCGGCGCCTTACGGCTGGCGAAGTTGGTATGGAAAGTGACGCCGAACATCGCCGTATTGCCACGCTCCCACGCAGCGCTGAGGTCGATCGAGTCGGTCAGCTTGAACACCGCACCGAGGTTGATCGGCGAGTCCTGCTTGATCTGGTTGTCCTTTGGCTCGTGCTTGTAATCGTTGCCTTCGTATTCGAGTTTCAGGCTGAGCCGATCCCAGGGCGTCTGATAGCTCACGCCGCCGAAAAAGGAAGGGCTCCCGCGAAAATAGGCCCCGGCGTTGACATCACCGGTGCCTTCGTTGGCCGGCCGGGTCTTGAAGCGATCACCGAGGTAGCCCAGCGGGTTTTCGAAGTCACCGCGGTTGCCCAGGTAGCCCCAGGCAATGCCGGCGCTGAAATCAAAATTGTCATAGCGCTTGTTGGCCACCACGAATTCACTGGAGAACAGGCCTGTACCGCCGATGTCCCGGAAGCCCAAGGCCACCTCGGGCGCCCAATGGGTTTCTTCCCACAGGCGGGCCTTGAGGTCGACCGCCTTGTCCTTATAGCTCTGGTTGCCGCTCAACGATTCGGGGCCGTAAGGGCGGTTGGTGATCGCGGTGTAGCGAAACGAGCCTTCCAGCCACTCAAGTGGCTGAAGTGAAACGCTGTAGCGACTATAAGGCTCGGTGCGGTTGGCATTCAGGCTCAACTCACCGGCCGGCGCCATGCGCGCCGTCGGCGTCTGCAACAAGCCCGCGCCACCGAAATCATTTTGGGTAATGCGTGGTTCTGCATGAGCCAGACCACAGGGCAATAACAATACGGCTGCAAAACGTAAATTCAACGAACCACCTCAGCCAACTGCGTGGCAACAAATTCGGCCAACTGCTGATTCAGTTCAGGGATAGGCGGATCAAGGTCATCGTTTTTGACCGGGACCAGAATCTTGCTGCCGGCGGCAGGTATCTGCCCGCTCTCGCGATTCCAGTGGGCAATGCCGACGCGCCGGGTGACGCCGTTGGGCTGGATCAACCAAAGGTAATCGGCGTCCGCATCGACCAGCGGCGTGCAGCCCTGCAGGTATTCGCGGGCCTCTTGCAGTGGTTGATAGGGCAACCGGCACGAGTCGGCGACAGCGCCTAGCACCTCGACTTCGTCGACCCGCAACGGGTAGATCAGGCGGTCGCCGTCGTCCAGGCGAATGTTGCGGGCAAACCCGACTTCCACGGCGACCGGGTCCAGAACAGCCACCTGGCGCCCGGTGACCGGCATGCGCCTGACTTGCTCGGCCAACCGCACCGCCAGGGCAGCCCGGCTCGGCCTGTCGAAAAGCACGGCCATGCGCTGCAACACGTCCAGATCGAACAGCACCCCGGCCTTGAGCCGGGTCTGTTGCTCGATCAGAGACTGACGCAGCAATACGCCCGCCAACCAGTAACTCTCGGCATTGGGCTGTGCCACGCTGATCACGTCCAGCAATCGCCCGCCCGCCGGCAACTCGACCGCCCCCGGATTGGCAACGTCACCGGTAACGGTGACCGCTGCATGGCTGATGCCGGTGATCAACAGCAGGCACGCCGATAGAGCCCTGACCCGCTTCACCGGGCATGCCTGCGGTCAGGAGTCAGTTGCACGATCTTGACCCGCAATTGCGAGGTCAGTTGCTGCTCACTCTGCACAATGAAACCGTCAACGGGATCGACCCAGTAACGATTGGTCGCACGCAGGCCGATGGCCGGCGCGTCAATCTGCTCATCGACACGTAGCACGGCATATTCCTTGTTGAGGATTTCCAGGGTTTCCATGGATTTGCGGGAGAAGCGACTGTTCAAGGTCACCCCGACTTCCTGGCCCTGGTAGAGATCGATCCAGCGCTGGCTGGTGTAGCCATCGGGCACTTGATGGAGGCCTTGCTTGAAGGGCTCGACGTCAGCAAGGCGTGTCCCGTCCAGATCGTCACCCAGGCCCAGGCCGATGCTGCGCACCGCCAGGCCATCGCGCATGAGCAGAACCTGTTTGCCGGACGCGACCCAGAACTGCAGGTCGCCGCGCTCACGCACCAGCGCCAGCACACCGGAACCGGATGGCGTGGTCAGCTTGAGCTGGGGATAGCGCACATCCGCCACCTGGGCCGCCGTCACGTCCAGCTCATCCGGCCCCGCCACCGCCGATTTGAGGTTGGTCAACGAAGCGACCATCAGCGGGTTACAGCCACACAACATCAAGGCCGCTATCAAGCAGACGCCAACATTCAACGTTCTCACGATCGGACCCGGCCTTATTTGCTGTTGCTGCTGACTTCACTCATGTTCTTCGCCGCGGAAGCGCCCGTACCGACAATCGATGCCGACGGCACCAATTGGCTGATGAAGCGATTCCAGCGAGTCACGTTGGCAGGACCTACGTAGACGACGTCCTGGGGACGTACTTCAAAGTGCGTGGCCAGCACCATCGCGGTCGGTGATTCGGCTTGCAGTTGGTAGACTTTCGCCGGTTCCACATCGAGGTTTTCAACACCCCTGATCACGTACACGGCGTTACCGTTGGAGGTGGTCTGACTCAATCCGCCGACCGAGCCCAGCACATCGGACAGGTTCATGGTGGCGGTCTTGAAGCTCAGTGCGCGGGGCTGGTTGACCTCGCCCATGACGTAGATGCGCTTTTTGTCGTTGTACGGCAGATACAACTGATCGCCACCCTTGAGGTAGACGTTCTGCAACTCGGAATCCGGCTGGTTGAGCGTGTCGAGATTGAGCGTGTAGACCCGTCCGTTTCGCGTCAGCAACAGGCCGGACAAGTCGGCACTCGCCGTATCGATACCGGCAGAACCGAGGGCCTCGACCACACTGAGCGGGTTGGTGGAAATCGCTTGCGGACCGGCCTTCGAAACGGCGCCCGTCACCACGACTTTCTGACTGGAAAAGCGCAACACGGCGACATCCACTTGCGGGTCGGCGATGAAGGCCGACAGCCTTTCTTCGATGTCCGATCGCAGTTGCTGGACGGTTTTACCAGCCGCCTGGACCTCTTTGATAAACGGGTAGTAGAGCGTGCCATCGGCACGGACCAGGCGACCGTTGGCATCAATCTGCTGTTGCGCGCCGGAGGGTGCGGTCAGCTCCGGGTGATCCCAGACCGTGATGTACAGGACATCGTTACTGCCGATGCGGTACTCGGCCGGGGCCGCCAATAGTTCCGTCGGCACGGACTCACGCTTTTGCGTGGCCCTGTTCATGGAGATGAGCTTGGGCGTGATCGGAATGAGCTCGACCCGGCTGCTCTCACTGGCGCCCTGGCGTGTGATATCACTGGTGCTCAGGTATTGGCCGGGGGAAAACATGCAACCTTGTAAAGCGATGCTTGCCAACATTAAAAGAGAAAAACTACGAGTCATAATGGCACTACGCTATTCAAGGGCGAATCTAAAAACAAAGTCACCCGATTTTCATCGGGCGACCTTGTACTGCACCAACAGGTGTTTCAGTTAGTTGTGCGTACCGGTTGTACCCGTGGTACCTGTCGTACCCGTCGTACCGCCGTTTGCACTTCCACCACTGTTGGACGCCGCTACAGCACTGGCGACCATTGCAGTACTGGCTGCAGTGGCTTGAGTCGCCGCCACGTTACCCAACACATTGGTCGCAGTTGTAAGCGGCGCTTCTACCGCGGACGCCCAGTTGCTCAACATCGTCAACAGGGCAATTGCCATCACTTTCTTCATATCAACTCCTTTCTAACATTCAACCTGATCGAAATCGGGTAGTTCGTTAGAGGTGGTAGAGTTCAAGTCCGCGAAAAGTGCGAACAAGATCCGTTGTTCTTTCACAGTCTTACCCAACTGATAAAAGTCGAACGGCAGGTTTATATCTACGGACTTGCAAAAGGCATAGCCAGTGTATTTTCCCGACGATATCTAACAACCTGACCGGAAATAACATTAGGCTAAAACGCCATCATCCCAGGTAGCCTTTGGGGTGATTCGATTGCCAGCGCCAGGTATCCGTGACCATGTCCTGCAAGTTGCGCGTGGCCTTCCAGCCCAACTCTTTCTCCGCCTTGGAAGGGTCGGCCCAGCTCTCGGCGATATCACCCGAGCGACGCGGCATCATCCGATAGGGCACCGGCTGACCACACGCCTGCTCGAACGCCCGCAGCACTTGCAACACGCTGTAGCCATCGCCCGTGCCCAGGTTCCACGTATGAATGCCGGTGCGCCCGGCGATGGATTGCAAGGCCTTGAGATGCCCGTCCGCCAGGTCCACGACGTGGATGTAGTCGCGTACCCCGGTACCGTCGACCGTGGGGTAATCGTTGCCGAAGATCGACAACTCTTGCAGGCTGCCAACCGCCACTTGGCTGATGTAGGGCACCAGGTTATTCGGAATGCCGCTCGGGTCTTCGCCCAGATGACCGCTGTCATGCGCGCCGATCGGGTTGAAGTAACGCAACAGCGCGATGCTCCAGCGCGGCTCGGCCAGGGCCAGGTCGCGCAGCACATTTTCGACGATCAGCTTGGATTGGCCGTAGGGATTGGTGGGGCTGCCCGTGGGGAAATCCTCACGGATCGGCATCTGCTCCGGCTCACCGTATACCGTGGCCGACGAACTGAACACCAGGCGAAACACCCCGGCAGCGGCCATCGCCTGACACAGGGTGATGCTGCCGCTGACGTTGGTCTCGTAATACTCAAGCGGCTTGCGCACGCTCTCGCCCACGGCCTTGAGACCGGCAAAGTGCAGGACGGCATCGATGGCATGCTGCTGGAAAATCCGGTCCAGCAAGGCCCGATCGCACACATCACCGCGAATCATCAGCGCACTCTTGCCACAAATGGCTTCCACCGCGTGCAATGCCGCGTCGCTGCTGTTGCAAAGATTATCCAGCACAACAACTTCATAGCCTGCCTCAAGCAGCGCGAGCGTGGTGTGCGAACCGATATAACCAGCTCCACCCGTTACCAGAATTTTCATAGCGCGGTCCATAGTGGGAAAAGTGCGAAGTTGCGTGTCAAGCCCCTCTTGTTAAAGGTGTGTGCTGAACCACACAAATAAGAGCGACAACAACACAAAACAAAATTAGTTCAACGGCTGGCAATAAATATTTTTTCAGGCCAAACTGTATTGCGGGATACTTATTAGCATTCCGACGCACTCACCACTATCAACAGATACCGACTAAAAATAACTAACAACTATCAACCCGACATCTCATAACATTGTCGTGTTATCCGCACATTGCTATTTGCCACTAGTGGCCAGACTCAGGTATTAAAGTAAGCCTTCAATAATCATTGAAACTTGCAATCACTCGTTATTGCGCGCACCCGTTGGCTGTGTTCCATGACTGTCCAGGATATTTTTTTATGATTCGTAAATGTTTGTTCCCCGCTGCTGGCTATGGCACTCGTTTCTTGCCGGCGACCAAAGCCATGCCCAAGGAAATGCTGCCGATCGTCAACAAGCCGTTGATCGAATACGCCGTTGAAGAAGCACGGGATGCCGGCCTGCAACACATGGCGATCGTCACCGGGCGGGGCAAGCGCGCGCTGGAAGACCACTTCGACATCAGCTATGAACTGGAGCACCAGATTCGCGGCACCGAGAAAGAGAAATTCCTGGCCGGAACCCGCGAGCTCATCGACACCTGCACCTTCTCCTACACCCGTCAGGTGGAAATGAAGGGCCTGGGCCACGCGATTCTCAGTGGCCGTCCGTTGATCGGCGACGAACCCTTCGCCGTGGTACTGGCTGATGACCTGTGCCTGAACCTGGAAGGTGATGGCGTCCTCACGCAAATGATCCAGCTCTACAAGAAATTCCGCTGCTCGATCGTGGCCATCCAGGAAGTACCGCGCGACCAGACCCACAAGTACGGCGTGATTGCCGGCGAGCCGATCTCCGACGGGATCTACCGGGTCAACAACATGGTGGAAAAACCGGCCCCGCAAGACGCCCCGTCGAACCTGGCGATCATCGGCCGCTACATTCTGACGCCGGATATCTTCGACCTGATCGCCGACACCGAACCGGGTAAAGGCGGCGAAATCCAGATCACCGACGCGCTGATGAAACAGGCGCAGAACGGCTGTGTGCTGGCCTACAAGTTCAAGGGTTTGCGCTTCGATTGCGGCGACGCCGAGGGATACTTGCAGGCGACCAACTTCTGCTACGAAAACGTGTACCTCAAGGGCCGCTAAGACGGCTCCAGCACCCCACGCCCACACTTCATTCAAGGCAGGCCAACCATGAACATTGAAAAACTCTCGGCATACATTGAAATGGAGGTGGGCAACCTCGGGGTGATGTCCTCGTTATCGCGACATCAGCGGTTGCCGAGCGCCAACGAGTCCTGGCTCGGCCCCACTCTGCTGGTGGAACGAATCGGTATGTTTCCGTCTTCCGGAGACATCCGCCGGTCGATGCTCGCCCCCTATCCCCTCCTCGCTCACCTGAAAAGGCTTTACCGCGGGCAGGCGCTGGAAATCGATGACCGCGATGGACTGAAAGTGATTTTCAGCGACTGGCGGTTCCGAGTGCGCATTTGCTGCAACGACCCGGCCATCATCATCAACGTGGAGACCCGTTGTGCTACGCAACTGATGCCGCTCAAGACAGCAGAGCTGCTCGCTCATCTGGAGCACTTCGAATCGGCTGCCCTGTAGGAGCGAGCTTGCTCGCGAAAAACTCAATGACACCGCAATTCTTCAGGATTCGCGCGTTATCGTTGACGACCATCGCGAGCAAGCTCGCTCCTACAGGTGTCCTGTGCTGATACCCCGGTGTTGCCACCGACAAGAAGACGATAGAAGTAATCAGCGATCACTTGCCCACCCGTGGCCGGAACCGGATGAATCTTGTCCGGGCCGATCATGGTGGCGGCGTAGCGCTTGAAATCGGTGCCAAACGCGCACTGCAGATTGGCGTAACCCAGATGTTCCTTGCGTGCCCAGGGCTCCAGGACTTGCGCATAGGCTGACATCGGGTAAGCACTGGAACGCGTCGTGTCCTGACGCAGGATCAGGTTGATGCTCGCGGCTGGTTGAATCTCGCGGACCATCCCCACCAAACCCTGAATATTCTTCAGGTACTGCTCGGGCTTCACGCCAAAACCCTGATCGTTGCCACCCAGCATGATCAGGTAGATGTCGGCGGGAATCTTCGACACCACCGCCTTCCACTGCGCCTGCCAACGGATATCGCGGTGGTAGAAGTCAGCGGACGCCGCACCGGACGCTGCCAGCTTGGACACCCGCACGCCGCCCTGATCGTTGTTCATCCACAGACCGAAGAGCGTTGGCGCGCCTTTCACCACTTCCAGCCGGAACGCCCAGTCTTTCGCTGCCGAGGTGCCGGACAGTGGCAGTTCCTGTACTCCGGAGCCTGCGAGCGTCAATGGTTGCCAGGTTTGCGACGGAGCCCAGCGGTAGCGCACCTCACTGGATTCTCCGTCTCCCAGGTACAGCAATTTCGCTTGGGTGACAGCCGTGTTGATGGACGCTGTCGGGTTGGCATCGATCTGCAGCCAGGCACCAGGTCGACCGGTAAGGGTGCGACTGTCGGGGCTGGCCTGGCCGAGGGCGGACACCTGCCAGTCACCACCGAAGTACTTTTCACTGCTGCGGGTGTATTTGAAGTGGGTACCGCCAAGCGCCGCGCCATGATTGAAGCCGACATAGCCGGGGCCGGCGAAACCCGTCTCCCCGGCCAGCCGCTGCACCAGTTTGTTCAGATAGAAATCCTGCCCGGCGCTGTAGCTGTCGCCGATCACCGAGATGGACAGGACCTTCCCACCCCTCCCTTCGCGCCACTGGCCAAACCGTTCACGAGCGTCACCAACTTCGACCACTGACGCCGCAACAGGCTGGACGTCATCAACTGCCAACATGCATCGATTCCTTCACTCGGACAAACCTCAAGTCTGGGGCACCGGGGCGACGTTTGCCGGCGGTTTTTTAGCCGCCGCGCGCTCACCCAGGAACAGCACGGAGGTGAAGTTGAATCGACTGAAAACCATCGATAGAACCACCGGCCCGAGCAAGCCACACGCCAAGCCACCGAGCACCAGAAGGCTTTCGTCCTTCACGCCCAAACGCCCCAGGACAAACCGCGAAGTGGCGGCAAACAACACATGGAACAGGAAGATCCCATAGGAATACCCGCCGAGCCAGGTCAGCCACTTCGAGCGCATGTCACTGGACAGCAACGCAATGCAGGACACGCAACCCACGGTCAAACCGATCAAGCTGCGGCGGTCGACGATCAAGTCGCGATCAATCGCCGCCACGTACAGCAGCGTCAGCGAGATCAACACAAACACCAACGGCCCGATCACCTTGAACCGTTGCTTAAACGCATCGACATTTTCCTGGCCAATCATCCCCGCCACGAAAAACGGTAGCAGGTAGATCGCACCGTTGATGCCAAACGCATCAAGCTTGAACGGCGGCAGCAGAAACACCCCTGCCGCAAACGCGAACAGCAGGTACAAACGCGTCGCCGAACGCAGCAAACCACGCCACTCCAGCAGGCCGACAAACATGAAAATGATGAACACCGCCTGCAGGAACCAGAAGTGGTTGACCGGCACCCAGAACGCCAACAACGCGTCGATCACACCGACGTCCTTGTTCACCCCCGGGCCCACCGCCTGCAATACCGAGAACGGCACGCCCACGCAAAACAGCGGCACGATCAAGCGTCGCACCTTGCCGCTGAAGAACGCCGAAAAGTCATTCCCGCGGATTTTGTAGATGGAGTAGATGTAGCCGGAAATGAAGGTGAACAGCGGCATGCGCACATACACCATCGAATCGGCAATCACCCGGAACGGCGAGCCCAGGTCTATTTTCAAACCACCGCCCAACGGGCCGATGACGTGATAGAGCACCAGCAGCAGGCACGCCAGGCCACGCAGGGTTTCGATCTCCAGGGACTTTTTCTTGCTCGACATAAAGCACCTGCCTCAATTCAGAATTCTTGATTCAACCTGCACTGGCTTGTTCGCCCGCAGCATCAATCCCAGGCCCACGAACAACACCGGCACCACCATCGAGAAGTGCCGGGCGAAGGAGCCGAAGTCCGGCTCGAACAGGCCTTGAACCAGCAGGAACGCCAGCGGAATCGCGATCAGTTCCTTGGGTTTGGTCTGGATCGGCGCGCCTTTGTAATCGGTCGAGGTGATGACTTTGAACAGCAGCAACGCGGTCATGATCATCAACGCCACGAAGATCACCTGCCCCGGCCCCGACAGCAAAATCAGCTCCACTGGGAACGACAACCGGAAGAAGATGATCATCGAGTCAAGCGCCTGCGAGACAAAGTCGCTGCCGCTGAGCCACGAGACGATCAACGACTTGGAACCCTCCTCGCCCGCCGTGCGCAGTTCGTTGTTACTGGCGCGAATCGACGACACCGGAAACCCGAGCGCCACCTGGATCGCCATGGCGACCGCCAGGTAGAACAGGAACAGCATCAGGAAGAAGGTGAAGCGCGAGACGTACTTCTTCATCACGCAGACGCCGACCCAGGACAGTGAAAACAGAATCCAGTAGGGCCGGATCAGCACGCCGTAGATCACCGCCGAGAGGAAAAATCCGCCGCGATATTTGCGCGTCAACGAGCTGAGCAAAATGCTCAACACCGCCACCGACACAATGATTTCCTTGGTCAGGTTTTCAAGGAAAAACGAGCGAACGATGCCCCACAGACACAGCGTGCCGAAAATCGCCAGCGGCATGCGCCGGAAGACCACCACCGGAATCGCCGTGAGGAAAAAATTGCAGAACATGCCGTAGGCCCAGGCATTGGTCAGATTGATCCCGGTGGGCCGCAGCAGAAACGCGGAACACTCATAGGAAGAGCGATCCGGCGAGAACGGGTTCCAGAAATTGCAGTTGTCGGCACGCGCGTAGGACGACCACAGGGTCATGGCATCCGGACCTGGATCGCGGGGGATCAACAGCGGCATGGCAACCGACAGAAACAACCCGGTGAACAGGATCAGGAACGAAATCGAGGAGTCGAGCTTTCTGCCGCGAAACTCGATCAGTGGCAGCTTCAACCCCATGCCAAAGCCCCTTTCGGCCGGGTCACACGGGTCAACACGGCAATCACGCCGAGCTGCACGATGATCGCAAATGCGTTGCCCCAGGCAGCGCCGTAGATCGAATAGTGCTTGATCAGCAGGTAGCTGACCGGCACCGAAACCAGCAAGCAGATCGCCGCACTGGCCAGTGACACCCGGCTGTTCTTCGAGGCAATCAAACCACCCCAGACGATGTCGCCGATCGCGCGCAACGCGAAGGAAAAAATCAGCACGCCAAGGATCGCGTTGTCCGGACGCGGAACACTCGTGGCGACGTAATCGAGCACGACATTGAAGAACAGATAAATCAGCACCGCCACCGCGGCGGACACCACCAGCGAGCGCATGACCCATTTATTGACGAACAATTGCCGGACCGTGAACGGCTGTTGATCAGCCTGAAAACGTTTGGCGAGCACCGGAATGCCGACCACCGCCACCACCGCATAGGACAGCGCTTGCAAGGTGTTGGCCGCCGACCAGGCGTACACGTATTTACCGAGACTGGCGTAGGGTTCCAGATCGACGATCAGA
The DNA here is from genome assembly GCF_019947365.1 of Pseudomonas sp. GL-R-26. Lineage (NCBI taxonomy): Bacteria > Pseudomonadati > Pseudomonadota > Gammaproteobacteria > Pseudomonadales > Pseudomonadaceae > Pseudomonas > Pseudomonas sp. GL-R-26. The sequence goes on along the minus strand of NZ_JAGYGI010000035.1, from coordinate 10,488 downwards.
AAGCGCTCGGCGTACTGACTCAACGCGATTAACCCTGTGCCCAGATAGAACGGCAACCCGGCCTTCCACACGGTTGCCGTGGCCAGTGTCCCGCTCACCCGGCCTTTGTGCACGTTCACCACTATCAGGTAACCGGCGACGATCACCAGCACGTTGGCCGCAACCCACAACCACAGCACACTGGCGATCCCGGACACCCAGCCGAGCATCATCCCGCCCACCGCCAACAGCGCCCAGAGGCCGGTCTTGATGAAAAACAACAACGCACCGGCCGTGGCTTTCTGCGCGGAAAACACGAAGGAGTTGATCTCGAAGGACAGGTGCTCGGTGAGCAAAACCAGCGTCACGCAGAGGATCAGCGCGGTCGTCGCCTCGACTGCCTGGAACAGCGAATAAACCAACACCGTCACCACCGACAACAACAGCCCTACGGCCAGGTACAGCAGCAGGACCCTGTCGACGACCCGTCGCGAACTGCCACCGACGCTGATCAGCCGATTGATTTCGGAGCTGAAACCGACGCTGTAGAACTTCGACGCAATCAACGAGGCGGCGACCACCACGCCGTAAAAGCCCAACGCCTCATATCCGAGAAAATGGGTGATCGCCAGCACCAGCAAAAACTTCGCGCCCAATGCCCCGCCGCGAAGCAGTAGCCGAAATATCATCGAACGATACCTTTGATGATGTCGTCCATGGCCACGGTTTTTGCCTCGATCTCGCGGCAGGTGTCGGTCAGGCGTTTGCCGAAACTGGACAGTGCGTTCGGTGCGTAGACCGTGTCGATGATGGTGTCGACATTGATGTCGCCGCCGTTGATCACCCAGTCTTCCACGCCCATGTCCTGATAGGCGCCGAAGCCTTTGCGCTCATAGCTGATGTGGTAAGCCGGAACGCCGGACAGCAGCGATTCGATGGCGCCATGCAGGCGCACGGAAATCACCAGGTCCGGCTGATATTTGGCCAGCGTCGCTTTCAATGGCAGCAGATCTTCGGTAATACCCAGTTCGCGATAGAACGCACCGTCATCGTTGCCGCGAACGGCGCTCTGGACCGCGCAAACCACTTTGCTTTTGTTCTTCAAGCGCTGCAGCAGCAACTTCAGGTTGGCCACGTAGGCGAGCTTCTTTTCCTTGCTCCACTCCGGCGGTTTGCGCAGCACCACGCACACCGTTGCCGGAGATGACGCGCAACGGGTGAACTTGGGCTGCATGAAGATCTTGCTGGCCAATGACTGGACCGCCAGATCCGGCGCGCGGTAGACATTTTCACAGGCATCGAAAATCGCCGATGAGCGATTGTCACGCACAAACACCGCATCGGCACTGGCGTAATGCTCGACGATCTTGCTGCTCTCGCCGTGGAACGGCCCGATGCTTTGCGGCAGGTACACCGACGGCACTTTGCTGAGGATTGCGGTTTCCAGTTGCTTGGCGTGACCCAGTTTCAACTTGATGTGTTCGAAGGCGCTTTTGGAGCGCATGTAGCCTCCACCGACGCCGACGATCAAATCGGCTTTCTTCAACAGATCAGCAAGACCGGCGTAGGACTGGTTGAGGAACACCGCCTGTTTGACCCGCCCCAGCCCCTTGGCCGCCATGACCGGCGCGTCAAAACGCTGGTGCGGCAAGTAGCTGAAGGACTCTGGATCGGAGGCCACGACACTGATCGAGGTGTCGTCACCAAAGTTTCGCTGCACCAGGGCAATGGCCAGATCCACCAGCAGACCGTCACCGGAGTTGGACGCACTGTAGCCATGCAAAATCGTTACGTTCATAAGCTTGAGTTCTACTTAAAAAGTGGGGGCGCGATACAGGTCATAGGTCTGGCGGATCATCAACGCGGCGCTGAAGCGCTCGCGGACAATGCTGCGCCCTTCGCTGCCAAGGTCGAGCAAGCGCGGCTTCTGGATTTTCGTCAGCACATCGGCCAGCGCCTGGTGGTCCCCACTGGGGAAGACGTAGCCGGACACCTCGTTGGTGACCAATTCGGGCAGCGACGTGCAGTTGCTGGCAATCACCGGCAAGCCCATGGCCATGCCTTCGAGCGGCACCATGGCAAAGCCTTCCCAGCGACTGGGGACGATCAGCGCATCGGCTTTCTGGTACAGCGCCTGGACTTCGCTCGGCGTCACCCACGGCAGGTATTCAACCCCTTCCATCGGAGGGCACTCGACCGAATCCTCGTTCACGGCACTGCCCACCACCGTCAGTTTCAGGTCGCTGCGCTGGACTCTGGCGAAAGCCTTGAGCAGCACGTCGAAGCCTTTCTGATAATCGAGACGGCCGACGAAGAGCAGATGAATCGGCTCGGGACCGTTGGCTTTCGGCGCGTCATCCTTGTGATGAATGCCGTTGTAGATCAGCTTCATGCGCTTGCGCTCAATGCCGAACTGCGCGGCTTTGTCGAGCTCGTACTGGCTGACGCAGATGATCACGTCGGTGACCTTCTGCAATACCCGCTCGATCCACGCGTAGGCTTTCTGCTTGGTCGGCGAGCTTTCCATCAGGAACGAAAAGGCATGGGGGCAATAGACGATCTTCGGCTTGCGCCAAGGTCGCAACAGCACGCACACGCAACGCCCGATAACGCCGGAAAAGGTGCTGTGCAAATGCACGACATCGGGTTTTTCCTTAAGCATCACTTGGGTCAGTCGCCAGGCGAAGCGCAGCAACGACGGCACATTGCGCCCGGTCCGGGCGAAGGTGCGGATCTGTTCCCCGGCAATCCCGTGCAGTTCTTTTTCCTGATCCTGCGGGACCAGATAGACCAGCTCATAGCTTGCCGCGTCGCCTTCGGGCGAAGCCGAAATCGTGCGGATCACCGTCGCGACGCCACCTTTGATCGTCTCTGCCACGTGCAGTATTTTTTTCACAACTCACCCACTTCAAACATGAAAGGACAATCACTGACACTCAGGATTTGTCGGACGCGTATTCGTAGTTGTAATAGCCGTAGCTGCCGTTGCCGTAGTAACTGGCTGCGCGCTTCTCGACGCCGTTGAACACCGCGCCCTTCAACTCGATGCCGTTCTGGGCGAATCGACGAATCGTCAGTTCGATCTCTTTGGCCGGGTTCACCCCGAACCGCGTGACAATCAGGCTGATCCCCGCTTCGCGACCGACAATCGCCGCATCCGTCACCGCCAGCAGCGGTGGCGTATCGATGATCACCACGTCATACAGCTCGCTGAGTTGCGCCAGCAGTTCACGAAAGTTGGCGTGCATCAGCAGTTCTGAAGGATTGGGCGGAACCTGCCCACGACTGATGAAATGCAGGTTGTCGACTTCGACTCTATTGATCGCCTGCTCGATGCTGCAGCGCTTGACCAACAGGTCCGACAAGCCGTTGGTGATCGGTGTGTTCAGCGTCTTGTGCAGATGGCCTTTGCGCATGTCGGCATCGATCAGTACGACCCGCTGCCCGCTTTGCGCCATGACCGCTGCGAGGTTGGAGGAGACGAAGGTCTTGCCGACCTGTGGGCTCGGGCCGGAAATCATGATCCGGTTGTTGGTCGAATCCAGCCCCGCAAAGTGCAGGCAGGTGCGCAAACTGCGGATCGACTCGATGGACAGGTCCGTCGGGTTACGCAGGGCCAACAGGTACGCCGGCTTGTCCGTCCCGTCCTTGGCGCGAACTTTTTTGCCGTCCTCTTCCTGTTGCAGTGCGCTGTATGGAATCGACGCGTACACCGGCAAGCCGAGCTGCTCGATGGCCTCCGGACCTTCCAGGCCTCGGCTCAGGGACTTGCGCAGCAACACCAGCGCTACCCCAAAAAAGGCACCGAGGAAGGTTGCAATCAGCACGATCAGGGCTTTTTTCGGTTTGACCGGGCTGGTCAGGTCGACATCCGCGGTGTCGACCAATCGCACGTTGCCCACAGCCCCCGCCCGGACGATGTCCAGCTCCTGGGATTTGTTCAGCAGTTGCGTGTAGATCTGCGACGCCACTTCGACATCGCGGGTCAGGTTCAGCAGTTCCTGTTGCGTGGCAGGCAGGTCCTGGGCTTTGCCCTCCAGAACCTTCTGCTGCTGGGTCAATTCGCCGATCTGGGTCATCAGCGCGCGGTAAGCCGGATGCTGTTTGGTGAACTTGCGATCCATCTCCGCCTGTTGCATTTTCAGTTCGGAGATACGCGTATCCAGACTGACAACCTGTTCCAGCACCGATTGGGTTTCGAGGGAAATGTTGACCGTCTTGCCGCGGGTTTGATAACCGTTGAGCGCATCGCTGGCCTTGGCCAGGTCGCGTTTGACCTGCGGCAGCTGGCCTTGCAGGAACTCCAGGCTCTGCGCCGCTTCCGCCGACGTGCGTTGCACGTTCTGCTGCACATACAACGAAGCGATTTTATTGAGGATTTTCACCGCCTCGGCCGCGTCACTGCTGGCCAGGGCCAGACGAATGATCCCCGATTCCTTGCCTTGCTCTGAAATATCCAGCGCATCCTGGTAACTCTGGATGGTCACGATCCGTGGATTGCGCACCACTTCGAAGCGGGTGCCAGGGTTCGCCGACAGCTGAGCGATCTGCCCCTCTACTTCGTCCTGTTTGAACGCTTCGCCAGCGACGCCTTCGACCAGCAAGCTGTCGTTTTCATCGAACAACTGGAATCGATGCTGCTCGCCGGCAATCAGCGTGAGTTTCTTGCCCAGCAGTTCTTTCGGCAGATTGAGCCGGGCGATCTCCAGGCGCTCACCGCCCCAGGCGTAGCTGTTCAGGCCCAAGCGCGGCGCCGCGACACTGAACTCGGTCTCGCCGCGATAACGTCGGGCGAGAAAACCGCCGATGACCGGGAAGGTGTTGGGGGTGACGTCGATATCAAGTCGAAGATCATCGACCGTTTTGCCGATCACCGCGCGGGACTTGATGATGCCGATTTCGGTCACCGACGGCGATTGCCCGCCGAGCATGCTGTTGAGATCGGAAAACCCGAGCATGTCGTTCTTCTTCGGCTCGACCTGCACCAGCGCGTTCGCCAGGTACACGGGAGTTGCCAAAACCGCATAGGCAACGCCGGTCGCCATGAAGGCACCGGTGAGCGCGCCGATCAACCATTTCTGGTCAATCAAAGAGCCAAATATGCCGAGAAGATCAATGCTGTCTTGATCGTTGTCACGGGTGCCGATTACTGACGGTAACTGCATAAGTCTGTTCTTACCATTCACTGATCTGAAGAATATTCATCAATGTCCGAGGCGCTGCGCCCATGAGCTAACAGCATCTTCAATCAATGCATGGGCATGAATAAAAGCGGCCTTTCCTTGACGATACGGATCCTGTATTTCTCGCTCGCTCTGCCACTTTCCGAGCAAAAACACTTTGCCCCTGGCATGAGAGGCAATCTTCAGTACTTGTTTTACATGCTCTTTTTCCATGACCAGAATCAGGTCTGATTCATTGACGATGTCCGGTGTAATTTGCCGCGCCTTAAACCCTTGGGCGTTGTGCCCGTGGTCTTCCAGAACCTGGAGGGCCGACGGTTCCATGGCCTCGCCAACCCGTGCGGCAAGGCCCGCCGAGGTCACCGTGATCGCTGAAGGGGCCAGCGCGTTACGCAGCAAAGTTTCTGCTGTCGGACTTCGGCAGATATTGCCCACACAGACGACAAGGATCTTTCTGAACAAGGTTACTTTCCCGTGCAATATCAATATGCCAACATTTCGAGTGGGCTTTAGTGAACCCACAAGACCTTGCGGCACTGAGAAATAGATTCGCCCTGTTAATACAAGTGCATTAAGTACCACAGCCCCCAAAAGCGACCCAACCAGAATTACCGGACCAAAAATAACTGTGATTTTCCGGAACTAACTACCTGACAAAAAATAACATTCGTGCACTTCGCACCCTCGCGAGCATCCAAATGAAAGTAACGAGTCAACGATTGGAAAATGTCATTACCCGCCAGGAGTTCAGGCATGAAATCAGCACGTTTCAAACGGCTCAGCGCCTCAACCCTGTTAATGCTTGGTGCAGCCAGTCAGGTTTACGCCAGTGACTTGTTCCCCGCACTTGCCGCCAACAAAACCATCGGTGTCCAGGTGAAGATCCAGACCTTCTCCCCCACCGACGCCGAGCAGATCAAGGCCGCAGGCTTCGGATTCGTGCGCTTTGGCGTATGGACCAACAACCTGGACGGCGCGGCGTATCAAAAGCAGATCAGCGATGCCTTCGCCGCGGCCAAGTCCGCCGACCTGCCGGTACTGATGACCGTACGCTCGACCAAGGCGCTGACCTCCGCGCCCGACAACACCAGTGAACTCGTGGCTGCCGGCGAATCGTTCGCCAGTTCGGTGAAGGGGCTGGAGCAGTCATACGGGCCGCAGCTCGTCGCGATTGAAATATGGAACGAACCGGACCTGGCGAAGTACTGGCCAACCCGAAATCTCGACACGACCTTTGTTCCGTTCATGAGTGCCCTATGCAAGTCGCTTCAGGACCAACCGCAATCGACGCTGCTGATCGGCTTTGGCTTCGCCCGGCCACCGAGTGCCGGCACGACCTCAGCATTGGCGCTGAACAAAATTGTCAGTGAATACCCCCAATGCCTGAGTGCGATCTCTTATCACCCCTACGGCATGTCGGGCGCGCAGATCAGCAAGGCCCAGGCGTTTATTCAGCAAAACTTCAATCTACCGGGCGTCATCAGTGAATGGGGCGTTCCCTCCCTCAGCTCAAACGGCGGGATCGAAGCGCAGGCCAGAAAAATCAGCACCTTCATCGCCGACGTCAAGAAGCTCGATATCCCGCTGACATCGATCTACGAGTGGAAAAACAGTGAAACGGGCGGCAACGACCGTGAGAGAAACTTCGGTTTCCTGACCTCCGACGGCCAAGCGAAACCTGCGAAAATGGCGGTCTCGACCCAGTTGAATCCGCAGTAGGACGCATGTCCACGGCGCACTGACGGTCAGTTGCTTTGAACCTGTGCCGCGTTTCGGCATCGTATTCATCATTACCAGGCCCCACCTTTCAAACAACCGTTTTCAGGTTGTTGCCGCAGGGGCCGTCGATACACGTACACACCCTTGAGTGGCTGTCAGCGCTCGGGTAATGTCATCAGACCCATAGGACAGAGCACGCCCATGACTTCCAAGCTGGAACAACTCAAACAAATGACTACCGTGGTTGCCGACACCGGCGACTTCGAAGCTATCGCTCGCGTTAAACCCGTGGACGCCACCACCAACCCTTCCCTGTTGCTCAAGGCCGCGGCCATTCCTGCGTATGCCGAGCTGCTGAACGCCAGCGTCAATGACTGCAAGGGCGATGTGGGCCTGGCCAGCGACCGTTTTGGCGTGGCCGTGGGGCAAGAAATCCTGAAGGTGATCCCGGGCCGCATTTCCACCGAAGTGGATGCGCGCCTGTCATTCGACACCGATGCCATGCTCAAGCGTGCGCATCGCCTGATCGAGTTGTACGACAAGGCCGGTATTGGCCGCGACCGCGTGCTGATCAAGATCGCCTCCACCTGGGAAGGCATCCGCGCTGCAGAGATCCTGGAAAAGGAAGGCATCCAGACCAACCTGACCCTGCTGTTCTCCTTTGCCCAGGCAGCCGCCTGCGCCGACGCCGGGGTGTTCCTGATTTCGCCGTTCGTGGGCCGTATCTACGACTGGTACAAGAAAGCCAACGGCAACGACTACACCGGCGCGGATGATCCGGGCGTGCAGTCGGTGACGCGCATCTACAACTACTACAAGGCCAATGACTACAAGACCGTGGTCATGGGGGCGAGCTTCCGCAACCTGGGCCAGATCGAGCAACTGGCCGGCTGCGACCGCCTGACCATCAGCCCGGACCTGATCGACAAGCTGGCCGCGGATACCGGCAAGCTGGAGCGTAAACTGGCGCCAGGCCAGGCCGGTGAAGCGCGCCTGAGCCTCAGCGAATCGCAATTCCGCTGGCTGTCCAACGAAGATGCGATGGCGACCGAGAAACTGGCTGAAGGCATTCGTCAGTTCGCGCGGGACCAGGAGAAGCTCGAGGCGCTGTTGCAGGCCAAGCTGTGACCTGAGTGGGTGTAATGCAAAAAGGGCGAACCTTGGTGGGTTCGCCCTTTTTTGTGGGTGTTTCTTGAGTATCAAATGATCATTTGTGGCGAGGGAGCTTGCTCCCGTCCGGCTGCGCAGCAGTCGTAAATTCTGCTAACGAGATAGTTCTGACACTAAGAAATTTGTGGCCTTGGGGCCGCTTCGCAGCCCAGCGGGAGCAAGCTCCCTCGCCACAGGTTTATCTCAATCAATGGCGTTCGAGCGCATTCACCAGGTCATGAAAGGCTTCACGATTGGTGTCGTTCAGGCCCATGAGGATCTTGTGCGCTTCGAGCACCTTGATCCGCACCACTTCTTCGGACTGATCCTGGTCTGGCAGGTCATCCAGGCATTCCGGGCACGGCACCGGCTTATCAACGATGTTGAACACCTGCTCGAAGCCCATGGACTGCAACAGACGCGTGATGTCTTCGTGGGTGGTGACGACGGTCGGCAGCAGGCCGACCTTCTGCCGCGACAGGATCGACAGCTTGGCCAGCAGGCCAAGCGTGGTGCTGTCGATGCTGCGGGTTTCGGTCAGATCGATCACGATCGTGTTGAAATTCAACGCGCTGAAGATCCGCTCAATAGTCGCATCCAACGCCGAACACAGGGTCAGGCGAACTTCACCGACGAACTTCAGGACGAAGGTGCCATCCTGCTCGGCGAACTGGATTCTACCGGTACTCATCAAAGATTCCTGCTCAACACCAACAGGGCGATATCATCCGGCATCTCCCCTAGCGTGGCCAATCCAAAAACCTGCCGCAACCCATCCAGGGTGCCGCCCGCAGCCTTGACCCGTTGGGGCAACGCCGCCTCTTTTTCTTTGAGTGTGGGTTCTGGCAAAAGATCCAGAATGCCATCAGACATCAGCGTCAGGCTGAACGTCGGTGGCAGTTCCAGCACGTGGTCTTCGTAGGTGGCTTCGTTGAAGAGGCCCACGGGCAGACCACGCCCTTCCAGATAACGAACACTGTCTGGCGTGTACAACACTGGCAACGGCAGATGACCGCCGATGCTATAGGTCAACAAACCGGTCTCCTCGTCGATGACTCCACCGACCATTGTGACGTGTTTACCCAGCTTACAACTGATCAGGCCCCGGTTGATATGACCAAGGACCTCTGAAGGCTTGAATTCCGGCAAGGTGCCACTGCGCTTGGATTCGAACAGCAGGCGCGTGGTCATGAACTTCAACAGCACGGTGACGAAGGCTGAAGAGGCGCCATGACCGGAAACGTCAGCCAGGTAAAAGGCGACCCGGCGCTCGTCGACCCGGAAGTAGTCGACGAAATCACCCGACAGGTACAGCGACGGGATGATCTGGTGAGCAAACTTGAATTCGTCGATGGTCCAGGGGCTGACCGGCAGCATGTTCATCTGCACCTGGCGACCGGCGTTCTGGTCCTCCTGGAGCAGGTTCAGGCTGGCTTCGAGCTCGCGGTTGGCCTTCTCCAGCTTCTCGCGGTAGCGCTGGTTCTCCAGCAACAGACGCGCACGATCCAGGGCCCGGCGCACGGAGTGCTCGAGCACGGCCAGATCTTCGAGAGGCTTGATCAGGTAGTCCGCCGCGCCCAGGCGCAGGGCTTCGACCGCGTCGTTCATCACGCCCGCACCCGACACCACGATCACCGGCGTTTGCGGCGAACGTTCGGTCACCTGGCGAATGAGTTCGAGTCCGCCCATCTGCGGCATGCGCAGATCGCAGATGACCAAGTCGGGCTTGTCTTGCTCGAATACCTGAAGACCCTGCTGACCATTGCTGGCCTGCAAGACGCTGAAACCACTGTCTTCCAAATAGGCGGCGAGGCTCGCGCGCACTACTTCGTCATCATCGATTATCAGCAGCGTGGCACTGGTTTTTGGCATGTGGGCAAACGGCGCCAGAATTAGGTTGGCGTAGCAGGCGGGGACTTTGGCCCGGCACTGACTACTGGATTCGCTTTCTAGCCTCTCTGTCGCACCGCTTTCGGGCATTTGCCCTACACACATGTACACCAGAGGTGCCCTTCTAAGGCGCAGACGGTACTCCCATCCGCGGGGCGTTTCAAGCTCACGCCGATGGTCGCTTGAGGTCTTTATTTGTCAAATCACCGAGAGTTATAAGAACAGACAAATCCGTAACCCAATGGAAGGTTCGAACCCATCAGTCAAACCGCTCGGGACTACAGCGAAAAGCGTGATTTCATGCGCATGCGGGTCTTCGCAGACAAAAAAAGGCGGCCTTGATGCCTAATGCCAGTCAGTTAAGCTGACTGGCATTTTTATTTCTGATCGGATACTTCGGTGATTTGAGCCGGATGGCGCGAGGATAAATACGCTCCTCTTGCCGATGAGGCAGGACATAGTGCGGGGCTGAGGCATGAAGCTCGGCCAGGTACTTGGGGATGTTCCCGGAGCGGTCTGCCGAGACACTGTTGATAAACCCTAAAATCGCCCAGGTACACGCGCTAAA
>NZ_JAGYGI010000034.1:0-51943 GCF_019947365.1 Pseudomonas sp. GL-R-26 | reverse complement strand
GTGGAGCTCGTTGCCGCTGCCCGCAAAGTTGCCGATGCCGCCGAAATACAGGTTTTCGACGTTGGCACCCAGGGTGTAGCTCGCGAGCGAGGTCCAGACCGAGTCGTTGCCGGCATCGGCGAGCTCGCTCACCACGTCCCCAAGGTCGGTGACTTCGTAGATATCGCTGCCGACACCGCCGGCCATCGCGTCGGCACCTGCGCGACCGATGAGGACGTCGTCACCCGCACCACCCACGAGCGTGTTGTCCAGTGCATTGCCAATGGCCGTAAAGTGGCCGCTGCCGCCGAAATACAGATTCTCGACGTTGGCACCCAGGGTGTAGCTCGCGAGCGAGGTCCAGATAGAGTCGTCGCCGGCACCGGCGAGCTCGGTCACCACGTCCCCAAGGTCGGTGACTTCATAGATATCGCTGCCGATACCGCCGGCCATCGTGTCGGCACCACTGCCGCCGATGAGAATGTCATTGCCCGCGTCACCATTGAGGATGTCGTTGCCGCCCAAGGCGTTCAGGAAGTCGTTGCCATCACCTCCGCTGGCCACGTCGTTGCCTGCCGTGCCGACCCATATGTCGCCACCGGTGGTACCGACAAACACTGCACCGACGGCTACCGGGGCCGTGGCGTCGGACGTAACGCTTTCGGCCACACCGAAGTCATCCACATAACCGACCACCACGCGCACCTGATCACCGACCTGAGCCTGGCCAAGCGCAAACGTGCTGGCAGTGGCTCCGGCGATGTCGACAAAGGTGACCCCATTGGTCTCCTGCCACTGGAAGGTGAACTGCGGATTGCTGAGGCCATCGACATCGACGATGGTCGACAGGTCGGCGGTCAGCACCTCGTTCAGAAACGCAAAACCGAGGATGGCCGGCCCTGCGGTCGGTGCGTTGTTCGCCGACGAGTCGACGAACTCCAGCGTACCGTTGCCATCCTGATACACCGCCCGAACGCGGATGTTCAGACCGGCGACATCGTCCGCCACCAGGTAGGTGGCGCCGATCGCCCGCGATACCTCGCCGGCGGCGACAAAGGTGATGTCTTCAAAGACGCCCGAACCAGGGATGTTTTCGACCTGCCAGTAGTAAGCCACCGGACCGGTAACCGCGCCGGTTAGATTGGTCGCACTCACACTGTCCGCATCGCGTATCGACCGATCGCTGACGCGCAGCAGCTGGCCGGCGACGGGTGTATCGGTACGCGCACCGGAGGTAGCATCGAGGATCGCCAGACGCCCCACAGGACCGCTGTTCAAGGCGGTGCCAACGCCGGACGCCCGCGCCTGATCAGCGAACTGCAGACGCTCGATGCCCGTCAGGCGATCGACGCCATCACGCGCTGTCACCAGGTCGGTCACGATGACGGTGTTGCCATCGACAGCGACGCTGTACTCCGAAAAATTACCGGAGAACACCGCAGTGTCGAAGCTGTCAGTGCCGGTCAGAATCTCCCGCACGATGACCAGCTGGCCAGGGTTGTAAGTGCCGTTCAACATCGCTTGGACCATCGGCGCCATGCTGTCGAACGTGGCGATTTCCGCGCCAGTGCCATCAGCGTTCGCCCGTACGCTGATGCGTACGTTCAGCCACTTGTCACCGTCGATGATGTCGTCACCACCTCGACCTTCGATGAGGTCGCTACCGCTGCCACCGAGGATGATGTTGCCGCCGTCGTAGAACGTCGCGCCGACTGGCAACAGACCCGCCAGACCGTTGATCAGGCTGATGTTGGTCAACACACTGCCGGTTGCACCCGCGGTGGGTAGCGATGTCGCATCTTCGTTATCACCGCGCAGGAAGTCACCGTGGGACGAGCCCGACAGACCTTCCATGATGTCGAAGCGCACCAGCGCCGAGGCACCCGAACCCGGCATCGGTGGAACATCGAAGAAGCGGTCGCTGTAATCGATGGTCACGCCCTGGGCGAGATCCTTGAAGGTCGCCCAGTCATAGCCCGAGCCGCCGATATAGCGGTCACCGAAGCCGAGACTGCCGACCATGATGTCGTCGCCGCCTTCGCCGTTGAACTTATCGTTCTCATTGCCACCGATAAATACATCGTGGCCAATGACCGGGTCGTTGCCCAGTGGATCGAAGTTGTCGCCAGGTGCACCGTCCGAGGTGCCCTTCTCGATCCAGTCGTCGCCTTCGTTACCCATGTCCTGTTCGTTGGCTTTGCTGCCCAGGATGAAGTCGTTGCCCTGACCACCAATGGCCTCGGAGGCGTCCTCACCGGTCACGATGAAGTCGCTGCCGAACCCGCCAATGATCAGGTTGACGCCGTTGCCACCGTGCAACACGTCGTTGCCGTCGCCACCCTGGATGTTATCGTCGCCGCCGGTGTCGGTGATGATGTCGTCACCGGCACCACCGCGCAGCTGGTCGTTGCCGTCACCGCCATCGATGCGATCGTTGCCGGCATCACCCCAGACCGTGTCATCGCCTTCACTGGAGATGAGAATGTCTGCGTTGTCTGTGCCCCCCAGCACGATGTGCTCGGCACCGTTGTAGCGGATGTAGTTGGTGTCCGCCCCCACGGTCAGCGGGTTGTCGCGGAACACCACCTGCTCGCCGTTCGGGCCGAGCGGATCGGCGGCGAGCAGGCCTTCGTTGAATTGCTTGCCCGGGTCTACTTCCAGATAGAACCCAGGGTCCGAGAACACCAGGCCTGGCAAGTGCGTGGCCGAGGTGTTGGCCATGATCAGCTTGGCGAACGAGTTGCTTTCAAGTTCCGCATTCATCGACAGGCCAGAGGTACGCTCCAGGTAGTAGAAGCGGTCGCCGTCCTGCAGTTTTTCCAGCTGGTTCTCGAACACGAAGTTGAAGGTCGTGCCGAGCATGCCGCCGAACGGGGTTTTCTGTTCGGCCAGGCCGCCGATCCAGAGGTCGATGGCATCGACGCCCGTGGTCGTCACGTTCCTCAGGTCGTCGGTAGTACCCAGCACCCCATCGCTGCCGGGCAGCGTTACGTTGGCAAAGTCACCGGTGCTGTTGAGGAAGGCCAAACGCTCAGCGTCAGCCGGCGCACCCACGCCACCGAAGACCAGCGCCAGGGCTGCAGCGCGTTTGCCTTCAAGCGTGGTCGCCGCCGTGATCGTGTCATGCGTGCCATAGGCCGCGATGAAGTTGATCAACGACTCCGGATGCTTGAGGTGCTGCAACAGGTCGATCCAGCTGGAGTACGGCTTGAGTTGGGTATCACCGGTTTGGTTGTAGATGTCGCGGCGGATCGCATTGAGTGAGGGAATCCCCACGTCGCGGCCACGGGCGATGTTGAGCGCCGGCAGGTCGAGCGGCAAGCCAAGCAGGTTATTGCGCAGCGCCTCGGTGACGAACTCGTCGATTTCGTTACCGGCTTGCCGAGTCACCCCACGAATGATCGCACTGGTCGCATCCTCTGGCGACACGCCACTGGCGGCGTACGCCAACGGGTTGAGGAACGCTGCGATCAAGCCCATTTGTTGATCGGGATTAGTAACGCTGGCCCCCACCACGTTGAAGTCGATATCGAAGCGATCGACGGTCTCGGTCAGCATCGAGTGGCCAAACCGGTACACGGTGTGGGCGAACTCGGCGACGATCGAGGCATCGAGGTCGACGTCATAGACCTGGGTCGGTGCAAAAAACAGGTCGACTCGGGGCTGGATGGTCCGCGCAAACTCCTCGAACACCAGGTGCTGATACTGCATTTCAGTACCGAACTTGGCAGCCTGGAACAAGCGCTCGCCATTCCACTGCAGCGCATCGAACTCAGTCTGGTTGGTTGGCAATGCGGCCACCGGAGTGAGCAGCCACTCGTTGAGGAAGGCCACGTCACCCGAATCGAGCACGGTATCCTTGGTTTGCTGGACCAGGCGGTTGTGCTCGGAGTGGAAGATCGCATGCACCGCGGTCAGGCCGATGTTCTCGTTGACCCGGCCGTCGCCAGCGATGTAGTGCGCATCCAGCAGCTCGTTGTCGTAGGAGCCCGGCGCAGGTGTACCACCCACGATATCGTCCGCATCGGGCGTGAGCGCTGCACCGGTCTGGCCGTCCACCGGCACTGCATTGTGGTTAACGTCGATGAGGAACTGGTGACCGGTGCGCACAGCATTGGTCAGGTCAATGGGAGCAGCCCGGTTGCCTTCGACCAGTTGAGTGACGTCATCAGCTGTCCCGGCAATGCCATCAACACCGTTACCGATGCGGATCACCACCTGCGGCATGCCATTCGGCCCCTTGATGAAATTGCCGTAGGCGTCGGTCGCCAGCAATGGCACGTTGTCGAAATCGGCATCCGTGAGATTGATGCCGAGCAGATCATGGGCTTGCGCCTTGACTACCTTCCAGGTGGCCATGCCGCCGATCTCGACATCGTCGATAGTGCCGAACTCGCCATCGGCGCCCAGATCACGATTGGTGATCAGCTTGCCGGTGGCCACCGGATCGCCAGCTGCGTTGAGCCCATAGGCACGCAGGAACACCTGGTGCGACGGGTGCGAGCTATAGGTCTGGTTCTGGTCCACGAATGGCGTGGTGGTGTTGGTTTGCTCATGGATGTCGTCACCAGTGCCGAGAACCCCATCCGCCCCTGGCAGGTTGGTCGCGCGGGTCAGCACCATGAAGTTGGCACTGCCGCCTGGCACAAACAACGGATCATCCTCGTTCAGCGGGATGAAGACGGTGCCCGAACCGCCTTTGGTGACCAGGTCCAGGCCATGATCGAAGAACTGTCCGAAGAAGGTCATCCATGCGTTGAACGGCGCGGACAATCCCGCGTCCGCCGCGACGTTCTCGAAAAAGTACACATCGTGATCATCGGGGGTACCGAACTGACCATCCAGGCCGGGGCTGGCGACAATCCGTACGCCATCCTTGAGGACGTCGTCATTACCCACACCCACCACGCCGAAGTTGAGCACACCGTCCAGGCCCGGGTCGAAAGCCGTGGCATAGGCCGCCGGGTTGTTCGACGTCTGATCGACGATCAGGTTACTGATGGTGCGTGGTTGCGAGTCAAACACATTGCCGCTGTTCTGCGCATACGACGATCCAGCGATAGCCGGCGAGCCGGGGCCGAAGAAGCCGGCAGCAACACCTTCCGCCGGATTGAAGACCGGATCGGTCAATCGCGGAAAGACGTTATCGGCGGCACCAAACTCGGTGTGGTTGTTGCCGTTGAGGTTCATCAGGTTGTTGTTCGACCCGTCGACCGCACGCAGGCCCAACGGCGCGCGGATGTTCGGGATCAGCGAGAGGATGTCCTGACCGCCCGCCTCAGCCTCGGCAATCTTGATCTGGTCAAGAATGAAGTTGAGGTCGGAGCGGACCATGTGCAGGCCCGCGCCACCTGCGGTGGCATCGACTACAGGTACCTGCGCCGTTGGTATAACCGGTGCACCGGCGGCGATGGTAGCCGTCGGCGTGGAGAAAAGGATCTCCGTGGTACCGTGACCGTCCTGATAGATCGCCTTGACCCGCAACGACAACCCGGCGAGGTCAGGAGAGACCTTGAACGCGGTGCCGTCGGCGCTTTGGAACGCCAGGTCGCCAGCTGGCAACAGGATAATGTCCTCGAATACGCCGCTGCCTGGCGTTGCCTCGAACTGCCAGATGTAGGACACAGAGGAGTTGGTAATCAAGCCCAGCGGATTACCCGCCGCGATATTGTTGCCATCGCGCACCCCGGCCACGCTGACCGTCAGTGTGTCGCCCACCGTGATCGCGCCGCCGTTTCCATCCGTGACGGTCGGGCTGCCAGTTGGTTGGGCATTGAGTCCGTCCACCAGCACTATCTGGTTATCGGCGAACTGCAGGCGTTCGATATGCAGCAGGGTATCGGTGCCGTCGCGGCCCGCTACGCTATCTATCACTGTATAGACATCGTCCGCCAAATCGTCCGCCGTGCCGCGGTCGTCAACAATAACCGTATACTCGCCCAGAAGCCCGGAGTAGATGGCGGTGTCGAAGGCCGCCCCGCCCGTCGAGGTGCCGGGCATGATTTCCCGCACGGCCTTGAGCTGACCCGGGTTATAGGTGCGATCCAGCATGAACGGGATCATATCGACCATGCTGTCGAAGGAGGCGATTTCGGGGCCGGTATGGTTGACATCACCAGGGGCGTAAACCGCAATCCTGACGTTGATCCATTTGTCGCCATCGATCAGATCATCGCCGCCGCGGCCCTCTATCAGGTCACTGCCATTGCCGCCGAGAATGATGTTGCCAGTGGCAAAGCCGGTGACCGGTAATCCGGCATCGGCCAGGAACTGGTCCAGACCGCGGATCAACGCGACATTGGTCAGTGCACTGCCCGTGGCACCACCGTGGTTGACAATAGTGACCGCATCGACATCATCGCCTTTGAGCACATCACCGAAACTCGAACCGGACAAGCCTTCGACCTCGGCAAAACGGTCAAGGATCGAGGCAGGCGAGGCACCGACCGGATTGAACACCCCGGCATTCTGGTTTGGCGCATTGCCATGTGGCTGCGCCAGCGCGGCCAGGGTCAGGTCAACGGTCACACCGACCTTGTCATTCTTGTAGGTCACCCAGTCGAAACCGGACATGCCGTCCATCTTGTCCTGGGCATCGCTGCCGACGAAGATGTCGTCGCCACCCTCGCCGATCATTTCGTCGAAGCCGCCACCACCGGTAAAGATGTCGTTGCCGATCACATCGTCATTGAGCAACGGCGAGAAGTTATCGCCAGGCGCACCGTCCTGGGCGCCCTTCTCGATCCAGTCATCACCTTCGTTGCCGGTAGGTGGCAGGTTGGTCTTGGCGCCGAGGATGAAGTCGTCACCCTGACCGCCGAAGGTGGTGGTGATGTCTTCCGTGGTGATAATGAAGTCCTGGCCATCGCCGCCAAGGATCAGGTTGCCTGCAACAAGCATGCTGCCGGCCACGATCACATCGTTACCGGCATTACCCTCCAGGCGGTTATCGCCGAACGAGTCGCTGATGATGTCATCACCCGCGCCGCCCAGTACCGCATCGTTCCCGGCACCGCCTTCGAGGCGGTCGTTGCCGGCATCGCCGTAGATGGTGTCATCGCCGTCACCGGAGATGATGATGTCATTGCCGGCAGTGCCGCCCATGACGATATGGTCTTCACCGGTGTACTGCAGATAGTTGGTGTCCACACCGGGGGTGTCGGGGTTGTCACGGATCACCAGCGGCACGACTTCCACGCCGTTGATCATGATGCCGCCCGTCGGATCGGCACGGCTATCCAGGCCCAGGCCAGTGAACTGAGTGGCCTGATTCACTTCGAGGGTGAACGTCGGCGTCAGGAACACGGTGTTTGCCAGGTGGGTGACATCGGTGTTGAGCATGATCAGCTTGGCAAAGGAGTTGTTCTCAAGCTCAGTGCCGAAGTTCAGGCCCGCAGTACGCGACAGGTAGTAGAAGCGGTCGCCGTTCTGCAACGCCTCCATCTGGGTTTCAAACACGAAGTTGAACGTCGAGCCGAGCATGCCGCCGAACGGCATCTTCTGTTCGGCGAGGCCACCGACCCAGAAGTCGATGTCGTCCACACCGGTAGTGGTGACGCCATTGACCATGGCGTAGATGCCCGAACTGTTAAGGAATGCCAAGCGATCCGCTAAATCGGCGGTAAAGGTACGCTCGTTGACAGTGCCGGCATTGATCAACGCGCTGCCGCCAAATACCAGGGCAGCAGCGACCGCACGCATCTCGACCATCGTATCCACATCGGCTGCCGTCAATGCCCCGTGGGTACCGAAGGCCGCGATGAAGTTGACCAACGACTCGGGGTGCTTGAGGCTGTCTGCCAGGTCAGCCCAACTGATGTACGGCTTGAGTTGGCTGTCGCCGGTTGAGGCGTAGAACTCTCGCCGCGCCTCATTCAAGGTGGGGATGCCCGTGTCGCGACCACGCGCCAGGTTCAGGCTCGGCAAATCGAGCGGTAGACCGAGCAGGTTGTTGCGCAACGCTTCGGTGACGAACTCGTCGATCTCGTTGCCGACCTGGCGGGTCACACCGCGAATGATCGCTCCTGCCGCTTCATCCGCAGTCGTCCCGCTGCCGGCAAACGCCAGCGGATTGAGGAAGGCCGCAATCAGACCCAGTTGCGAGTCCGGGTTGGCCGGGTTAGTGAGGAGCGGATTGAACGCGGGGTCGAAGCGATCGACGGTCTCGGTCAACATCGAGTGACCGAAGCGGTACACCACGTGGGCGAACTCGGCGAGGATTGCCGGGTTGATCGAGGTGTCATAGCCACTGGGCGCAAGGAATCCGTCGACCTGCGGCTGAATGGTCCGCGCGAATTCCTCGAACACCAGGTGCTGGTACTGCATTTCGGTGCCGAACTTGGCGGCCTGGAACAGGCGTTCACCGTCCCACACCAACGCTGCGATCCCGGCGGGTGTAGTCGGTATCGCGGTCACATCGTCCACCAGCCACTGATTGAGGAAGGCCAGGTCGCCGGAAGCAAGGATGGTGTCCTTGGATTGCTGGACCAGGCGGTTGTGCTCGGAGTGGAACACATGGTGCACGGTGGTCAGGCCAATGTTCTCGTTCACCCGGCCGTCGCCGGCGATGTAGTGGGCGTCGAGCAGTTCGTTGTCATAGGTCGTGTTGTTGCCGGCTCCGTCAGTTGGCTGCGCATTGCCGATAGCGTCATCAACATCCGCCTGCAGAAGCCCATTGACGACGACTGGCGCGGCATTGTGGGCGATGTCGTCGAGGAAGCCATGCCCGGTGCTCACGGCGTTGGCCAGACTGATCGGAGCAGCCCGGTTGCCTTCGACCAGTTGAGTGACGTCATCAGCTGTCCCGGCAATGCCGTCAGCACCGTTACTGATGCGAATCACCACCTGCGGCATGCCGTTCGGCCCGCGGATGAAGTTGCCGTACGCATCGGTTGCCAGCAACGGCACGTTGTGTACATCGGCGTCAGTCAGGTCAATGCCGAGAATGTCATGGGCCTGGGCCTTGACCACCTTCCAGGTCGCCATGCCGCCATTTTCGCCGCTGCCATCATCGGCAGTGCCGAACCTGCCATCGACGCCGAGATCGCGATTGGTAACCAAACGTCCCGTTGCAACAGGATCGCCTGCTGCGTTGATCACGTACTCGCGCAGGAACACCTGATGCGACGGGTGTGAGCTGTAGGTCTGGCTCTGGTCAACAAACGGCGAGGTGGTGTTGGGCTGGCCATCATCGGCAGTGCCAAGTACTCCGTCCGCGCCAGCGGTATGCACCGCACGTGGCAGCACCATGAAGTTGGTCGGGCTGTTCAGTACGAACAACGGATCGTCCGGCTGCAGCGGAATAAATACGAAGTCGGTAGCGCTCTTGGTGACCAGGTCTAGACCGTGGTCGAAGAACTGGCCGAAGAAGGTCATCCACGAGTTGAAGCTGGCGGTCAGGCCGACGTCCGGCGACACGTTGGGCATGAAGAACACCGGCTTGTCATCGGTCGTGCCGAACACGCCATCCAGCCCGGGGCTGGTGACTACCTGTACGCCAGCCTTGAGTACGTCGTCATTACCCGGCAAGCCGAAGTTGAGTACACCGTCCAGACCCGGGTCGAACGCTGAGGCATAGGCCGCCGGGTTGTTGGCGGTCTGGTCGACGATCAGGTTACTGATAATCCGTGGTTGCGGATCGGTCACATCCCCTGGCACGGCGTATGCCGCCAGAAACGAGGGGTCAAGCAGGCGCGGGAAGGTATTGTCCGCGGCGCCAAACTCGCTCTGGCCGGTGACCAGGTTGTTGAAGCTGCCATCGACGGTACGCAGGCCGAATGGCACCTGAGAGTTGGGAAGCAAATCAATGAGGCTGGCGCCGTCGGCATTCGCTTCTGCGATGAAGATTTGCTTAAGGATGAACTCCAGGTCCGACTTGTTGAAATTGGCCATTTTGGATTGCCCTCGATCTATTTGGGTAAAGGCACGGGACGAGAAAACCCTCCCGCGCCAAGTCAAGTGCTGGCTTGCGCAGTTTGTTGATTAGGTTTTTTAGCGAGAGCTCTGGCGTTACCCGAGACCCGGGATACGCGCCTGGAATTCGCGAAATGAATTGCTCGCCGGGCGATCAGGCAGAGCGGATTCGAGCCCTGGGCGGGCCATGGAATCTGGAAGTGAAGGCAAACGTCCTGGAAAGCCCCTTCCCTCTGCAAAAGAACGAAATGATCGACATGATTCTGCTCCTCTCAGGAGAATCACCGCGCCTTGCACTGCCAAAGCGCTGGCAGGCTTCAGGCGGGCGGGCCCCCCGATAACTAAGACTAAAGTTCCATAGCAAATCTTTGTCAATATTACGTCGCTAAAACAGACGACTGGTGGTAGGCATCACAACTATCTGTTTTTAAAAGATATATAGAAAGTTGTGTGCTGGTATAGAGCAAAATGTTATTTCGAACTGTTTCGCCGCCACCTACGCTGCTGCATAAGGGAGCAACGCAGCTATTTCGGAAGACTCGCCATCCATAGAGCGACCAGCCTGCGTCTCCATAAGCTGTTTACAGGACTACATTTACTGTTAGCTGTTGCGCCCCAAGGGCAATCAGCTTTTCGCAGTGGGAGGACCAACATGCCCAAGCAGTCGAGCATCCGTTCCGAACTGGCAGACGCACTCTTTCGCCTGCGCCGCAGTTTTTATTCGCTGGCGGCGTTCAGCGGTGTCATAAACGTCATGATGTTGACGCCAGCTATTTATATGCTGCAGGTCTATGATCGAGCCCTGGTCAGTCGCAACGTCACGACGCTGGCGATGTTGACGGTCCTGGTGGTGGGTCTGTTCCTGCTGATGTCCACGCTGGAAATGGTCCGCACCCGCGTGCTGATCCGGGTCGGCAACTGCCTCGACATGGACCTCAACCGACGCATTTTCACCGCTGCATTCGAGCGCAACCTGGGCCGCGCCGGAGGTAACCCGGCCCAGGCCCTGCAAGACCTCGCCCAGGTCCGTCAGTTCGTCACCGGCAATTCCCTGTTCGCTTTCTTCGATGCACCGTGGACGCCGATCTACCTGCTGGTCGCCTATCTGATCCATCCACTGCTCGGACTGCTCACGCTGATCGGCTCGCTGATTCTGGTGGCCCTGGCCTGGCTCACCGAAAAGGCGACGCACAAGCCGCTGGCCGAAGCCAATCAGGCCGCCCTCTCCTCCGCCCAATTCGCCAACAACAACCTGCGCAACGCCGAGGTCATCGAGGCCATGGGCATGCTGCCGTCGATCAGCAAGCGCTGGTACCAAAGCCATTTGCGCATTCTGGAAATGCAGACCCTGGCCTCCGATCGTGCAGCCTTGATCAGCAGCATCGGGCGCTTCGTGCGGATCACTTTGCAGTCGCTGATTCTCGGCGCTGGCGCGCTGCTGGCGATCGACGGCAAGATCACCCCGGGGATGATGATTGCCTGCTCGATCCTCACCGGCCGCGCACTGGGTCCGGTGGAACAGGTCATCGCGTCGTGGAAGCAATTACTCGGCTGCCGTTCGGCCTGGGGCCGGCTCAACGAGATGCTGCACGACTATCCGCGCCGGCCTCCGAGCATGTCGCTCCAGCGGCCAATGGGCATGCTGGCGGTGGAGAATGTGTATGCCGGCGCCCCCGGTACCAACAACACGATTCTGCGCGGCGTGAGTTTCAGCCTTGTCCCCGGCGAAAGCCTTGGCATTATCGGTCCATCCGCCTCGGGTAAATCCACCCTCGCCCGCCTGCTGGTTGGCGTCTGGCCGGCCCAGGCCGGCAAGGTGCGCCTGGACGGCGCAGACATATTCAACTGGAACAAGGGCGAACTTGGCCCCTGGCTCGGCTACCTGCCACAGGACGTGGAGCTGTTCGAGGGCAATATCGCCGACAACATTGCGCGCTTTGGCGAAGTGGACAGCGAAGCGGTCATCCGCGCCGCCAAGATCACTGGCGTGCACGAAATGATCCTGCGTTTTCCACAGGGTTATGACACCCGACTGGGCACCGATGGCAGCCCGTTATCCGGTGGCCAGAAGCAGCGCATCGCCTTGGCCCGCGCGCTGTATGGCGAGCCCAACCTGATCGTGCTGGACGAGCCGAACGCCAACCTCGACGACCTCGGCGAAAAGGCCTTGGTCGACGCCCTGGCCGAACTCAAGGGCCGTGGCGCCACCGTCATTCTGATTTCTCACCGTCCCAACGTACTCTGTGCCGTCGATAAGGTGCTGATGCTGCGCGACGGCGGCGTGCAGATGCTTGGCACGCGTGATGAAGTATTCGCAGCGCTGCGCAAGGCCAGTGTGATCCCTGCAGGCGCGTCAACTCCGCTGGCCTCTGTCAAAGCACGGGAGTGACCGATCATGCAAATGAGCCAACATACCGAGATGATTACAGCCGATTCCAGGAGCATGGTAGACCTGGACGTCGGCAAACCCGCGCGGTGGGGCGTGTGGCTGGTGCTTGCCGGCTTCGGCGGCTTCCTCCTGTGGTCCTGGCTGGCTCCGCTGGATGCCGGCGTGGTAGCGACAGGCACGGTCAAGGTCACCAACAATCGCAAAGCCGTGCAGCATCTGAGTGGCGGTACCGTGGAGGCCATTCTCGTTCGCGAAGGCGATCTGGTGACAAAAGGCCAGGAGGTGGTCCGTCTCGACTCGTTGCGTGCCACTGCCGAAGAGGGTGCAGTCAGCGCCCAGTACATCGTCAGCAAGACGGTGGAAAACCGCCTGGAAGCGGAGCGTGACGGCCGCGATGTGGTGAGCTTCGATCCGGAACTGCTCAAACGCTTCAAGGATGACCACCGCCTGGAAGCCGCCATGGACCTGCAACAGCGCCTGCTCGACACCCGGCGCGCCGGTCTCGCTGGCGAAATCAGCATCCTGCAGGAGAACCTGGCGGCGTCGGCCGTGCAGCTCAAGGGCCTGCAGCAGGTCTATAGCGCCCGCGCCTCGCAGATCAGTTTCCTCAACCAGGAACTGCAAGGCACCCGCGTGCTGACGGCCGAAGGCTATGTGCCGCGCAACCGCCTGCTTGAGCTGGAACGCAGCAATGCCGACCTCTCTGCCGGCCAGGCCGAGAACCTCAACAACATCGCCCGCGTGCGTAGCCAGACCACCGAAATCAAGCTGCGCATCCTGCAGCGCCAACACGATTACCTGAAGGAAGTCGAATCGCAGCTGACTGAAACCGCCAAGGAAAACACCACTCTGGCCGACCGCTTGCGCTCGCTCGACTATGAAGTGACCCACACGGTGATTCGTTCGCCGATCGATGGCATGGTCCAGGGCCTGAGCATTGCCACCGTTGGCGGGGTCATTCAGCCTGGCTTCAAGATCATGGAAGTCGTTCCGGTCAACGAACCGCTGCAGGTCGACGCGATGATTCCCGTGCAGGCCATCGACAAGATGGTCCCCGGCCTGACCGTGGATATTTCCTTCCCGGCTTTCAACCATGCCAAGACACCAAATATCCCCGGCCGCGTGAAGACCATTTCCGCCGACCGCTTGATGGACGAGGAAAGCAAGCAACCGTTCTATCTGGCTCAGGTGGAGGTCACGCCCGATGGCATGGGCCTGCTTGGCAGCAACCACATTCGCCCCGGCATGCCCGCCAGCGTCACCATCAAGACTGGCGAACGCAACATGATCAGCTATCTTCTCAAACCAATGCTCGATCGTGTGGACAGCTCATTCAAGGAACAATGAGATGGAACGTCGTTGCCTGTTCTTCTGCCTGCTGGGGCTGTCCCTGCCGGCTGGTGCCATGGACCTCAAACAAGCCTGGGATTTGTTGCAATTCCAGGGCCCTATCTACCAGGCCTCCGTGCATGAAAAACAGGCCGGCGAGGAAAACCGCGCCATTGGCAAGGCTGGCCTGTTACCGCAGATCAATGCCTCGGGCTACCACAACAAGGTCAATGGCTCCCAAAGCCAGAGCGGCATCGACAGAGATCTCCATTACGATTCCAAGGGCGCCAACGTGCGCCTGCGCCAGCCGCTGTTCAACAAACAAAAGATGGCCGAATACCGCCAGGGTCAGCAGCGTGCCGACTACAGCAACGCGGTATTCGATGCCAAGACTCAGGACGCCGCGGTGCGCCTGGCCGAAAGCTATTTCGACGTACTCCTGGCCAGCGAAACCATCGTCCTGGCCAAGTCCAAGCTGACCGCCTTCGAAGAACAACTCGCCTCGGCGAAACGGCGCATGGAACTGGGGGCCGGCACCGTCACCGACATCGACGAATCGACCGCTCGCCGCGACCTCGCCGACGCCGAGCTGATCGAAGCGCAAGACAACCTGATCAACGCGCGCCGCAAGCTTGAGGAATATATCGGTGAAACCCCCGAGTCACTGACCACCTTGCGCCCGAGCTTCGATACACCACCGCTGCTACCGAGTAACCTGCAGGACTGGTTGGTCAAAGCCCAGACCGATAGCCCGTTGATTCATGCGCGCCGTTATAGCAGCGACCTCGCAGCAGAAGAAGTGAAGCGTGCCAGCGCCGGCCACTGGCCAACACTGGATTTCATTGCCGGCTACACCGCGGGTGAGAGCCAGTCACTCTCCGAGTTGAATCAACGCAACCACTACGGCTCAATCGGGCTGGAAGTCAATATCCCACTGTACAGCGGTGGCGGTGTCAGCGCGTTGACACGCCAGGCCAGTGCCAATAGCGATAAGGCCATGGACGAACTCGACGCCGCGCGACAGGAAGTCATTACCGAAACCACCCGTGAGTATCAAGGCATACTGAGTGGCGCCAAACGCATTCGCGCGCTGGAGAAGGCAGTGGAGTCCAACGAACGCTCACTGGCATCGTCACGCAAGGGCTTCAAAGAGGGTGGCACCAGCACCAACTCGGACGTCCTCAATGCCGAAGAGCTGCTCTTCGTTGCGCGCCACGATCTGTTCGATGCCAAGTTGCGCTATTTGATGTCGCGCCTGCGCCTGGCCTCTTCAGTGGGCAGTCTGGGCGATGACGATATCAACCAGATCAACAACTACCTCGGCCCGGAACTGCTGGTCACGAAGTAACGTTCACCTTCCGGCCGGTCGAGCCAAATGATGGCTGACCGGCGTTTCCCTCCCATGCCCCCCCCGCTCCGTCAACTCACCTCTCGTTTAACCCGGTCATGCATTGCTGCATCTCGGCGCAGAAAGGTAGCCGTCTGCGAAAAAAAACAGTCAACGCTGAAATTTGCCCACTAAGCCCTTGATTCCCTTTATGCTCGATCCAAATCCAAATGAAAAGCCACGCCCGGCTCCAGGCTGTAAACTGTTTCCCCATGCGCAAACTTTTGTACCTGACATTTTCCATGGCGTTGCTCGCCGCCCTCACGACCTACGCGATGTGGGCCGCAGACCGGCCGGTGGGTCATTACCTTTCGGACCTGCGGATCAGCCTGGCTATCGACCAGGGCACGCCTGCGGACCGTGGCAACCTGTTGGGCATCCAGCCCGAACTGTTTCCTACCGACTATCAAAGTCCCGAGCGTTTGCACCGCAAGCTCGCGGCCTATCTGCAAGCAGCCCGGGACCAGGGTTTGTTGAACCGCAAGACCGTCGTCGTGTTGCCGGAGCACGTCGGTACCTGGCTGATGGTCAGCGGCGAGAAGGATGAGCTGTATCAGGCCAGCACCCTCAAGGAAGCCATGAACTGGCTGGCGGTGAGCAACCCCCTGAAGTTCGCCAAGGCGCTGATCAGCGCCGAGGGCGGCAACCGTCTCGACGATGCCCACCTGCGCATGAAAGCCAAGGCAATGGCCAGGGACTACCAGGCATTGTTCGGAGGGCTGGCCAGGGAATTCCACGTGACGCTGGTGGCGGGTTCCATCGTGCTGCCCGAACCAAGCATCATCGACGGTACCTTGAGAATCGGCCGCGGCGCGCTGTACAACAGCAGCGTGGTGTTCAACAGCGAAGGCCTGCCGATCGGCCAGCCCCAGCGCCAGATACACCCGTTCTTCGCAGAACAGAACGGGATCAAGGCGAACGGCGAGCACTCGCTCAACGTCGTTGATACCCCCGCAGGAAGGCTGGGCGTATTGATCGGCCACGACAGCTGGTACCCGGACAACTACCTCAAGCTCAACGACCAGAGCGTACAGCTGGTTGCGGTACCGGCCTTTGTTGCCGGCCGTGGCACCTGGGATCAACCTTGGCGCGGCTACAGGGGGTCGTCGGCGCCGACGTCGGTCAACTTGAAGCCTGGAGAAGTCAGTGAAGGCCAGGCCTGGCAGCGCCTGACCCTCACGACCCGGACGCCGGCCAGTCAGGCAGTCGCTGGCATGAGTGTGTTCCTGCGGGGTCAGTTCTGGGACCAGGGCAGCGCCGGGCATAGTTTCCTCAGCAGCAACGGCCAGCACCTTGCCGATGGCAACGCCCAGGGTGCGCGCTTGCTGAACCTCTGGTTGTAAGCCATGAATCCACAACCGATGCGCCTCGGCGATCTGTCGGTGGGTTTTGTTCATAGCCTGGCCGATGCCGTGCGCAGTCATGGCGTCGATCCGCAGCCACTGCTCGATCAATACGGTCTCGATGCCGCGCGCCTGGGCGAAGCGGGTGCCCGACTGTCGATACCGCGCTATATGCGCCTGGGCCACGGCGCCATTCAACTGACCGAGAACCCGGCCCTTGGCCTGCGCATGGGCCAGCTCAGTCGCCTGAGTCAGGTCGGCCTCGCTGGCGTCACTGCGGCCCAGGCGCCGACGGTACGAGAAGCCGCACGCTGCCTGATTCGATTCGAAGCCTTGTACGGCTCCAACTATCGGGGTCAATCAAGCTTTCATGAAGACGCCCAGGGCGCCTGGCTGCGCTTCTATTCGATCAGCCCCTATAACGCCTACAACCGCTTTGTGGTGGATTCGATCATCGCCGGCTGGTTGCAGCAATTATCCAGTATCAGCCCTGCCCCACTGCACGCCGAACGCATCGAAATCGAATTCGAGGAGCCCGATTACCGTGCGGCCTATGACGTGTTGGGTGATTGTCCGATTCAGTTTGGCGGCGAGCGCAATCAACTGCGCTTGAGCCTGGCAAGTCTCGCCCAGCGCAACCCCGAGCATTGCCCGAGCACCTGGCGGCATTTGCTGCAACTGTGTGAGCGGGAACTGGAACAACTGACACGCACCCGCAGCCTGCGTGAACGCATCATCGCGCTGCTGGGACCTTTGCTCAATGGTGGTCGGGAGCCCGACTTGCAGGAGGTGGCGGCACGCCTGAAGCTGCCCACCTGGACCTTGCGTCGCAAGCTCGCCGATGAAGGCACACAATTTCGTGCGATTCTCAACGACACCCGTCGCGACCTGGCCATGACTTACATACGCGACACCGAACTGGCGTTCGGAGAGATCGCCTACCTGCTGGGCTTTGCCTCAGCAGAAGCGTTTCAACGCGCATTCAAACGCTGGAACGGGCAGACACCCGGCGAGTTTCGCCGCAGCCATCGCCAATCCGCCTGATGTCTACAACTCGGTAGCGTCTTCCGCCGGCTCCAGTGGGTCCAGTTCGAAAGCCTGGTACTCGAGCAGCTCTTCTTGATAATCGTCCATTTTTGAATCCCCCAACCCGTATTGAAAAACGCCTGAATAAATGACCAATCCCTTGAGCATAAAGTGCCCGCGTGAAAGAAAAATGACGCGGACACGACACTCTGTCGCTACTGAATAAAACGTAGCAGCTGGTCAGGAATTTATCATTGGTTTTTTCGCGCAAGGCCGCAGAACAGCGGACCTTGTTGATGAGGGTCAATCTTTGCGCCCGCTACGGGATCGTTACTCGCTGGCCGATCCCGTAACGCGATGGATCACTGGCCAGAAACGGGAATCGCCTGAATCGGCTCGCTCGGCGGTGGTATGTCCGTCGGGTTTGTCGGTGGCGTGATGGTTTCTGCCGAAGGTGCCGGTTCTGTGTTCTGAACCGGGGTAATCGGCGCCGCTTCAGGAGGCGGGGCAACCGGCTCGGAGGCCGCTGGAACCGCTTCTACGGGTGCAGGTGCAGGTGCAGCAGGCTGTACAGCGGGAGCCGCAGCCGGGGCAGGTGCCAGCGGTGCCGGTGCTACCTTGGCTTCAGGCATGCCCAGGTCCGTTTTCGGCTTTTCGGGGATGTGCGCAGCCTTTTTCGCTTCCGGTGGCAGGAACAGCTCGACCAGTGCAAAGAAACGCTCGTAGAACTTGGCAGACGATACGGTTTCGCTGGCGACCTTGACCATCGAGTCATCGGAGGAGCCGATCGGCATCGACACCGAGCCCAACACACCCACACCGAGACTGGCGGAGTTGTTGGTCTTCTTCAGCGCATAACGATCCTGCAGGGCATTGGCGAATACGGTCGCGTGGTGCCCTTCGCTGCCGTCATCGGCGCAGACCACACTGAAGCTGATCTCCATGTGATTCTCGCCGGTCTGCTGGAAGCTCTTGTGGCCGCTGACCAGCTTCGGATCGTTGCTGGTGATGATGTAACCCTGGCTGAGCAAGGCGCGACGGGCGGCTTCACAGCTCTGGGTATCGCTGACCGGATAGTTTCGGGAAAAGGTACCGGAGTCGTCGAAATTCTCATGCTCATAGATGGCGGCCTTGTTCGATGAACAACCGGCCGCGGTGGCAAGCACGGCTGCCAGCCCGACAACCCGCATGGGAAGTGATTTAAACATTGAACATCCTGAGGAAAACGGTTCGGGGCGTATTGTGCAACAGATCGATGCTTAGCGGAGCATCGATCGTGTCTTAAAACGGTTACAGGCTGATTGACCCCGGTTTTGCGCAAAAGTCACCGCGGCAAATGACGTACGGCCAAACAAAAAGACCCCGGCCTTTCGGCCGGGGTCTCCTGTGCAGCGTCAAACCTGGTCAGGCATCAGTAACGCTTGATGTCTGCCTGGCTTTCCAACTGCTTGCGATAAGCCGCAAAGTCTTGCTGGCCGATGCGCGAAGCGAGGTAGCGACGATACTGCGCTTTCTCTTCTTCAGTCGGCGCCGCGGCTTCGTTCACACCATTGAGGCGCACGATCATCAGGCTGCCATCAGTCAGCGTCACGCTGGTGAAGGTCGGTTTGTCCTTGGCCGCAGGCTTCGCCATGCGGAACAGCGCTTGCAGCACCGCTGGGTCGACACCTTCCTGAGCGCGAGTAGCCGCCTCGGTGACTTTCCAGGCCTGGCCGTCGACCGTCTGATCCAGCGGGGTCTTGCCATCGCGCAGGCTGGCAATCAGGGCTTCAGCCTTGGTCTTGGCATCGGCGCTGGCGTGTTCCTTGGCCAATTGCACACGGATCGCGGCAGAGACGCTTTCCAGCGGCAATTGCGAAGGCTTCAGGTGCTCCTTGGCACGCAACACGACCACGGTTTCCGGATCGAGCTCGATGGCGGTGCTGTTCGCACCCTCATCCAGCACTTCCGGGCTGAACGCGGCAGTGATCACGGCACGGTTGGCCGCAATACCCTCACCGCCTTCACGGCCGAACGGCTTGGACGTGTGGACGGTCAGTTTCAGGTCCTGCGCTGGCTGAGCCAAGTCAGAGGCTTCGAACGAGGCGTCTTCCAGTTGCTTGCTCGCTTCGACGAAACGCTGCTCGACCTGCTGGGTCTTCAGACCACGGGTCAGCTTGTCTTTCAGGCTGGCGAATGTCGGTACTTCAGGCGCTTCCACGCCCAACAGCTTGATCAGGTGATACCCGAAATCGGTGCGAACCGGCGCGGAAACCTGGTCCTTGGCCAACGAATACAGGGCTTTCTCGAACGCCGGGTCGTAGACGCCAGGACCGGCATAACCCAGGTCACCGCCGTTGTTCGCCGAACCCGGATCCTGGGAGAACTCCTTGGCCAGGGCCTCGAACTTCTCGCCCTTGGCCAGACGGGCCTGAATCTCTTCGATCTTCGCCTTGGCTTGAGCCTCGGTGGTCTTGTCGTTCACTTCAATCAGAATGTGCGCCGCCTGGCGTTGCTCGGACAGGTTCGCGATTTCTTTCTGATAGGCCGCCTGCAGGTCTTCGTCATTGACGCTGACCTGATCGAAGAAGGAAGCCTTCTTCAGCTCGAGGTAATCGATGACCACCTGATCCGGCGTCATGAATTCCTTGGCGTGCTCGTCGTAGTAAGCCTTGACCTCATCGTCGGTCAGTTTCACCGCTGCCGGGTCGGCCTTGATGTTCAGGGAAGCGAAATCGCGGGTCTGTTTTTCCAGACGGGCAAACGCCAGCACCTGTGCATCGGTCACGAAACCGCTACCGGCCAGACCGGCACGCAGCTGACCAATCAGCATTTCCTGAGCCAGCATCTGGCGGAATTGCATGCGGGTATAGCCGAGTTGGCGAATCACTTGGTCGAAACGATCGGAACTGAACTTGCCATCAACCTGAAACTCGGGTGTTTGCAGGATGACCTGATCAAGCGCCGCTTCGGAAAAAGCGAATTTCGAGTTTTCTGCGCCTTGCAGCAGCAGCTTGCGATCGATCAGGCCCTTCAGAGCCGAGTCGCGCAACATTTTTTCATCCAGCAAGGAAGCATCGAAATCCTTGCCCAGCTGTTGCATGAGCTGGCGGCGTTGCATATCGACCGCCTGGCTCAGTTCGTTCTGGCTGATTTCATCGCCGTTGACCTTGGCCGCATCATTACTGTGCGACGTAGCCTTGAAGATGGCATCGAAACCGGTCAAAGCCATCAGAACAACGATGACCCCGATAATAGTCTTGGCAATCCAGCCTTGTGAATTGTCCCTGATATTCTGCAGCATGCGTCCCCCAGAAACGGTTGAACTTCAAAATTAGGCAACCGTGGAGCGTGGGTAGAGTCCGGATAGAAGAAAGGCGCATCCGAGGATGCGCCTTCTCGTAACTGGCGGAGCGGATCGAGGGCTCGAACTGGCGACCCTCGGTGTCTTGAACCGGCGACCTGCTGTCAGGACTGCCGCTCCGCTGCCAAGTCAGGCATGACCCCGACCCGGATGGGTAAAAACCTGAATCGAACTTAGTTGACAGCTTCTTTCAGTGCTTTACCGGCTTTGAAACCTGGTTTTTTGGCTGCTGCGATTTCCAGCGTCTTACCGGTCTGTGGGTTACGACCAATGCGAGCCGGACGATCAGTTACGGAGAAGGTACCGAAACCAACCAGAACAACAGAGTCGCCAGCCTTGAGAGCGCCAGTGACGGATTCGATTACAGCGTCCAGCGCACGGCCAGCAGCAGCTTTCGGGATATCAGCGGATGCAGCGATAGCATCAATCAGTTCCGACTTGTTCACTCTAAGTCCCCTTATATCTATTTGAGTATGATTCTAAGTTTTTTTGGTGAAAGCAAAAACGAGTGCTGAATGGCCTACAGACACTTAAGAGCCGCTTTATAACAAGGGCTCTAAAAAGCTGTCAAGAAAGCCCCCCAGGCAAATACGTACTTAATGCGTGCTAATTCTTTCCTTAGAATCTGCGTCGCGTTTCTCATCCTTCGCGACTATCTCCGGAGCCACATCCGGCAAGGGCTCCGGCGCGTATTGCAGCGCAATTTGCAGGACCTCGTCAATCCATTTAACCGGTTTAATCTGTAGATCCTGCTTGATATTGTCCGGAATCTCTTTGAGATCGCGCACATTCTCTTCAGGAATGATCACGGTCTTGATTCCACCGCGATGGGCCGCCAGCAGTTTTTCTTTCAAGCCGCCAATGGCCAATACCTGGCCACGCAACGTGATTTCGCCGGTCATGGCGACATCCGCGCGCACCGGAATGCCGGTCAATGCCGATACAAGGGCCGTACACATGCCTACACCAGCGCTAGGGCCGTCCTTGGGAGTTGCCCCTTCTGGCATATGGATGTGCGTGTCGCGCTTCTCATGGAAGTCCAGGGGGATCCCCAGGCTCTTCGCCCGGCTGCGGACAACGGTCAAGGCCGCAGTGATCGATTCGACCATCACGTCACCCAGGGAACCGGTCTTGATCAACTGGCCCTTGCCCGGTACGACGGCCGCTTCGATAGTCAGCAGTTCGCCACCTACCTGAGTCCACGCCAGCCCGGTCACCTGACCGATCTGATCCTGCTGCTCGGCCAGGCCGTAGCGGAATTTACGCACGCCCAGGAAGTGTTCCAGCATGTCTGCGGTGACCTTCACCGAGAAGCGTTTTTCCAGCGCATGTTCCTTGACCGCCTTGCGGCAGACCTTGGCAATCTGGCGCTCCAGCCCACGCACACCGGCTTCACGGGTGTAGTAGCGGATGATGTCGCGGATCGCTTCTGCGTCAAACTCCAGCTCGCCTTTCTTCAGGCCGTTGGCCGTAATCTGCTTTGGCGAAAGGTATTTGACAGCGATGTTGATCTTCTCGTCTTCGGTGTAGCCCGGCAGACGGATCACTTCCATCCGGTCCAGCAACGCCGGCGGGATGTTCATCGAGTTCGAGGTGCACAGGAACATCACATCGGACAGGTCGTAATCGACTTCCAGATAGTGATCGTTGAAGTTGTGGTTCTGCTCCGGATCGAGCACTTCCAACAACGCCGATGCCGGATCGCCACGCATGTCGCTGCCCATCTTGTCGATTTCATCGAGCAGGAACAGCGGGTTGCGGACACCCACTTTTGTCATCTTTTGAATCAATCTTCCTGGCATCGAACCGATGTAAGTACGGCGATGGCCACGAATTTCCGCCTCATCACGCACGCCACCGAGGGCCATGCGCACGAATTTGCGGTTGGTGGCGTGAGCAATCGACTCCGCCAGGGATGTTTTACCCACCCCTGGAGGACCGACCAGGCACAACACCGGACCACGAATTTTCTTCACGCGCTTTTGCACGGCGAGGTATTCGAGGATGCGTTCCTTGACCTCTTCGAGGCCATAGTGGTCGGCATCCAGAATGTCTTCTGCACGCGCCAGGTCCAGGCGCACCTTGCTCTGGGCCTTCCACGGCACCTGAACCAGCCAGTCGATGTACGAGCGCACCACGGTCGCTTCCGCGGACATCGGTGACATCTGCTTGAGCTTGTTCAGTTCGGCCGTCGCCTTGGCCAGCGCTTCTTTCGGCAGGCCGGCGGCATCGATACGCTTTTTCAGCTCTTCGACTTCGTTGTGACCTTCGTCGCTGTCGCCGAGCTCTTTCTGAATGGCCTTCATCTGCTCATTCAGGTAGTACTCGCGCTGACTGCGCTCCATTTGTTTTTTGACGCGGCCGCGAATGCGTTTTTCGACTTGCAGCAGATCGATCTCGGCATCCAGCAGCGCCAGAACATGCTCGACCCGGGCCGACAAATCGATGATTTCGAGGATTTCCTGCTTCTGTTCGATCTTCAGGGCCATGTGCGCGGCCATGGTGTCTACCAGGCGGCCTGGCTCATCGATGCTGTTGAGCGACGACAGGACTTCAGCCGGGACTTTCTTGCCCAACTGCACATATTGCTCGAACTGAGACAGCAGGCTGCGAACGAACACTTCCGACTCGCGCTCTGGTGCTTCAACTTCGTCGATCAGGGAGACTTCGGCACGACAGTGGCCATCCACTTCACTGAAGCGCTCAACGGCGCCCCGCTGCTCGCCTTCGACCAGAACCTTGACCGTTCCGTCAGGCAGCTTCAGCAGCTGCAGAACGGTGGCAATCGTACCAACGCGGTACAGGGCCTCTTCACCGGGATCGTCGTCAGCCGGGTTTCTCTGGGCCAGCAGAAGAATCTGCTTGTCACCCGTCATCGCAGCCTCGAGGGCTTCGATGGATTTCTCGCGCCCCACGAACAGCGGGATAACCATGTGCGGATAAACCACGACATCACGCAATGGCAGGAGAGGCAATTCGATGGTTGTCTTCATGATTTCGCCTCTACGGCGGCCGTAAGGCCGGAAACAGATGGAAGTAAGCTTGAAACCAAGATGGGGGCAGCCTTCAAAAAAAACAAGCACAAAGACTGTGTAAAACGCGCAAAAAGCAAAGGGGCCCGAAGGCCCCTTCTTTGTACCGGCTGCGTGACGCTTAAGCGTCTGGCGCGGCCTTGGCGGTCGGCTCACTGTTTTCGTAGATGTACAGTGGCTTGGACTTGCCTTCTATCACGCTTTCATCGATCACTACTTTGCTCACCTCGGATTGCGAGGGGATTTCATACATAGTGTCGAGCAACACACCTTCGAGAATCGAACGCAGGCCACGGGCACCGGTTTTACGTTCCAGGGCACGCTTGGCGACCGACTTCAGAGCGTCGGAACGGAATTCCAGATCAACGCCTTCCATCTCGAACAGCTTGGCATACTGCTTGGTCAGGGCATTTTTCGGCTCGGTGAGGATCTGCATCAGTGCAGCCTCGTCAAGCTCGTCCAGCGTGGCAAGTACCGGCAGACGACCGACGAATTCCGGGATCAGACCGAACTTGACCAGATCGTCAGGCTCGACTTCACGCAGGGACTCACCGACTTTCTTGCCTTCTTCCTTGCTGCGCACTTCTGCGTTGAAACCGATGCCACCTTTGGTGGAACGGTTTTGAATGACCTTCTCAAGACCAGAGAACGCGCCACCGCAGATAAACAGGATGTTACGGGTGTCGACCTGCAGGAATTCCTGCTGCGGATGCTTGCGACCACCTTGTGGTGGAACGGAAGCGACCGTGCCTTCGATCAACTTGAGCAGGGCTTGTTGCACGCCTTCACCAGAAACGTCCCGGGTGATCGACGGGTTGTCAGACTTGCGCGAAATCTTGTCGATTTCATCGATGTAGACAATGCCCATCTGGGCTTTTTCCACGTCGTAATCGCACTTCTGCAACAGCTTCTGAATGATGTTCTCGACATCTTCACCCACGTAACCCGCCTCGGTGAGGGTGGTTGCGTCGGCGATGGTGAACGGAACGTTCAGCAAGCGGGCCAGTGTTTCGGCAAGCAGGGTCTTACCCGAGCCTGTCGGGCCGATCAGCAGGATGTTGCTCTTGCCGAGTTCGACGTCGTCATTCTTTTTGTCACGCTGATTCAGGCGTTTGTAGTGGTTGTACACCGCTACGGCCAGAACCTTTTTCGCACGCTCCTGACCAATCACATACTGATCAAGGATGCCGCTGATTTCTTTAGGCGAAGGCAATTTATGCGCGCTGCTTTCGGCCTGTGCTTCCTGCACCTCCTCGCGGATGATGTCGTTGCACAAGTCGACGCACTCGTCGCAGATAAAGACCGAGGGGCCGGCAATCAATTTGCGCACTTCATGCTGGCTTTTGCCACAGAAGGAGCAATAGAGCAGCTTGCCGTTGTCCTCGCCGTTGCGGGTGTCAGTCATTCGTTCGATCCAAATCCGATAGGCTTGCAACACAAGATGAAGGCTATTGCGGGCTTTTTCAAGCCCGCTGGTGATCGGACCCGCCGACCAACCTTATTTTGAGCTGCTTGGTTTAAGCAGGACGCTGGCTGATCACTTCATCGATCAACCCGTACTCACGCGCGGCATCTGCACTCATGAAGTTGTCGCGGTTGGTATCGCGCTCGATTTCTTCGAGAGTGCGCCCGCTGTGCTTGGCCATCAGCGTGTTGAGACGCTCGCGAATGAAGAGGATTTCCTTGGCATGGATTTCGATATCCGACGCCTGGCCCTGGAAACCACCCAGTGGCTGGTGAATCATCACACGCGAGTTCGGCAGGCAGTAACGCTTGCCTTGTGCACCGGCAGTCAGCAGGAACGCGCCCATGCTGCACGCCTGACCGATACAAGTGGTCGACACGTTGGGTTTGATGAACTGCATGGTGTCGTAGATCGACATGCCAGCCGTCACCGAACCGCCCGGGGAGTTGATATAGAGATGGATGTCCTTGTCCGGGTTTTCCGCTTCAAGGAACAGCAATTGCGCACAGATCAGGTTGGCCATGTAGTCCTCTACCGGACCAACCAGAAAGATCACCCGCTCCTTGAGGAGACGCGAGTAGATGTCGTAGGCGCGCTCGCCACGAGCGGACTGCTCGACAACCATCGGGACCAGGCCGCCTGCGGCCTGGATATCAGAGTTCTGCTGAATATACGAATTACGGAACATGCTCTGCAGTCACTCCCAAATAGTTATGTCTTGAATACGCATAAGCCAGCTCGAAAGCTGGCTTATGGTGTTTGCTTCTTACCGCAAAACTGATCAGTCGGCTTGTGGTGCTTCTACCGGCTTGACCGCTTCTTCGTAAGAGACCGATTTGTCGGTCACGCTAGCTTTCTGCAGAACAGTATCCACAACTTGCTCTTCCAGCACAACCGAGCGAACTTCGTTCAGTTGCTGGTCGTTCTTGTAGTACCAGGACACAACTTGCTCAGGCTCCTGGTAGGCCGAAGCCATTTCCTGAATCATCTCGCGAACGCGGGCTTCGTCAGGCTTCAGGTCGAATTGCTTGACCACTTCAGCCACGATCAGGCCCAGCACTACACGGCGCTTGGCCTGCTCTTCGAACAGCTCGGCCGGCAGTTGGTCAGGCTTGATGTTGCCACCGAACTGCTGAACAGCCTGCACGCGCAGACGGTCAACTTCGTTGGACAGCAGAGCCTTTGGCACTTCGATCGGGTTGGTGGCCAGCAGACCGTCCATCACCTGATTCTTGACCTTGGATTTGATCGCCTGACGCAGCTCACGCTCCATGTTCTTGCGAACTTCGGCGCGGAAGCCTTCCAGACCGGTTTCCTTGATGCCGAATTGAGCGAAGAACTCTTCGGTCAGTTCTGGCAGCTTTGGCTCGGAAACAGTGTTGACGGTCACGGTGAACTCGGCGGCTTTGCCAGCCAGGTCCAGGTTCTGATAGTCCTCTGGGAAAGTCAGGTTCAGAACGCGTTCTTCACCGGCTTTTGCGCCAACCAGGCCATCTTCGAAACCAGGGATCATGCGGCCGGAACCCAGAACCAGCTGAGTACCCTTGGCGGAACCGCCAGCGAACACTTCACCGTCAACCTTGCCGACGAAGTCAATGTTCAGTTGGTCTTCGTTTTGAGCGGCGCGATCGGCCACTTCGAAACGAGTGTTCTGCTTGCGCAGGATGTCCAGCATCTTGTCCAGATCGGCATCAGACACGTCAGCGCTCAGGCGCTCTACGGTGATACCTTCGAAACCGGCAACGGTGAACTCAGGGAACACTTCGAATACGGCTACGTATTCCAGGTCCTTGCCCGCTTCCAGGGATTTTGGCTCGATCGAAGGCTGACCAGCCGGGTTCAGCTTCTGCTCAACCACAGCTTCGTAGAAGGAAGACTGGATCACGTCGCCTACAGCTTCCTGGCGAGCGTCAGCACCGAAACGGCGCTTGATTTCGCTCATTGGCACTTTGCCTGGACGGAAGCCAGCAATCTTGGCCTTTTGGGCGGTCTGCTGCAGACGCTTGTTGACCTGGCTCTCGATGCGCTCAGCCGGCACGGTGACGCTCATGCGGCGCTCAAGAGCAGTAGTATTTTCAACAGAAACTTGCATGGATATTCCTCGTTGCACAGACGTTAGCCGGCCGTTTCCGACCCCAGAA
Organism: Pseudomonas sp. GL-R-26; assembly: GCF_019947365.1. NCBI lineage: Bacteria > Pseudomonadati > Pseudomonadota > Gammaproteobacteria > Pseudomonadales > Pseudomonadaceae > Pseudomonas > Pseudomonas sp. GL-R-26. Next base: position 24,597 of record NZ_JAGYGI010000034.1, on the reverse strand, counting down.
TCAAGGGCATGCATTCTAGTGGGTCAAACTCAAGAAGTCACCCTACTGAAAACGGGTAAAAACGCAGCAGGCAATTTATAGGTGCGAATGCACGAATGCACCTCGCCCCGATGGCAAATACAACCAATCACGCCAGGGCTCTGCGCCAACCTTTCTACATATAGACAAGGTCGCCAATCATCTCCCTGACAGCCGATCTCGCAAGCAAGGCCGGCGGGCAGGACTGCATCATCGAGAAACATAAATACGACGAAACGCCCTACCCCTGCGACCCGGAACCTGCGGCCACTGAAACAAAAAAGGCGCCAGACTTTTCAATCTGGCGCCTTTCGAAATATGGGGTGGACGATGGGGATCGAACCCACGACAACGGGAGTCACAATCCCGTGCTCTACCAACTGAGCTACGCCCACCATATTGCCTGTTAAAGAAGCCAAACAAACTTCTTTATCAAGCTCCAGCCAGGTCAAACGCCTGAGTGAAGCTTTAATTGGTGCGGATGAAGAGACTCGAACTCTTACGCCTCGCGGCGCTGGAACCTAAATCCAGTGTGTCTACCAATTCCACCACATCCGCGGGTGAAGCCTTTAAAGCAAAGGCGCCAGACTGTTAATCTGGCGCCTTTCGAAATATGGGGTGGACGATGGGGATCGAACCCACGACAACGGGAGTCACAATCCCGTGCTCTACCAACTGAGCTACGCCCACCATATCGCGCTACTTGTGCCAAAGCTGCCTAATGGCGCACCCGGCAGGACTCGAACCTGCGACCATCCGCTTAGAAGGCGGATGCTCTATCCAGCTGAGCTACGGGCGCCTTGTTAGCTGTAACCTTGGAGGACTACAAACTAAGTGCTTTCCAGTCTCGCAGAATCGTAATCCCGCTCAACCTTCCTAACCAGTGCTAGGCTGTGCCCGACAAGTGCGACGAATAGTATAGAGCCACCCGAAGGTCGTCAAATCCTTTTTAAAAAAAATTCATTTAATTAAAGGAGTTAGGGGAATTTGCAGACCAAGCGCCTTTGCCCTCACCGCACGACATGCGAGAATGCGTTCTCTTTTTTTCCCCTCTCGATGGTTAATCACGCGCAATGACTGCACAACTTATCGACGGCAAATCGATCGCCGCCAGCCTGCGCCAGCAGATCGCCCAACGTGTCACCGAGCGTCGCCAGCAAGGCCTGCGCACGCCCGGCCTTGCGGTGATCCTGGTCGGCAGCGATCCTGCCTCTCAGGTTTATGTCTCGCACAAGCGTAAAGACTGTGAAGAGGTCGGCTTTCTATCCCAAGCCTATGACCTGCCTTCCGAAACCACTCAAGAAGCGCTGACCGAGCTGATCGATCGCCTGAACGACGATCCTGCAATCGACGGCGTTCTGCTTCAGCTTCCGCTTCCCGAACACCTTGACGCCTCCAGGCTGCTGGAACGCATTCGTCCGGATAAAGACGTCGACGGTTTCCATCCTTATAACGTCGGTCGCCTGGCCCAGCGTATCCCGCTGCTGCGCCCCTGCACCCCCAAAGGCATCATGACCCTGCTGGAAAGCACCGGTGTCGACCTTTACGGGATGGATGCCGTGGTTGTCGGCGCGTCCAATATCGTTGGCCGCCCGATGGCCATGGAATTGCTGCTGGCCGGTTGCACCGTGACCGTCACCCACCGCTTTACCAAGGACCTGGCCGGTCATGTCGGCCGTGCGGACCTGGTTGTTGTCGCCGCTGGCAAGCCGGGCCTGGTCAAGGGCGAATGGATAAAGGAAGGCGCAATCGTGATCGATGTCGGCATCAACCGTCAGGACGACGGCAAGCTGGTCGGTGACGTGATCTACGAAACCGCCCTGCCCCGCGCCGGCTGGATCACTCCGGTACCGGGCGGCGTAGGCCCGATGACCCGTGCCTGCCTGCTGGAAAACACCCTTTACGCCGCTGAAACCCTGCACAGCTGAGTTTCAACGCGGACACTGACAGCGTGACGATGAACCCCGCCCCCTGGCGGGGTTTTTTTTGCCTGCAAAACGACCTCGACCACCCGACGGAAAATGACTTTTTTTTCATGTTTCTCAGGACTTTCACCTGTTACTTGATCAACCATCGACAGTTATTCAGCCATACTCCAGAATGTCGCGCTTTTTACGAAATAGCCCGTTACAAAACGGCTTATCAACACCTTATGAGTCTGCCAGCGTGAAAATCCGTCTTTCCATCCTGAGCCTATTTTTTGCAGTTACAGGGACTTTCATCACGCCAATCGCCAACGCTGGCGAAACCACCGCAGCCCCGCGAGATACTTCACATCTCAAGATCGCTTCCGGCAGCGCCCTGCTCGTGGATATGCAGACCAATAAAGTCATCTACGCCAGCAATCCTGACGTGGTCGTCCCCATCGCTTCAGTCAGCAAGCTGATGACGGGCCTGGTGGTGGTTGAAGCCCGCCAGAACATGGACGAATACATCAATATCAACATCAGCGACACGCCGGAAATGAAAGGTGTGTACTCGCGGGTCAAGCTCAACAGCGAAATGCCGCGCCGGGAAATGCTGCTGATCGCCTTGATGTCATCGGAAAACCGCGCCGCCGCGAGCCTGGCGCACCACTATCCAGGTGGCTACGCCGCGTTTATCGCCGCGATGAACGCCAAGGCCAAGGCGCTGGGCATGACCAACACCCACTTCGTCGAGCCCACCGGCCTGTCGCCGCGCAACGTATCCACCGCCCGCGACCTGAGCAAACTGCTGGTCGCTGCACACAGGTACCCATTGTTGACCGAGCTGAGTACCACCAAGGAAAAAACCGTGTCGTTCCGCAAGCCCAACTACAGCCTGGGTTTCCGCAACACCGACCATCTGGTCAACAAAGCGAACTGGAACATCGAGCTGACCAAGACCGGTTTCACCAACGAGGCTGGTCACTGCCTGGTGCTGGTGACACATATGGCGAATCGCCCGGTTACGCTGGTGATCCTCGACGCCTACGGCAAGTACACCCACTTTGCCGATGCCACGCGAATTCGCAACTGGGTCGAAACCGGGCACAGTGCTGACGTGCCCTCTGTGGCCCTGCAGTACAAATCGGACAAGAACCTCAAGCAACGCCAAAGCGGCGTGGTTGAAGCCTCGAAGTAACAAATCGGCAACGCACGAAAAGCCCCGATCATTCGGGGCTTTTTTTCGCCCGACATTCAGTCGTTGGGCAACGGCATCTGGTCGTCATCCGGGATACCGTCGCCGGTGCTTGGATCTCTCCAACCCTTCGGCTTTTCAGTGGGCACCACCGTTGGCCGCGCCAGAGGGTCCCTCAACGGGCTGTCGGGATCCATCACTGGATCGGTGCTTTGCTCGGGGGTTGTGGGGACAGTTTCCGGACGTTTGTCGTCGAAACTGGAATCGGTAGACATACGCACCTCCATTGGACCTAAGGCTTCAGATTACCCAGTGGATCATAGGGCTTGGCCGGAGCCTTGGGGTTGTCACCCGGTTTCACGTCCCTCGGTGCCTTGGCGGGCCCGATCGGGTCGACCTGAGGATCGGCAAGGTCCGGGGAATCGGGATCGAAACCCAGCTCATTGCCAGACGAGTGTTCAGCCGAGTGCGGACCGACGGGCGTTTTGGAATGAGCCATGGGTGCCTCCTGATCTCGGCCCGAAGTAATGTTTCGGGCCCTTAAGATCAGAGGCTGGCGATGGGCGATGGTGCCCGGCGGGTGACCAACGGACTTACTGGCTGGCCAGGGCTTTTTTCGCCCTGGCGGCGGCCTGCTCCTGACCGGCCTGGGCCAGATCGTTGGCGGCCTTGAGCCAACGCTGCTGATCGACCTGGGCCGGGATTTGCGTCGGATTCTGGATCAGCACGGCCCACCCTCCGGCGTCCTTGAACGCCGACTCGAAGGAGCTGAAGCTCATCAGCTCGCGGTGATTCATCCCGGCCCGCAGCAGGACCGTCTGCTTCTGGCGGTTGTAGCCGGCCAGAATGGCGTAACGCGGTTCGGCCCACATGGCCGAGCCTTCGGTAAAGCGCACCATCACCGGATAACCGGCGGCGACTTGGGTCAACAAGGCCGCAAGGTTGCTGTCCAGGGGATAAACGACCATCCCGTACTCGCGGGCCAGGTTCTGCATGTTCTGTTGTAACTGGGCTTCGCCCCCCGGCAAATGCAAGGGTTTGTCGAGCAGCCCCGGGGTAATCACGATGCCCTGCTGGGACAGCATGCTGGCCAGCACTTGCGGCCCGCTTTGGTATGCATCGCCCCGGTAGAACCGGCCGCTGAGTTCGACTCGCTCCGGCAAGCGCTTGATCTCGGGCGCAACGCTCCCGGCACAGCCCGCCAGGCTTGCCACGCAACCGGCGATCAGCATGGCCGACAAAATTCGAGAAAATACCCGCACCATCATCTCTCTCTTGTTCAGGTTCAGACGCCAGGCAATCCCATTCCCGGCTTGGTCGTCGATCATAGGTCGCCGCGCCGCTACGGTATAGCTCTAAACGGTAGTGGAGTGAATTCGATAGAGCGAACTGGTTGGTGACAGACGACTTTCGGTCAATAGCCTGAAATGCAGCAACGGCTAGACTGTTCCCTGAAGAGATGACAGCGAAGCGTGAGTGCCCAAAGAAGGGCAAAGAGGAGGCACAGATGAGCCTGACCATGATCATAGTAATGTTGGTTTGCGGCTGGCTGGCGGTAGCCGCCGCCATGCTGTGGGGCGTGCTGCGCATTACTCGCCGCCACCATCACCCTGTCCAGCCAGCCCCTGCGCCAGAAGCGGACGAGACGTCGAACCAACACGCCAACGCTCACTGACACCACCTTTATCCGATACCAACAAAAACGGCCGCCTGCACTCTTTGGAGTCCAGGCGGCCGTTTCTATTAGCGTGGGTTAAGCCTCAGTGGCCACCTGCTTCTGCCTGGCCCGGCGGGACATCATGTTCAACACCTCGATCGAAGCCGAGAATGCCATGGCCGCATAGACGTAGCCTTTCGGTACATGGGCGCCGAAGCCTTCGGCGATCAGCGTCATGCCGATCATGATCAGGAAGCCCAGGGCCAGCATCACCACCGTCGGATTGTCGTTGATGAACTTGGCCAGCGGATCAGCCGCCAGCAACATCACCAGTACCGACACCACCACCGCGATGACCATGATCGGCAAATGCTCGGTCATGCCGACAGCGGTAATGATGCTGTCGATGGAGAACACCATGTCCAGCATCAGGATCTGACCGATCGCGGCAGCGAAGCCCAGGGTCACGGTCGAGGTCGCCGACTTCGGATCTTCCGGTGCAGGGTCCATGCTGTGATGGATCTCGGTGGTTGCCTTCCACAACAGGAACAGGCCACCGGCAATCAGGATCATGTCTTTCCAGGAAAACGCGTGGCCGAGAATCTCGATCACCGGTGCGGTCAACTGGACGATGAACGCGATGGTGCTCAGCAAGCCCAGGCGCAGGATCAACGCCATGCCAATACCAATGCGCCGAGCCCGCTGTCGATTGTGCAAGGGCAGCTTGTTGGTCAGGATCGAAATGAAGATCAGGTTATCGATGCCGAGCACGATCTCCATCACAATCAGGGTGGCAAGGGCGACCCAGGCGGTGGGGCTGGCGGCAAGTTGTAAAAGGTAGTCCATGGGTCAGTCCTGACTCGTTGTAATACGGTTTAGATTTCCTGGGAGGAAGATTCGGTTTTTTCCGATTCTTTTTCCGATGATTCTTTTTTGCTGATCAACCCGCTGGTGGCGTCACTGAGTGCTTGCTCGGCGGCCTTGTGGGTATCGTCAATCGCCTGTTTGGCGCTTTCGGCAGCCTTGCCCATCAATTGTTGCGCGCTTTTCTCGGCCTGGTCGCAACCGGCCAGTACCAGTAAAGACGTGATCAACAGTGCCGTGGCTTTAAGCTTCATGATGCTTTCCTCGATAGAACGAACGGGACCTAAACGATGGCCCGTTGATAGCGATGCATTCTAGGGAAACGAATACTTCAGGAAAATTCGTATTTTCAGCGGTTATACTTCGTTTTTTACGAAGTGTTAGACGCCATGCTCAACTATCGGCAATTGCATTACTTCTGGGTGGTGGCCAAGACCGGCAGCATCGTGCGTGCCTGCGAGCAGCTCAATCTCACGCCACAAACCATCAGCGGGCAGATTTCATTACTGGAACAGACCTTTGGCATTGAATTGTTCCGGCGCGTCGGACGGCAACTCGAACTGACCGAGGCCGGCCGCCAGGCCCTGCCCTACGCTGAACAAATGTTCCAGCTCGGTGGCGAACTGGAACTGATGCTGCGGGCACAACCCAATGAACAGCAGATCCTGTTTCGCGTCGGCGTGGCCGACGTGGTGCCCAAGTCCATCGTCTATCGCCTGATTGCACCGACCATGGAACTGAGCGAACCGCTACGCATCACGTGCCGCGAAGACAAGCTTGAACGTTTGTTGGCCGACCTGGCGATCCAGCGCCTGGACCTGGTGATCTCCGACAGCCCGATGCCGTCGCACCTGGACATCAAGGGCTACAGCCAGAAACTCGGTGAGTGCGGGATCAGCTTCTTCGCCACCCCGGAACTGGCGGCACGTTATGGCCACGACTTTCCGCGCAACCTGCACGGTGCGCCGCTGTTGATTCCCGGGCAGGAAACCGTGGTGCGCAGCCGCTTGCAACGCTGGTTCGCCGAGCAGCAGATCCAGCCAAAAATTGTCGGTGAGTTCGACGACAGCGCCCTGATGCAGGCCTTCGGCCAATCCGGCAGCGGAATCTTCATTGGCCCGAGCGTGATTGCCGATGAAGTGCAACGCCAGTATGGCGTGGAGGTGATTGGCCAGACCGACGCGGTGAGCGAGTCGTTCTATGCCATCTCAGTGGAACGCAAGGTCAAGCACCCCGGCATTGTCGCCATTACCGAAGGTGCCCGACGCGAGCTGTTTACAGCGCTGTAACCTCTTCGCGCGGCTTGAACGTCATCAGGGCGATGGCCAGCAGGATCGAAGCCAGAATGAAAGCGGCAGCTGCAAAGCCAAGGCCTTGCAGGCCAACACTGTCGATCACCCGACCACCGATTATCGCGCCCAGACCGATACCGAGGTTGCCCCCGGCGATGTTCAACGACGCGGCAAACGCCGGGGCTTCGGGCGCAGCTTTCATCAGGCGCACATGGCTGACCAGGAACAACGCCGCCTGGGTCACGCCCCAGATGCCCATCGCCGCCGCCAGACCGAGCGGCGAATGGATGTTCGGCACCAGCGCCACCAGGCCGGCAATCATGAATGCACAGAACATCATCGACGCCATCAGCGGATGACGATCCACCGCCCGGCCACCCAGGGAGTTACCGATCAGCCCGACCGCGCCGAAGCCCAACAGGCACCAGCCAACCACGGTGCCGTTGAACCCGGCCAGTCGTTCAAGGATGTCCGCCAGATAGGTGTACGCGGTGAACATGCCGCTGAACACAATCACTGACAGCAGCACGTGACCGAGCATCAGCGGGCTGCGCAGGATCTTGAACTGCGAGCGAAAGCTCACCTGATGCTGGTGCAGGTCGGTCTTGGGCAGATAGATAAACAGCAGCAACGCCTTGGCAAAGGCGATGACCGCCAGAATCGCGAAGGCACTGCGCCAGCCAAACGCATCGGAAATCAGCGTGCCCACGGGAATGCCGAATACCGTAGCGCAAACGATGCCGAAGCCGATCTTGGCGATGGCGCGACCGGCGTAATCCGGCCCGACGATGTCCACCGCCGTTTCGCTGGCCAAGGCCCAGAACACCGGCAGCCCCAGCGCCGGGATCAAGCGGGCAAACGCCATCACCCAGATATTCGGCGCCAGCGCCGCGAGCGTGTTGGCCAGGCCGAACATGATCAGCACCGAGATGAACAGCTTGCGGCGCTCGAAGCGAGCGAAATACGCCGTCAGGAACGGCCCGAACGCGGCCACGGTGAAAGCAAACAGGGTCACCAGCAAACCGGCCTGCGGGATGCTGACCTCCAGGTCCCGGGCGATAGCTGGCAACAGGCCAACGATGATGAATTCCGTGGTCAGCACCGTGAAGCCGGCGGCGGACAACAGAAGAATGGGCAACAGCATGCAAAACTCCAGAAAACGAAAACACCAGCGATAGCCCGAAGGCCCACTGGCAGACATGAAAATGAGGATGGCGAATCTTAACAGAGTGTTTTCGGATGCGGTTGCTCGAACCTGCCTATCTCGTTGAATGCCAGGGTGGCAGTTCGTCACAGGTCTGAAAGATAGCTCCTACGCTGTGATAAAGTCCGCGCCCTTTGTGGCGAGGGAGCTTGCTCCCTCGCCACAGGAATCAGCGCTGGCATTAGCCCCGTGTTCCCCTCTCGGTTTCCCGCCTGCGGCCTGCCCTGCTTGTTGCTGCAACTGCGGCGAAACCATGCACTTATAAAAAACCAGAGATGCCGTTTTATGACTGCTTCATCCCCTTCTCTATTGCAACGCCTTAAACGCTTGAGCCTGGTCACACAGATCGTGATTGGCCTGATCGCCGGTATTGCCCTGGCGCTGATTGCCCCCGACCTGGCGAAGTCCACGGCGTTCATCGGCAAAGTGTTTGTCTCGGCGCTGAAAGCCGTCGCGCCGATTCTGGTGTTCGTGCTGGTCATGGCGTCGATTGCCAACCACAAACACGGTCAAGAAACCCACATCCGGCCGATTCTGTTCTTGTATCTGCTGGGCACTTTCGCCGCGGCCGTGGTCGCGGTGGTTGCCAGCATGACGTTCCCGTCGAGCCTGGTGCTGTCGACCCAGGACGTCGCGGTGACTGCGCCAGGCGGGATTGGCGAAGTGTTGCAAAGCCTGTTGCTGAGCGTGGTCGATAATCCGGTCAGTGCCCTGATGAACGCCAATTTCATCGGCATCCTGGCGTGGGCCATCGGTATGGGCATTGCCATCCGCCACGCCGGCGACACCACCCGTGAAGTGCTGGGCGACCTGTCCAACGGCGTGACGGTGATCGTGCGTCTGGTGATCAGCTTCGCCCCGCTGGGCATCTTCGGCCTGGTGGCATCGACCCTGGCCACTTCCGGTTTCGGCGCCTTGATCGGCTATGCGCACCTGCTGGCTGTGCTGCTGGGCTGCATGCTGTTCGTGGCGCTGGTGATGAACCCGCTCATCGTGTTCTGGAAACTGCGTCGCAACCCGTACCCGCTGGTGCTGACCTGCCTGCGCGAAAGCGGCATCACGGCGTTCTTCACCCGTAGTTCGGCGGCGAACATTCCGGTCAACCTGGAGTTGAGCAAGCGACTGGGCCTGCACGAAGACACCTACTCGGTATCGATCCCGCTGGGCGCGACCATCAACATGGCCGGCGCGGCAATCACCATCACCGTGCTGACCCTGGCGGCCGTGCACACGCTGGGCATCGCCGTGGACATTCCCACCGCGATCCTGCTGAGCGTCGTCGCGGCAATCTGCGCCTGCGGTGCTTCGGGTGTGGCCGGTGGTTCGCTGTTGCTGATTCCACTGGCCTGCAGCCTGTTCGGCATCCCGAGCGAAATCGCCATGCAGGTGGTCGCGGTCGGCTTCATCATTGGCGTGTTGCAGGACTCGGCGGAAACCGCGCTGAACTCCTCCACCGATGTGCTGTTCACCGCGGCGGCTTGCCTGGGTGAAGAGGCAAAAGCAGAACGCCTGGCCTGACACAAATCCTTGTAGGAGTGAGCCTGCTCGCGATAGCGTTTAATCATTCAACATAGATGTCGCCTGATACTCCGCCATCGCGAGCAGGCTCACTCCTACAGGAACCGTGGTGTAGCTGATAAATGCGTACACATGAAAAAGCCCCCGCAACCTGAGGTTGCGGGGGCTTTTTTGTACCTGGACGGTTTAGAACGCGCCCATGTAGTCGCGCTTGCCCACTTCCACGCCGTTGTGGCGCAGCAGTGCGTAAGTGGTGGTGACGTGGAAGAAGAACTGCGGCAGGCCGTAGGTCAGCAGGTAGGACTGGCCGCTGAAGCGCTTCTCTTTAGGCGTGCCCGGACGGGTGACGATCTCGATGCCTTCCTTGCCGTTGATCTGCGCAGGCGTAATGCTGCCGATGAAAGCCAGGGCCTTGGCGATCAGCGCTTGCAAATCCGCGAAGGTGGTTTCTGTGTCGTCGTACTTCGGCAATTCGACTTCGGCCAGGCGACCGGTAACGCCCTTGCTGAAATCAACGGCGATCTGCACCTGACGCACCAGCGGGAACATGTCCGGGAACAGGCGCGCTTGCAGGAAGGCGTTAGGGTCGATGTTTTTTTCGGTGGCGTGAGCTTCGGCTTTTTTCAGTACATCGCTCAGAGCGTTGAGCATTTGCTGGAAAACAGGCACGGAAGCGTCGTACAGGGAAATGGTCATGGCAGGTCTCGTGTGGTGACAGAGGGAAACGTCGGCCGATTATAGCCGCGCGCCGCCCTCCCGAGACCGGACTTTTTCAGCTGCCGTACACTTTGGCCGCCGGAACGGCCTGAGCCACCAACTGTGCAACGGCGTCGCCCATCTCGCCGACCGCCCAACGGCCCTGGCGATCCAGTTGCGGACCACGGCGCCAGCCGTCGGCGATGGACAACTTGCCGCCCTCGACCTCGAACATCTGCCCGGTCACCTCGGCGGAAGCCTCGGAGCCGAGCCACACCACCAACGGCGCGACGTTTTCCGGGGCGAAGTAATCGAAGCCTTCTTCCGGTTTTTTCATGGTGTCGGCGAACACTTGCTCGGTCATCCCGGTGCGAGCGGCCGGGGCCAAGGCGTTGGCGGTGATCCCGTAGCGGCGCAGTTCAGCCGCCTGCACCAGCGTCAGCGAGGCAATACCGCCCTTGGCCGCCGCGTAGTTGGACTGGCCAATGGAGCCCTGCAAACCGGCGCCGGAACTGGTGTTGATGATCCGCGCATCGACCTTGGCGCCACCCTTGGCCTGCTCGCGCCAGTACTTCACGGCGTGACTGGAAATGCAGAAGTGGCCTTTGAGGTGCACGGCTACCACGGCGTCCCAGTCGGCTTCGCTGAGGCTGGCGAACATGCGGTCGCGGCAGATGCCGGCGTTGTTGACCACCACGTTCAGGTCGCCGAAGGTTTCGATGGCCTGGCGCACGATCAGCCCCGCCGAGTCATAGCGGGTGATGTCGTCGCTGTTGGCCACGGCACTGCCGCCCAGGCCGAGGATTTCACCGACCACGGCCAGCGCCGCTTCGCGGTTGATGTCGTTGACCACCACTTTCGCGCCTTCGGCAGCGAAGGCCAGCGCGTAGGAGCGGCCCAGGCCACCGCCGGCACCGGTGATGATCACCACACGGTTTTCACAGATCTTCATGTTCTACATCCTTCAAATTCATCACGGGTCAACACAATCCCTGTAGGAGCGAACCTGCTCGCGATAGTGGTGGGTCAGCCAACATTGATGTAGCTGACACTACGTCTTCGCGAGCAGGCTCGCTCCTACAGGATCGGTGTGCATCCTGGTTTACAAGCGTTCGATGATCGTTACGTTGGCCTGGCCGCCGCCTTCGCACATGGTCTGCATGCCGAAGCGACCGCCGCTGCGTTCCAGTTCATGCAGCAAGGTGCACATCAAGCGGGTGCCGGTGGCGCCCAATGGATGACCGAGGGCAATCGCGCCGCCGTTGACGTTGGTCTGTTCATGGGGATAACCGGTCTCTTTCAACCAGGCCATGGCCACCGACGCGAAGGCTTCGTTGATCTCCACCCGGTCGATATCTTCCAGCTTCATCCCGGCACGCTTGAGTGCGTAGGCGGTGGCCGGGATCGGCGCGGTGAGCATCCAGATAGGGTCTTCGGCGCGCACGCTCAGGTGATGGATGCGTGCCCGTGGCGTCAGGCCGTAACGCTTGAGCGCCGCCTCCGAGACAATCAGCATCGCGCTGGCCGCGTCACAGGTCTGGCTCGACACCGCGGCGGTCACCCGGTCGCAGCCGAACAGGACTTCCAGCTCGGCCATTTTTTCCAGGCTGGTCTGGCGTGGCGTTTCGTCATGCAGCACGCCGGCCAGTGGCACGATTTCGCGATTGAAGCGGCCTTGCTCGATGGCCTGCAAGGCACGTCGATGGGACTCAAGCGAATAGGCTTCAAGCTGGGCCCGGGACAGGTCCCACTTTTCCGCGATCATCTGCGCCGAACGGAACTGCGTTGGCGGTTGCGCGCCATAGCGCCGCACCCAGCCTTCGGAACCGCTGAACGGATCGGTGAAGCCCAAGGGCTCGGCGGCGATCATCGCCGAGGAAATCGGGATCTGGGTCATGGTCTGCACGCCACCGGCGACGACCACGTCCTGAGTGCCGCTCATCACTGCTTGCGCCGCGAAGTGCACCGCTTGCTGAGACGAACCGCACTGGCGATCGATGGTGGTACCCGGCACCGATTGCGACAGGCCGGCCGCCAGCCAACTGGTGCGGGCGATGTCACCGGCCAGCGGGCCGATGGTGTCGACACAGCCGAAAATCACGTCGTCGTAATCCTCGTCGGGAATGGCGTTGCGCTCGACCAGCGCACGCAACACATGGGCGCCCAGGTCGGCGGCGTGGATCTGGCTCAGACCACCCTTGCGCCGCCCGGTAGGCGTACGCAGGGCGTCGACGATATAAGCTTCAGGCATGGTCTACCTCGGTGAAAAAATTGAAATCTGGTATTGAGAGCGCCGAAAAACCTGTGGGAGCGAGCTTGCTCGCTCCCACAAGGGGGGCGTCACCCTTACTGACTGGTTAGAACGTATTGCCCGCACCCAGCTCTGGGTTACCGTCAAACAGGGCCGCGCGTATCCGCCCCTTGTGATGACCACGGTCGCCCCAGACCTTGTCCAGCGCCCAGGCGCGTTTCATGAACAGATGCAGGTCGACTTCCCAGGTGTAACCCATGGCGCCATGGGCCTGGATGGTGTTCTTCGCCGCAAGCATCGCCGCTTCCGCCGTTGCCAGCTTGGCGTGGGACACCAGCACGTCGTGCCCCGGTTGCTGCTCGGCCAGCGCATAAGCGGCACGGTAGAGCGGGCCTTTTGCGAACTCGATCTGCACCGCGACGTTGGCCATCAAGTGCTTGACCGCCTGGAACGAGCCCACCGGTTTACCGAACTGCTTGCGCTCGAAGGTGTAGTCCACTGCCAGGTCGACCATGCGCTTGGCCAGCCCCAGCAATTGCGCAGCACTGGCGAGGGCGCCACGGTTGAACGCGGCCGCCCACAGGCGTCGGCCCTGCTCACCGCTGGCGACGCACGTGGCAGGTGTTGGCGTCCACTCGACCTGGAACAACTGCCGGCTCGGATCAACCGACTCGTTGCGGGTCAAGCGCACGGCATCACGCTCCAGGGCATGCACTTCGTCACCATTGGCCAGCAACAGTAGATCGGCAACGTGGGCATCGCTGACCAGCGGGTTACCTGGCTCGGAAACCGCGAGACGCGCACGGCCCTCGGCCACTCGCGACAGCCATTTTTGTTTGAGTGGCGCATGTTGCTCATCCAGGGCGGCGAGCAACGGCACGCCGATCAACATGGTGTCCACCAGCGGTTCGGGCAGCCCGGCGTAACCGCATTCCTGGGCAATCAGCACGAAGTCCAGCTCATTCATGCCCATGCCGTCCTGCGCCTCGGGCACGGTCAGGGCGGTCAGGCCCAGCTCCACCAGTTGTGCCCAGAGCTGATCACTGCGCCCGCTGTCGCTCTGCCACAGTTCGCGAATGCGTTCCGGAGTGACTTCGTTGATCAAGAAGCTGCGGACGTTGTCCTGAAACAGCAGTTGGTCGCGGCTGAAACTAAAGTCCATGGTCTATTCCTCAGGCACGCGGCATGCCGAGCATGCGTTCGGCAATGATGTTGCGCTGGATCTCGTTGGTGCCGGCGTAGATCGGCCCGGCCTGGGCAAACAGGAAACCTTCCAGCCAATGGCCGACGTCACCGGCGGCCGGGGCATCGGGCAGCAGTTCGCCACGCAAGCCGAGAATGCTCATGGCGGTGTCGTGCATGCGCTGGTCAAGTTCGGACCAGAAGATCTTGTTGGTCGACGACTCCGGCCCGATCTTGCCGCCCTGCACCAGTTGCGAAGCAGTCATGTAGGTGCTCAGGGTGTAGGCCTCGGCATCGAGCCAGGCGCGCATCACGGCCTCACCAATGGCCGGATCGCGGTCGGCGTGCTCACGATTGGCCAGGTACAGCTGCACCAGGCGCTTGGCGGTTTCCTGGAAGCGCGCCGGTGAACGCAGCAACAAGCCGCGCTCGAAACCGGCGGTGGACATCGCCACATGCCAGCCCATGCCTTCGCCACCGAGGGCGTTCTCCACCGGCACCTTGACGTCGTCGAAGAAGATCTCGGCGAAACCCGGCAAACCGTTGAGCTGCGGAATCGGCCGCACGGTGATGCCAGGCGTGTCCAGCGGCAGCAGGATGAAGGTCAGGCCGTGATGTCGCTGGGACTGCGAGTCGGTACGGAAAATACCGAACGCCCAATCCGCCCACACCGCACGGGTCGACCAGGTTTTCTGGCCGTTGATCACGTAGTGGTCACCCACCCGTTCAGCCTTGGAACGGATCGCCGCCATGTCGGAACCGGCACCCGGCTCGGACCAGGCCTGGGCCCAGATGTCTTCGCCTGTGGCCATGCGCGGCAGGAATCGCGCCTTCTGCTCTGCGCTGCCGTACTCCATCAGGGTCGGGCCGAGCAGGAAGATGCCGTTCTGGTTGACCCGTGCTGGTGCCCCGGAACGGTAGTATTCCTCTTCGAAAATCAGCCACTCGATCAGGTCACAGCCGCGCCCGCCGAGTTCGGTCGGCCAGGTGACCATGCCCCAACGGCCTTCATTGAGTTTGGCTTCCCAGGCCCGGTGCTGGGCAAAGCCAGACTCGGTGTCGAACGATTGCAGCGGTTCACTCGGTACATTGGCCGCCAGCCAGGTCCGCGCCTCGGCGCGAAAGGCCTGCTGGGCCGGGGTATAAGTCAGGTCCATGGATATGCCTTCAGCCGTTGAATCGGGCATCGCGTTTCTCGACGAACGAGTCGCGTGCTTCCTGAGAGTCCAGTGAGCGATAGGCTTCGAGGGTGAAGCCTTGCTCCCAGCGGTATTTGTCTTCCAGATTGCCGTCTTCGATGCCGCTCAGCGCTTCCTTGGCCAGGCTGATCATGCCGGGGCTCTTGGCGGCGATGGTGCGGGCGATCTGCAACGCGGCTTCGCGCAAGTCTTCGCGCTTGACCACCCGCTCCACCGCGCCCAGGCGGTAGGCTTCTGCGGCGTCGATGGCCTCGCCGGTGAAGTACATGTGGCGGACTTTCTGCACCGGGAACAGGCGCTGCAAATGCGCACCGCCGCCCATGGCCCCGCGATCCACTTCCGGCACGCCGAAGGTGGCGCACTCGGACGCGACGATGATGTCGGCGGCGCCGCAGATGCCGATGCCACCGCCCAGCACGAAGCCGTGCACGGCCACGATCACCGGTTTCGGGTTGCGGTGGATGGCCTTGAAGCTGTCGTAGTTGCCCTTGTTCACCGCAACGATCAGATTGCCGTCGGCGGCCAGTTCCTTGATATCGACCCCGGCGCAGAAGCCGCGACCTTCGGCACGGATCACGATCACCCGCACGTCGTTGTTGCGGCCCAGGCCCTCGATCTCGCTGGCGATATCGGCCCAGCCCTGGCAATTGAAGGCGTTGACCGGTGGTCGGTTGAAGACCAGTTCGGCAATGCCGTTATCGATGCTGACGCTAAATGGTTTCATGGTTTCCTTCCTTCACAATGCATGGCCCCTTACGACACACGGCGGCACAGCTCGCCCAGGCGCGCTTCGGCGTCGCGGACGATCTGTTCAATCAATTGGGCGCAGCTGGGCAAGCTGTCGATGGATGCGGCGATCTGCCCGGCGGGCAACACGCCCGCGGCCGGTTGCCCGTCGACCATGGCTTTCTGGATCACCATCGGCGCGTTGGCGGCCATGATGCTTTGCGCGGCGGTCAACTCTCCGCTGCCGCGCATCTTCAGCGCGCTGGTGAACAACTGGGTCAGGCTCATGCCGGTGTGGCGGCGGTAGGCCAGGCCACTCTGCAAGGCCAGCAACAGGCGCTTGAGGCCGCCGCTGCTTTCCAGCTGATTGAGCAATTCGTTGCGGATCATCCGTTGCGGCATGCCGTCGATGGCGCGGCTGATGATGATCGCCGCCGGGTCCTTGACCGCCAGGTAACGGGCCAGTGTTTCCTGCGGCACCGGGCTGTCGGCGCACATCAGGAACCGCGTGCCCATGGCGATGCCTTCAGCACCGTAGGCCAAGGCCGAAACCAGGCCCTTGCCGTCCTTGAAACCACCGGCCGCCACCACGGGCACCGACACGGCATTGACCACTTGATCAAGCAGCATCGAGGTCGGTACGGAACCGGTATGTCCCCCGCCCTCGCCGCCCTGTACGGTCACCGCATCGGCGCCCATTTCCACGGCTTTCTGCGCATGCTTGAGCGCGCCCACTGTGGGAATGCACACCACGCCGGCATCCTTCAGGCGGCTGATCATTTGCTTGCCCGGCGAACGGCTGTAGCTGACCGCCCGGACTTTATGGCGCAACACCAGCTCGACGATCTCGCTGGCATTGGCTTGGTACATATGGAAATTCACCCCAAACGGCTGATCGGTCAGGCGCCGGGTTTCGATAATCGCCGCTTCCATCTGCTGCGGTTCGATGGTCGCCCCGGCGAGAAAACCGAAACCACCGGCATTGCCCGTGGCGGCCACCAGTTTCGGGTCGGCGACCCAGCCCATCGCGGTCTGGATGATCGGGTAGCGGCAACCGAGCAGTTCAGTCAAACGGGTATTCAACGAGATCGCCATGTTCACGCCTCGCCCGTTTTGCGCTGGGAACTGGCCATGGCCTTGGCGTCGTAACCGCCGAGGCGGTCGCCGGACACCAGTTCATTGTGGGCATGGGCGAAGTGATGCAGGCCGAACACCATGTCCATGGTCGCGCGCTTGCCCATCAAATCTTCGGCGTTGTTCACCGCTTGCTTGCTCAGCTGCAGGCCCAGGCGCGGCATCTGCGCGATGCGCCCGGCGATGTCGAGGGTTTGTTGCTCCAGCTCGTCGCGAGCAACCACCCGATTGAGCATGCCCATCTGATAGGCACGCGGTGCCGGCATTCGCTCGCCGAGGAACAGGAACTCCTTGGCGATGCGTGGGTTCAGTTCATGCACGTGGGCGAAATACTCCACCCCCGGAATGCCCATGCGCACCACCGGATCGGCAAAGTAAGCATCCTCGCTGGCGACGATCAGGTCGCAGACCCAGGCCAGCATCAAGCCACCGGCAATGCACGCGCCCTGGACCATCGCGATGGTCGGCTTGGGCATCTCGCGCCAGCGGCGACACATGCCCAGATAGACTTCCTGCTCCCGGGCATAGAGAAACTCGCCACCCGGTTTGTTCACATGGTCGTACCACAGGCTGGCGCGGTCGAAGGTCTTGTCGACGTCGCGACCCGGGGTACCGATGTCATGCCCGGCGGAGAAATGCTTGCCGGCGCCACGCAGCACAATGACCTTCACTTCATCGTCATCGCAGGCCCGGCGAAACGCCGCGTCCAGCGCATAGGTCATCTGCGAGTTCTGCGCGTTGTGGAACTCAGGGCGGTTCATGGTGACCAGGGCCACCGCGCCACGCACCTCGTACAGCACCACCTCGGCCTGATTGTTATCGTTATGTTCAGCCATCACTTTTCTCCGCAACGCGTTGCTCAGCGTTGGCCTGGCGGGTTGTCTTTGAGTTGCAGGGCGCGCAGGTTGTGCGGGTCCAGACGCTGAATCAGCTGCAACTGCTCGGCCGTCGGTGCTGCCGTGGTCGGGCAATCGTCCGGCACGTGCAGCTCGAAGCCGGTGTTGTCCTGGACTTGCGCCGCCGTCACGCCGGGGTGCAGCGAACGGATGCGCATCTGCCGCTGCGGGCCCTGGAAGTCCAGGATGCAGAGGTCGGTGATGATCAGGCGGATGTCAATGTCGTCCAGCGACCAGCCCCGCGCCAGGCGAGCCGGGTTGTAGCCGACCGAGGCGACCATATCGACCTCGCCTTCGACGAACACTCGGCGGTTATGGCTCGGCACGCAAAACGAGTTGGCGTGGCTGATCGAGTTGCCGGGGAAACCGCGTACGCCAAGCATCTGCGCCTTGGGTTTGGCGTAGTCGCCGATGCAGGAAATGTTCGCCTGGCCAAAGCGGTCGATCTGGGTCGGGCCGACCAGGGCATGGCGCTTGCCACCCCAGACGTTGTCGAAAATCCGCGAGAAGCCCATCCAGCTGTCGCGCTTGGGCTCGTAGCCCTTGCGCGCGCCCAACGGCACCGGTTCGGCAACCATGTAGGCTTCGGAGTCGGTCATCAGCAGTTGCGGGTTGCTGGTCAGCATGGCCAGCGAAGCGGCCAGGCGCGGGATCACGCCGATGCCGGAGGCCAGAACCTCGCCGTCTTCGCGCCAGGCTTCGGAGGCCGCGCAGATCATCAACTCAGCGAGGCTGTAATCAGTAGTGCTCATCGAAAGGCTCCTTAGAAAATCGGCAACGGCAGTTCACGGATCGCAGCCAGGCCGCCGACCTTTTCCAGATACTGTTCGTGGGTGCAGTCGACATAGTCGCGGACATAGCCCTGCCAGCCGTCGGCCACCTGGACCGTAGCGTTGTAGGCCTTGAAGTGCGCGACGTCGAAACCGTACAGCGGTGCGCAGGACGACGGATGCGCCCCGCCCGGCACGTGGGCCACGGCGGTGGTCAGGTTGCGCTCCCAGAACACTTGATGGGCGTGGGCGCTGTCCTGATGGAAATACTCGCTGTCGACCAACTCATCGCAGGTCACGTAGCTGTGGGTCGCGGCCCGCACGAACAGGTCGTCCATGTAGTGATCCGGACCGCTGATCTGGCACACACCGCGTTTGTCGGCGCGGTCGACGTGGACCAGCGCCGCGTCGAGCTTGAGCGCCGGCATGGCCACCCAGTCCTTGCCATCGGCATAGGGCGAGGCAATCAACTTGATCTGGCGGTTGTGGCGTAGCACATCGGTGCCCAGACCCACGGCGGTCGGAATGAACGGCACATTCATCGCCGCCGCCCGCAGACCGAGCAGCAGCATACCTTCGTCGATTTCCATCACTTCCAGCGCCGCTTCCTGGCGCGCCTTGCGGAAATACGGCTCCAGCGGAATGAAGTCCAGGGAAACGAAGGCGAACACCAGTTTCTTGATCTTGCCGGCCGCGCAGAGCATGCCGACATCAGCGCCACCGTAGGCGACCACGGTCAGGTCCTTGAGGTCCGAACGCAGAATCTCGCGCACCAGCGCCATCGGCTTGCGGCGCGGGCCCCAGCCACCGATACCGATGGTCATGCCGTCACGCAGTTGGCCGACAATCTCGGCAGTGGTCATTTGCTTGTCCATCGTCTTGTTCCTCATTGGCGACCGACACTGAAGTCGTGGCCCCAGTGGCTGACCACGGTGCTTTCGAACGGCGTGTGGCGGTCCCAGTCGACCACCAGGCCATCGCAGCCGTACTCCAGGTCAAACCCGGACGGGGTCTTGATATAGAAAGAAATCATCTGGTCGTTGGTGTGCTGGCCGAGGGTGGCCGACAGCTTCACGCCGTTGGCGTGAACGCGGTCGAGCGCACGGCCGACTTCGTCCAGCGCGTTGACCTCGACCATCATGTGCACGCAACCGTGGGGCATCGGGCACTCGAAAATCGCCAGCGAGTGGTGCCGGCCGTTGTTGCAGTGCAGGAAGTGAATGCGCTTTTGCGGTTCGGCCGGGTCCGGGGTGAAGCGGACTTTCATCAGGTCCGACAGGCCAAAGCCCATCACCTGTTCGTAGAAGTCGCGGCAGCGTTCGAAGGCCGGCGCCGGCAGCACGACGTGGCCCATGCCGAGGTCGTTGGTGACAAAACCTTTGACGCCCACCGGCGAGACGAAACGGGCGAAGTCCTGCAACGGGCCCCAGAACAGTTCGTGGCGATTGCCATCCGGGTCGCTGAAGTGCACCAGTTCCTGGACCTTGCGCAGCTCCGCTTCAGCGGCGGTGCCACGGGTCACTTGCACGTCAGCCTGTTGCAGTTCGCTGACAGCCTGTTCCAGCGCCGCCTTGCCGGCGACTTCCCAGCCGCAGGCACCGAATCCGTTCTCGGCGTGCTTCTGTACCAGGATGCGGTAATGACGCTCGTCCATTTTCAGGTACAGCAGCTCATCGTCGCCGCTGACCATCATGCCCAACACCTGGCTTGCGTAGTGGCGCCATTGCGCCAGGTCGCTGGATAACAGGGTGACGTAACCCAGACCACGGATATCCATGGATGCACTCCTCGTTTTACTCAGGCCGTGCCGCCCTTCGGCTGGTGCCGGGGGAGACTTTATGTAGGGGCTATATGTAGGAGCTATTCAAACGGGTTCGGGGAGGGGCAACATCGTCCAATGGGACTAGCGGAAATGACGGGGTACACGCATTAAAAACTGTAGGAGTGAGCCTGCTCGCGATGAGGGCCTTACAGTCAACATTGATATTGAATGTAAGACCGCTATCGCGAGCAGGCTCACTCCTACAGGGGGGATGTGGTGTTGCGGGTTTATGCAGGCGGGTCGATTTGATCGAGCACGCGGTTCGCGGTGATTTCGGCCAGCATGACGCTATTGGAAATACCCAGCAGGGCATTGCGATCACCGCCCTCCAGATGATCCACCAGTTGATGCACCATCACATCCACCGAGGCCAGGGTCTCGACCAGATAGACCACCAGGGTTTCGGTCGTGGCCTCAGGGTCGACGGTAAACAGTGTGCTGATTGTTCGAGGGGTGGCTTTGATGTCGGCTGTCGAGGGGAAGTGGTAAGCGAGGGCACGCTCGGCGGCCTCGTTGAGTTTTTTTGAATCGGGTTCGTACGGGGATGCTGGATCGGTGTCCGGCGGGTTTGGTGTGACCTTGAACATATCTCAGGTTCCTAATGATGTGCCAACCTCCTGCTGCTAAACGAAGAGGGTGGCAGCTGCACGCAGGTTAGCAGACCGGGGAACCTAAGAAGCCGGCGCGCCCAAGGGCGCCCTGCGTACAGCCACCATCAAAATACAGGCACAAAACCTGACTGATAGAAGCGTCGTACGACTTAGGTTATACCCGAGCTGCTAAACCCGATCACTGATGAGCAGTGATGCGAATCAAGTTACCGAGGGGCCCCAAGGCGCACAAGCCGGCGAATTCTGGCGTACCTGTAGGCAACGACGCAAGGCGTTGTAGCTTTCATCGAGTAACACTGACAGCCGTTAAACAGGCTCTATTCAAAGGCCAAATCGGTGGCGCGAACTAGCGCAATAACCTGTAGGAGCGAGCCTGCTCGCGATGGTCGTCAACGATAACGCAGAAAACCTGACACCCCGCGGCGTTCTCCGGTTTATCGCGAGCAGGCTCGCTCCTACAAGGGGTAGGCGGTGTTCAATCTTATCTGGCAGGCATAAAAAAACGGGCCTTGGGGACCCGTTGGAAAGGTGGCCTGACGTCCATGCCAGGCCTGAAATGCGATCACCTGTAGGAGCGAGCCTGCTCGCGATGGTCGTCAACGATAACGCTGCAAGCCTGACGCCACGCGGCGCTCTTCGGTTTATCGCGAGCAAGCTCGCTCCTACAGCGGGGCATCACGCCTTGCGAAAATGCGGAATCACCTTCTCGCCAATGTTCTTCAAGGTCTCCAGCTGCGCCCACTGCGGCACGGTGCCCATCTGGCAGATGAACAGGATTTCGTCGGCGCCGGCATCGATCAGGCGCTGCACGTAGCCGATGCAATCCTCGACGGTGCCGTAGGCGTGGTTCGGGTTCATCATCGCCATGGTCGGGTCGGAGAAGTCGACGCTGACTTCTTCGGAGGCGAAGCGCGACTTGATCACGCTTTGGCCGTTGCCGTCGACGAAGGTGTCGTCTTTCCACTTCTCCGGGTCCGGACGCTCACCACCGCCGTACCAGTAGCCCAGGGATTCCATGAAGTAACGCTGACCACGGATACCGATGCGGCGCGCTTCTTCGTTGTCATCCAGCACGATGGCCGGGCACAGCGCGGCAATGTGGCGGTTAGGACGGAAGCCCACTTGCTTCTTCTCATCGCGGTTGTCGTAGGCCGTGTGATACACCTCGACCTTCTTGGCGATTTCTTCCGGGCCACCGAAGCCCAGCACCAGAGCGCCCATGCCACGACCGCCGGCATTCTTCAGCGACTCGGTGTTGGTGCACGCCAGGTACATCGGCGGGTGCGGATCCTGGTAAGGCTTTGGATGGATCGGGCGCTTGGGGATCTGCACGAAGTCGCCGTTGTGCTCGATCTCGTCCTGCACGAACATTTTCGGGATCAGGTACATCATCTCGTCGATCTGCGGCTGCAAGGTCGCCAAGTCGTAGCCGAAGGTGCCGGCTTCCTGCTGGGTGCCGCCTTTGCCCACGCCAAAGTGCACACGGCCCTTGGACAACAGGTCGAGGGTGGCGATGCGCTCGGCGACCTTCACCGGGTGGTTCATCGCCGGCGGCAGGCAGACCACACCGTGGCCGATGCCGATGCGTTCGGTTTTACCGGCAACGAACGCCAGCATGGTTTCCGGCGCGGACATGTGCGAGTAGTTACTCAGCGCGGTGTGTTCCACGCACCAGAAGGTGTCGAAGCCCAGCTTGTCGGCCAGCACAGCTTGTTCGACGGTGTCTTCAAAAATCTTGCGGTCGCCTTCACGGCTGGAATCCACCGTCTGTGCTTCGTAAATCAGGGAAAATTTCATGGTTGATCCTTGTGCTTATTTGGATGCGCAGTCGGCGCCGTAGACCTTCGCCTTACCGTCAATGCTCGTGCATCGACGGGGCGCTCGAATCACGCAAACGGACTAGCCGATTTGTACGCCAGCGTTAGAGGAAAAAGTCGCTGCTGTCCTGACCCATGCTCACGCCACCCAGGTTCCAGGCGTACTTGGCCGGGCTGTTGGCGACGTGGGCGCGACCGGTGTGAATGTCGCGGAACGCACGGTTGATCGGATGGCTGCGGAAGATCGTCGAAGCACCGCTGTTGAACATCAGGTCGCCAACGGCCTTGGCGCACTTGTCGGCCACTAGCGCCGAGTCGTAACGCATCTTCACCCGCTCCGGCATGCTCAACGGCTCGCCTTTTTGCGCACGCTCCAGCATCAGGGCGAAGTTGCGATGCAGCGCGGTCTTGCACTCGTCGACGCAGACCATGGCATTGGCCAGAGCCGCTTGCGCGGCCGGGTCCTGGACCATTTTGCGACCGTCATTGACCCCGACCCGGGCGCGGTTGTGCTCGACAAACTGATCCACCGCGCCTTGCAGGGCACCGATAGCGGACGACGAAACCGCACGCACGAAAATCTGCCCGAATGGCAGGCGGAACAACGGTGCAGTGTTCACCGCGTTACCCGGACTGTTCTGCATGAAACCGTCCAGGGAGCGATGAGTGCGGTACTCTGGAACGAAAGCGTTCTCGACCAGAATGTCGTGGGAACCGGTGGCTTCCAGGCCCATGACGTTCCAGTTGTCGATAATCTGGTAGTCGCTGCGCGGCACCAGGAACGTCCGGTAATCCGGCGCCCCGCCCGCCTCTGCCGGCGGCACCAGCGCACCGAGGAACGCCCAGTCGCAATGCTTGCTGCCGGAAGAAAAGCCCCAGCGGCCGCTCAACTTGAAGCCACCGTCGACCCGCTCGACCTTGCCTACCGGCATATAGGAAGACGAGATCAGCACGCTGGAGTCGCTGCCCCAGACATCCTGGGCCGCGCGGTCATCGAACAGCGCCAGTTGCCAGTTGTGGATCGCCACCACCCCTAGCACCCAGGCCGAGGACATGCAGCCTTCGGCGAGGGTCATCTGTACGTCGAAGAAATCCTTGGGCTCCAGTTCATAGCCTTCCCAACGGGATGGCTGAAGGATGCGGAAGAACCCGGCGTCCTGGAAATCCTTCAGGGTTTCTTCAGGCAACTGGCCTGCTTGCGCGGCATTCAGGGCGCGTTCACGCAGGATCGGCACCAACTCGCGGGCACGTTGGCTCAGACGCTGGCGAATCAGGTCTTGGTTGAGCATTTTTATTGTTCTCCTTTGTTCACCCCATCCGCCGGGGCGCGCGTGCAACGGGGCGGGTGTAGCGCCCCTACACTCGCATTCAAGCAATGCACAACGCAGGGGACATCCCTCAAACGGACCATGTGGGATTGGGGGAACAGGTATCTGGGGGGTGTATCAGAAAGTGATGTGTTGGCTGGCAGGCCGTCTTCGCAGGCAGGCCCACATTGGTCCCCCGGTTTTACTCGGGACTTATGGCCACTGAAGATCCCTGTGGGAGCGAGCTTGCTCGCGATGGCTTTGTGTCAGGCGGCATGGATTTTTGATGGTGTACATATCCGTTTCTGCGGTAACGGCCACCTATGGTTCCGCTCTTACAGCGGGTCACTTGGAAAAGCCCCAAGTAACCAAGGGCTCTTGCCCCTGACATTCGGTGCCTCGCCGTGGCTCGGCATGCCCTCGCTCCGGTCCTGCTCCGTGGGCCCGCCGCCATCGGCCATCCATGGCCGGGGGCGGCTAACCCGGCATCCATGCCGGGTTGCCCACTGCGCAGAACCTCCACTCGGCCTC
>NZ_JAGYGI010000033.1:0-56812 GCF_019947365.1 Pseudomonas sp. GL-R-26 | reverse complement strand
TTTAGCGCGTGTACCTGGGCGATTTTAGGGTTTATCAACAGTGTCTCGGCAGACCGCTCCGGGAACATCCCCAAGTACCTGGCCGAGCTTCATGCCTCAGCCCCGCACTATGTCCTGCCTCATCGGCGAGAGGAGCGTATTTATCCTCGCGCCATCCGGCTCAAATCACCGAAGTATCCGATCAGAAATAAAAATGCCAGTCAGCTTAACTGACTGGCATTAGCCCGAAGGCCGTTTTTTTGTTTACCGCAATGGCTTAACCGCCGAGGTACGCTTCGCGCACTTTCGGGTCGGTCAGCAGGGCTTCACCGGTGCCTTGCATCACCACCCGGCCGTTCTCCAGAACGTAGGCACGGTCAGCGATCTTCAGCGCCTGGTTGGCGTTCTGCTCGACCAGGAACACGGTCACGCCGTCCTTGCGTAGCTGTTCGATGATGTCGAAGATCTGCTGGATGATGATCGGTGCCAGGCCCAGGGACGGCTCGTCGAGCAGCAACAGCTTGGGCTTGCTCATCAGCGCACGGCCGATGGCGAGCATTTGCTGTTCGCCGCCGGACATGGTGCCGCCGCGCTGGGCGAAGCGCTCTTTCAGGCGTGGGAAAAGTCCGAGGACCTTGTCCATCTGTTCCTGATAATCGCCCTTGTCGGTGAAGAAACCACCCATGGAGAGGTTTTCTTCCACGGTCAGGCGGGAAAACACCCGACGACCTTCCGGCACCACGGCAATGCTCTTGCGCATGATCTGCGAGGAGTCCTGGCCGACCAGTTCCTCACCCATGTAGCGGATGCTGCCGCTGTGGGCCTGCGGCGAACCGCAGAGCGTCATCAGCAGGGTCGACTTGCCGGCACCGTTGGCGCCGATCAGGGTCACGATCTCGCCCTGACGGACTTCGACGTTGACGCTGTGCAGGGCCTGGATCTTGCCGTAGAAGGTGGAAACGTTTTCGAACTGCAGCATTTACGCTTCCCCCAGGTAGGCTTTGATCACTTCAGGATTGTCGCGGATCTGTTCCGGCGTGCCGTTGGCCAGGGGCGTGCCCTGGTTGATCACGACGATGTGGTCGGAAATGCTCATGACCAGTTTCATGTCGTGTTCGATCAGCAGCACGGTGACGTTGTGCTCTTCACGCAGCATGCTGATCAGCGCCTTGAGGTCATCGGTTTCCTTCGGGTTCAGGCCGGCGGCCGGTTCGTCGAGCATGAGGATCCGAGGGCGGGTCATCATGCAGCGGGCGATTTCCAGGCGACGTTGCTGACCGTAGGCCAGGGTGCCGGCCGGACGGTTGGCGAACTCCTTGAGGTGAACCTTTTCCAGCCAATACTCGGCGTACTCCATGGCCTCGCGTTCGCTTTTGCGGAACGCCGGGGTCTTGAACAGGCCGGACAGGAAGTTGGTGTTCAAGTGACGGTGCTGGGCGATCAAGAGGTTCTCGACCGCGGTCATGTCCTTGAACAGCCGCACGTTCTGGAAAGTACGCACCACGCCTTTGAGGGCGATCTTGTGGCCGGGCAGGCCCTCGATGGCCTCGCCGTCCAGCAGGATGCTGCCGCCGCTCGGCTTGTAGAAGCCGGTCAGGCAGTTGAACACGGTGGTCTTGCCGGCGCCGTTGGGCCCGATCAGTGCCACGACCTGCTTTTCCTTCACGCTCAGGGCTACGCCGTTGACCGCCAGCAATCCGCCGAAGCGCATGCTCAGATTTTCTACTTTAAGGATCTCGCGGCTCATTTACGCAGCTCCATGTGAGGACGCTGCATGGGCAGCAGACCTTGAGGACGCCAGATCATCATCAGCACCATCAAGGCACCGAACATCAACATGCGGTATTCGCTGAAGTCACGCATCAGCTCGGGCAACAGAATCATTACGACGGCCGCGAGGACCACGCCTAATTGCGAGCCCATGCCGCCCAGCACCACGATGGCGAGGATGGTGGCCGATTCGATGAAGGTGAATGACTCCGGCGTCACCAGACCCTGACGTGCGGCGAAGAAGCTACCGGCAAATCCGGCGAAGCAGGCGCCCAGGGTGAAGGCCGACAGCTTGATCACGGTCGGGTTCAGGCCTAAGGCACGGCAGGCGATTTCGTCCTCACGCAAGGCTTCCCAGGCACGGCCGATCGGCATGCGCAGCAGGCGGTTGATCACGAACAGCGCGAACAGCGCCAGCAACAGAGCCACCAGGTAGAGGAATACCACCTTGCTGACGGGGTTGTAGGTCAGGCCGAAGTACTCGTGGAAGGTCTGCATGCCTTCGGCGGCCGTTCTATCGAAGCTCAGGCCGAACAGCGACGGTTTGGGGATGTTGCTGATGCCGTTCGGTCCGCCCGTGAGGTCCGTCAGGTTACGCAGGAACAGACGGATGATTTCACCGAAGCCCAGGGTCACGATCGCCAGATAGTCACCGCGCAGACGCAGTACCGGAAAGCCCAGCAGGAAGCCGAACGTCGCAGACATCAGTCCGGCGATGGGCAGGCAGATCCAGAAGCTCAGGCCGTAGTAGTGCGACAGCAGCGCATAGCTGTAGGCGCCCACCGCGTAGAAACCGACGTAGCCCAGGTCGAGCAACCCCGCCAGACCGACCACGATGTTCAGGCCCAGACCGAGCAGTACATAGATCAGAATCAGCGTGGCGATATCCACCGCACCGCGCGAGCCGAAGAACGGCCACACCAGAGCGACCACGATCAACCCCATGATGACCCAGCGTTGGGTGCTGGGCAGGGTCATGAAGTGGCTGACCTTCGGCGAAACCAGCGAGCCTTTCGGCGCTGACTTCATCATGGTGCTCCACTGCTTGTCGAACAGCACCCGCAGGAACATCAGCATCGAACTGGCGGTGATGATGAACAGCGTGGAGGTACTGGCACCCAGTACTTCGAGGTTGATGCCGGCGATGGACAGTTTCAGACCGAGTACCGGATAGGCCACGGCCCAGACCAGCAGGGCGCTGAACAGCGCTTGTTTAAGATTCCTAGTCATACTTTCTCAATCTCCGGACGCCCCAACAGGCCGGTTGGCCGGAATAACAACACCAGAACCAGAAGGCCGAAAGCCACCACGTCCTTGTACTGGTCACCGAATATATCGGCACCGAATGCTTCCGCCACCCCCAGCACCAGACCACCGAGCATGGCGCCCGGAATGCTGCCGATGCCACCCAGTACCGCCGCGGTAAAGGCCTTGAGGCCCACCAGGAACCCGGCGTTCGGGTTGATCACGCCATACTGCATGCTGAGCAATACAGCCGCCACGGCCGCCAGGGCGGCACCGATAACGAAGGTCAGGGCGATGATGTTGTTGGTGTTGATGCCCAACAGGTTGGCCATCTTGATGTCTTCGGCACAGGCCCGGCAGGCACGTCCCAAGCGTGAACGCGAGATGAACTGGGTGAGGCAGAGCATCACCACCAGGGTCACCACGAACACCAGGATCTGCATGTAGGAAATCAGCACTTCCTGTGCTCCGCCCGGACCGAAACTGAAGCTGCCCGGAATCAGGTTGGGGATCGATTTGTCCTTGGAGTCCTGCGAGAGCAGTACGGAGTTTTGCAGGAAGATCGACATGCCGATGGCCGAGATCAGCGGGATCAGGCGGTTACTGCCCCGCAGAGGGCGGTAGGCGATCCGTTCGATGCTGTAGCCGTAGGCACTGGTTACAACGATGGTCGCCAGGAATGCGGCGGTCATCAAAAGTGGCAGAGAATGGATACCCAGCATGGCCAGTCCGGCAAGGACGATGAAGGCCACGTAGGAGCCGATCATGTAGACCTCGCCATGGGCGAAGTTGATCATTCCAATAATGCCGTAAACCATTGTGTAGCCAATGGCAATCAGGGCATAGGTGCTGCCAATGGTCAGACCATTAACCAGCTGTTGGAAGAAGTGATAGATCTCAGGCATTACAACGCTCCTAAAAACCTGATACGCATTTCACTGGTGGAGTCATGTTCCGGCCCGGGCTGTGTGGTCTGTAGCCACCTTCGCACGAGCGTTTGCCAGCGAACCGCTGGTGACGGTTTTAAGATTTTCAGGTAAGTCAGCTCCCGGATCGCGGGACTCTGACCCATTAACCTCGTAAAACAAAGCCCACGGCTTGCGCAGTGGGCTCTATTACTCATGGAGCCAGTTTACTGAGGCGAAACTTCGGTCTTTGGTTTACCGAAATGCCACTGATAAACCACGAACTTGAAGTCCTTCAGGTCGCCCTTTTCGTCGAACGACAGGTCGCCGGTCGGAGTCTTGAAGGTGCCTTTGTGAATGGCTTCAGCCACCTTGGCAGTGTCTTCGCTCTTGGCGGTCTTGATGCCTTCGGCGATCACTTCGACGGCCGAGTAGGCCGGGAACACGAACGGGCCGGTCGGGTCCTGTTTCTTGGCGGCGAACGCCTCAACCAGCGCCTTGTTGGACGGGTCCTGGTCGAAAGACTTCGGCAGGGTCACCAACAGGCCTTCGGAAGCGTCCTGGGCGATTTGCGAGATGGAGTCGTTGCCCACACCTTCAGGCCCCATGAACTTGGCGTTCAGGCCCTTTTCCTTGGATTGACGCAGGATCAGGCCCAGTTCCGGGTGGTAGCCGCCGTAGTAGACGAAGTCGACGTTGGCTTGCTTGAGCTTCTGGATGATCGAGGAGAAGTCCTTGTCACCCGCGTTGAGACCTTCGAATACGGCAACCTTGACGCCTTTGCCTTCGAGGGTTTTCTTCACGGAAGTGGCGATGCCTTCACCGTATTGCTGTTTGTCGTGCAGTACAGCAACGATTTTCGGTTTTACGTGGTTGGCGATGTAGTTACCGGCGGCAGGGCCCTGGGCGCTGTCCAGGCCGATGGTGCGGAACACCATTTTGTAACCACGTGCGGTGATGTCCGGGCTGGTGGCAGCCGGGGTGATCATGATCACGCCTTCGTCTTCGTAGATGTCCGAAGCCGGTTGGGTGGAGCTGGAGCACAGGTGACCGACAACGAATTTCACACCATCGTTGACCACTTTGTTGGCGACGGCCACGGCTTGTTTAGGGTCGCACGCGTCGTCGTATTCCTTGGCTTCGAGCATCTTGCCGTCGACACCGCCCTTGGCGTTGATCTGCTCGATGGCCATCTTGGCGCCGATGAACTGCATGTCGCCGTATTGAGTGACCGGGCCGGTTTTAGGGCCGGCGATGCCGATCTTGATGGTGTCAGCTGCGAACGAATGGCTGGCAACCCCGGCCAGAACCATAGCGGCAAACAGTTTGGAAATCTGCTTAGTAGCCTTAGTCATAGTGCTCCACTCTTACTGTTGTAGTTTTTATAGTCCTGGCGCCGAAAGCAGCAGAACCGGGTCAGATATCTGCGACATTCCCCGGAAAAGTCCCTCGGCAACTGTACCGGTACAGTGTAGAGCGCCGATTGTCAGCCTGGGAAGGCGGCGCCGGGGGACAAAACCTGCAAGTGTCGCTTTATTGAAAGTAAAAGACAGAATTGCGGCGGGGTGTTGAGGGGCTTATAGCCGTATTCAGTGCATTCCCTGGCTTTCCTGCGCTTTTCATTTCGGTCACTCAATTGCATCCGGGTTTTTCTGCCAGACCACCGACGTTATCATCTACGTCGATTTCTTTTCCGGACAGTCCCATGAATCAAGAACCTAGCACCCTCTATGCCAAGCTGCTTGGTGAAACCGCATCTATTACCTGGAAAGAGCTGGAGCCGTTCTTCGCCAAGGGTGCCCTATTGTGGGTCGATCCTGGCCTGGATCTGATCGCCGCCGCCGAGGCCGTGGCCCAGGATGAAGGGGAGAAAGTGGCTGCCTGGCTGGCCGCCGACAAGCTCGCCAAGCTGTCTGAAACGCGGGCGCTGGATCTTTTTGAGCGTGATCCGCAGCTGTGGGCCGTGGTTGTTTCGCCGTGGATTCTGGTCCAGGAAAGGGCGCAGGCTTAAAGGTTGCACTTGATTGGTGCGTTCCTTTCAGGGGGAAAAGTGTGTAGCCGAGTAGCGTGATGGCATGTTGCCGTAGAGAAAGGCCACAGCCTCACGGTGACGTAAACGTAACGGGAACAGTTGAGAGGGCAACTGAACGCCTGCTCAATTGTGTCTGGATGTTGATTTGCAGTGAATTCAAGGCCGCCATCGCGAGCAAGCTCGCTTCCACAGTTGACCGCGTTCTCTCTGAAAGAATGCGATCCCTGTGGGAGCGAGCTTGCTCGCGATCGGGGCGACGAGTTTTCCCGTCTTGTTAAGCCGTCTTGCCCGTATGGTTATTCAACGAAATAACCTTGGTCTTGCCGATGCGGTGACGGTAGATCTCGCGCAGGTACTTGATCGATTTTTTCACGCAATCCCGGGACAGGCGGATGTCGTTGATCGAGACAAATTTTTCCTTGTCGTTGATCAGTTCACGGTACTTTTTCTCGTACATCGGCTTGATCGCGTACCAGTTGGTATCGAGGATCTTCGCCGGGTTCTCGAATTCGTTGAGCAACTCGTCGATCCGGTCTTCATCGAAATGTTCGTTGATGATGAAGTCGAGGATCGAGTTGTCCAGGGTCTCGTCGAAGCGGTACGGGTTTTTCGCGAAGCAGCGTTTGATGAAGGCCACGATCAGCGTCAGGAAATCATCCGACAGGCACGGGCTCTTGGCGATCAGGGTGGTCAGCGACAGGTTGGCCGAAGCACCGATCACCAGCGCGTAGCGCTTGAGTGTGGTGTTGGGGAACAGGCTGTTGAGATGAGTCTTCAACCGGTTCAAATCCATGTAGGACAGCTTGTAGTCCTTGGGCAGGGAAACGATCGACACCACCGACGAGCAATTCTTGAAGAAGTGCAGGTCATGCAGGGCCGCCGCGTCGTAGCCCGAGTTCTTGTACTGCTCCAGCGACGCGCGATAGCGCTTGGACTCGATCGGCAACAGGCTGATGCCTTCGATGGCCTGGGTGACCTTGTTGAAGTGCGGCAGGTCGATCGAACGGAAGAACAGATCGTCGATGTTCAGGCGCTGCGGCTCTTTCTCGAACACCTTGAATTTGTCGCTGCTCGGCGGCGGGGTTTCCGGCACCACGGACTCGGCGTAGGCAATCGCCACCGGGCCGGCCAGGCTCATGAACAGGTCGTTGGCGTCCAGGCGGATGGTTTCGCCGATGTCGATGCCGGCGCGACGGAAATAGTTCTGGTCGTAGTCAGTCGTAACCGCCTGCGCCGTCAGAATGTTGAAGATCTGCTGCGAGATGTACTGGTTGGCATGCTTCTCCATGGCATTGACATCAATGTTCTGGATATTGCCGTCATCGTTCTCTTCGGCGTAACGCATGATGTCGTTGGAGATCAGCATCATCGCGTTCCATGGGCGGATGCGGCCCATGACGCTGGCTTCGCTGCTGTCTTCATTGGCGAAGTTGTAGGAAAAGTCCCACTCTTCCGACAGGTATTTGCACAACAGGCGGCCGGCGTTGATGTGCAGCGCCTCGGACATTTCACTGCGGTGATCGGAAATGTTCGGCAGTACGCAGATGCCACTGGTGAAGATCGGTTCGAAGACGAAGGAGTGGCCGCTCTTGCTGTCGTGCTCGTCCATCGGTTTGGTGTCGAACGTCTTGTTCATGTACGAGTGCTGCTGAGCCAGGCCGAACTCCGAGGCCATGCCCGAACCGGTGCCGCCGCCAGCACTGAAGATCGAGAAATACAGGCGCGACTGGTTGGCCTTGATGCCGCAGCTGTCGATCAGGTACGAGTGAATCATTTTCCAGTCGGGGCTGGAGAAACGCTGGGTGTCCTTGTTCAGGATGATCTTGGCCAGGTACTGGCCGAGGATCGGCGCGTTACCGGCGCCACCAGCGTGGACTTCCGACAAGTCCATGATTTTCATCTTGCTGTAATCACGCAGGAAGCCGCTTTTTTCGCCCTTGCGCGAGAAGCGGATGCGGCCGGCGATGTCCTTGTCCAGGTCGCCGAGCATCACCAGCGGCTCGACCAGAAACACCGGCTTGGTGTTTTTGTTGTGGCCCAGGCGCAGGTTGTTGCGGATCCACTGGGCCGGGCTGTAGCCCTTTTCGGCAAAACGCTTGTCAGGCGACAGGCGATCTTCGTTGTTGAATTCGTTGAGGTAGAACTTGCGAGCGTTGTACACCAGCTCCGCCACGTCCAGCGCAATGTTCGAGCCGCAGCGGCCCAGGCCGATCAGGCACACCGACGGGAATTCCTGATCGCTGTGCTGTTCGCTGTCGCCTTCCAGGTGCGGTGCGCGCGGGAACACCATGTCGCGCAGGCCGTCGAGGTTGTCGAGGATGCGGTCGGTGTTGGTTTCTGTGAAGTAGAGGTATTGCTGGGTCGCCAACGGGCGCGATTGAGTCAATGGCTTCGGTGATGACGGGCTGTTGGCCGCGGGGCTCAACGTCAGATCGGTTACCGCAGTGGCCGGGTTGTTTTTAGAAGTCATTGTTCGCCATCTACCTGGGCTGATTGGTTGGCCGACTCGATGTCGTCGAACCGTCACGGAATACAATCGCGTCTTTTTTCAGCGCGTACTTGGACCATGCCTTGGTCGTTAGCCTGAGCATTGCTCGGGGTGAATCCTTTCCTAAGTCATGATGAATCGGCCAATATTCGGTGATCTTTAATCGAGAAGAGGCAAAATGATGTCAACGCTACCTTCGCTAGGGTTTGCCGGGATCGGCCTGATGGGGCTGCCGATGTGCCGGCGCCTGCTGGCCGCGGGTTATCCGCTGGCGGTATGGAATCGCAATCCGGGGAAGTGCAAGCCGCTGGTGGAGGCAGGCGCACGCCAGGTCGCCAGCCCGGCCGAACTGTGCCAACACGCTGACGTGGTAATGCTGTGCCTGGCGGATACGTCGGTCGTACGCGAGGTGGTGTTTGGTCCGGCAGGCGTTGTGGAGGGCGCAAAAAAAGGCCAGCTGCTGGTGGATTTCTCCAGCCTGGAGCCCAACGCCACGCGGGAAATGGCCGCAGAACTCGCCGGCAAAACCGGTATGGACTGGCTCGACACGCCGGTGTCCGGTGGCGTGGTCGGTGCCGAGGCTGGAAGCCTGGCGATCATGGTCGGCGGTGAAGTACAGGATCTGGAGCGGGTCCGGCCTGTCCTGTTGAGCCTGGGGCAGCGTGTGACGCACATGGGCGGCGTCGGGGCAGGGCAGGTGACCAAGGCCTGCAATCAGATGATCGTCGCCTGCAATGCATTGGTGATTGCCGAAGTGGTCGCGTTGGCGGAGCGTTCCGGGGTTGATGCCAGCCTGATCGCCGAAGCGCTGGCCGGCGGCTTTGCCGATTCGAAACCCTTGCAGATCCTGGCCCCGCAGATGGCGGAAAACCGATTCGAACCGGTCAAATGGCACGTGCGCACGTTGCTCAAGGATCTGGATACAGCGGTGAAGTTTTCCCGTGAACAAGGCTCGGCGACACCGATCAGCGGTCTGGCCGCGCAGTTGATGCGCCTGCATGGGAGTCAGGGTTTCCTTGAAAAGGACCCGTCTACATTAGTGCAGATGTACCGTGAGCCAGGCTCAGCGTCGTGACGGTGTAGGTGTCCTTGCGCTGGTTGATTTCGTTCAGCACCGGAAGCAACTCGGTCAGCGGCACCGGCCGGCTCAGCAGATAGCCCTGAACGAAGTCACAGCCGTGGTTTTCCAGGAATTGGTATTGCTCGAAGGTTTCGACCCCTTCGGTGACTACTTGCAGGTGCAGGGTATGGGCCATGACGATGATCGCCTGGACAATTTCCATGTCCTGGGTCGCCTTGGGAATGTCCTGGATGAACGAACGGTCGATTTTCAGCGTGTTGAGCGGCAAGCGCTTGAGGTAGGCCAGGGATGAATAGCCGGTGCCGAAGTCATCGATCGACAGCGAAACGCCGAGGGCGCGTATCTGCCGCAGCAACACCAGGGTGTTGGCGATATTGCCCATCAAGGCGTTTTCGGTGACCTCCAGTTCCAGCCGGTGGGGCTCCACACCGGAGACCCGCAATGCGTATTCGATTTCATCGGCCAGTTCTTCGCGCGCAAGGTTCAGGGGGGAGCAGTTCACGGCGATCTTCAGGTCTTCACAGCCCTGGCGCGACAACTCGCCCAGATCCTCGCAGGCCTTGCGCAGCACCCAGTTGTCCAGCTCGGCGATCAGGCCATTGGCCTCGGCGATGGCGATGAAACGATCCGGTACGAGGATACCGTGGACCGGGTGTTGCCAGCGGATCAAGGCTTCGAGCTTGCTGACCTGACCGGT
Organism: Pseudomonas sp. GL-R-26; assembly: GCF_019947365.1. Taxonomy (NCBI): domain Bacteria; kingdom Pseudomonadati; phylum Pseudomonadota; class Gammaproteobacteria; order Pseudomonadales; family Pseudomonadaceae; genus Pseudomonas; species Pseudomonas sp. GL-R-26. The sequence goes on along the minus strand of NZ_JAGYGI010000033.1, from coordinate 46,615 downwards.
CTTGAGGTCATAGATCGGCTGGTAATAGAGCATCAAACCGGTGTCTTCACGCAGGGCGTGGCGCAACTCTTCTTCCAGTTGCAGCTCGAGTGTGGCGCGGGTTTTCAGGTTGGCACTGAAAAAATTCAGCCCGTTGCGACCGCTGCCCTTGGACTGATACAGCGCCAGGTCGGCGTTCTTCAACAATTCCTCACAGGTCTTGCCGTCTTCCGGAAACAGGCTGATGCCGATGCTGGTGGTCATGACCATGCGCCTGCCGGCCAGCTCGATGGGCTCCTTCATCTTCAGCATGATTCGTTGGGCCATATGCCGTGCTTCTTCACGATCATGCAGGTCGATGAGCAGGCAGAACTCGTCTCCACCGAAGCGCGCGACCACGTCCTTGTGACTGCGAATCGAGCTCTTGATGTGCCCGGCAAGCACTTTGAGCAATTCGTCACCGGCATCGTGACCAAGGCTGTCGTTGATCCGCTTGAAATGGTCGATGTCCAGGAACAGGACCGCCAGCATCCCGCCTTCGTTGGTTTTCTCGATGAGTTTTTCAGCGAAGATCTGGTTGAACCCGCGGCGGTTGATCAGATTGGTCAGCGCGTCGTAGTGCGCCACCTGTTGCAGCGACATGCGCGCCTGGTCCAGTTGGCTGAGCAGGGAGTTGACCCGTTGCAGGTCGTGGTCCTTGTGTTGCAGCTTTTTGTCCGCCAGTGCCGCGCTGATGCTGCTGCCGATGATCAGCAGGGCCATGACGGTCACGGTCAGTGCCAATTGCAGGTGGCTGTGTTCGCCGGATTGCACCGGCAGGCTGTCGCTGGGCAGCACCAGGTTGAAGGCGGCCATGGCCGTGAGGTGCATACAGAGGATGCCCGCCCCGAGCAACAGGCTGGCGCAGTATTTGAAAAGCTGATGCAGCATGCCGGTGCCGTCGCGCAGATACCATGCCAGCAACAAGGCGGCCAGCGCGGCCCCGATCGCGATCGCGATGGACAAGGCGAACAGGCCCGGATGGTAATAGACCGAGGCATTGGAGTGCATGGCCGTCATGCCCACGTAGTGCATGGTCGTGATGCCCAGGCCGACTCCGATCGATGCCTTGAGGCACCGCTGCAAGCTCAAATCCGGGAGGCTGAGGGTATGCATTGCCAGCCACGCGGCGAGCAGCGCGATGGTCAGCGAGAACAGCGTGACAGGCAGTTGGTAGTGAAGGTCGATGGGCGCCTGGAAGGCCAGCATCCCGACGAAGTGCATGGCCCAGATACCGCCGGCCAGGCATCCGCTGCCCACCCAGCGCCAGAGCGCCTGGGACGCGGATTTCTCAGCGTGAGCAACCCGTTCGGCCATGTCCAGTGTCGCGAAACAGCCGACACAGGCGACCAGATAAGCCAGCAGCACCAGAAAAGGGTCATGTGTGCAATTAAGTATGACCTGCCCGCTCTCTGGTAGCTCGGTAATGAAATGCAAACCAAGCCACTCCATAGCATGCCCCATCGTTATCCCTCAGGCCGGCGCAAGCAGCGACGGCGAATGCCTTGGAGTATAGAGGGCGTAGATGGAGCGCAAGCGGTAGTGGCACATTGGTGCCAATGATTTTGACATTAGACTAATAGCGATTAGTGCTAGTAGTCAGGCGATTTGCTTCTGAGGCGTCTCGAACGCGGGTTGCAGGGCCGGCAAACCGAAAGCGGCGCGGGCCGCATCGCAATCGGGATTGGCCAGGCCATCGACCCAGGAAGCGTCGAACTCCCGACAGGTGCTGGAGCGTTTTTCGTAAATCGAGCACTGCACCGTACTGCCCACGTCTCCGACCAGACTGGTGCAGCGCACGGGTTTGCAGCCGGTGCCGAGCATCGCGACCCGACTGGGGCTGATCTGTTCGACAAGCTCATCGGGTACCGTCCCCCCGGATGAGGCGCATTCACCCCAGAAAAATGACACGCGAAAATGAGAACAGCAGGCACCGCAATTCAGACACGGACTGGCTTCGGACATGGGCGATTATCTAAGGAGGAGTGGAGACACAGGGGGGGAAACAAGGCCGCTATTCTAGGCTTCGCCAACGGCTTGGGAAGGGGGGCTCAAAGGTATTTTTCATCGACCGGACGGGCTGCGAAATACCCGCTCCGCGAAAGCTCCTACAAGTTGCGTCCCATGGGTTGGTATCAGCCTGGCGAATAATGAAAGACAGTCGTGGCCGGCCTGTCTAGATTGCAAAGTCCGGGGGCAGTGACGCCCCAAAAACAATAAAAGAGACGGACCCATGCAGAACTCGACCCAAGCGGCCAATGCCTGGCGCATTCTGTTCCTGTTGTTCCTGGCCAACCTGTTCAATTTTTTCGACCGCACCATCCCGGCCATCATCATCGAGCCCATTCGCATGGAATGGCACCTCAGTGACTTTCAGTTGGGGATCATCGGTACGGCATTCACCATCGTCTACGCCATTGCCGGCTTGCCGCTGGGGCGCATGGCCGATACCGGCTCGCGCAGCAAGCTGATGGGCTGGGGGCTGGCGGTGTGGAGCGGGTTGACGGCCGTCAACGGCATGGTGGGCAGTTTCTGGAGCTTCCTGATCGTGCGCATGGGCATTGGCATCGGCGAGGCCAGTTATGCGCCGGCCGCCAATTCGCTGATCGGCGACTTGTTTCCGGCTCACCGCCGGGCGCGGGCCATGGGGGTCTTCATGCTGGGGCTGCCATTGGGGCTGTTGCTGGCGTTCTTCACCATCGGCGCGATGGTCAAGGCCTTCGATAGCTGGCGTGCGCCATTCTTTATCGCGGCGGTGCCCGGGCTGATCCTGGCGATCTTCATGTTTTTCATCAAGGAACCGAAACGCGGCGCTGCCGAGAGCGTTCAGGTTTCGCAGGAAAAAATCGATCGGCCGATCCGGCGGGTACTGGCTGTGCCAACCTTCCTGTGGCTGGTGATGGCCGGTCTGTGTTTCAACTTCGCCACCTATGCCTGTAACTCCTTTCTGGTGCCAATGCTGCAACGCTATTTCCTCATGCCGTTGCAGGAAGCCGCGGTCGCCACCGGGGTTATTGTCGGCGTGACCGGTTTGGTCGGCCTGACCCTCGGTGGCTGGATCGCCGACAAGATTCACCAGCGTGTCGCCAACGGACGGCTGTTGTTTGCGGCCTTCAGCCTGGTGATTTCGACGGTTTGCACCGCGTGGGCGCTGCATTCCGGGCGAATCGAGATCGGCGTGTTTGTTGCCGTGTTCAGTCTCGGTTGGCTGTTCGCCTACAACTTCTATACCTGCGTGTACACGGCGATTCAGGATGTGGTCGAGCCGCGATTGCGGGCAACGGCGATGGCGCTGTTTTTTGCCGGGCTGTACCTGTTGGGCGGTGGCCTGGGGCCGGTGGTGGTCGGGGCCTTGTCGGATCACTTCGCCCACACGGCGATGCTCGCGGCGGGCGCGGAGCAGATGAGTGAGGCGTTTAAGGCGGTCGGCCTGCATGACGCGATGTACCTGATTCCGGTGGCGCTGTTGTTCACCGTGGTGTTCTTGTTCCTGGCTTCGCGGTGTTTCGTGCGCGATGCCAAGCGGATGAAGGAAGGGCTGGTGGCGGTGGTTGAGCCTGAAGGTTCTGCGGTGACTGCTTAACCGCTATCGCGAGCAGCAGCACTACTGAAATTGAAGTAAATAAAAAGGCCCGCATCACTGCGGGCCTTCTTTTTAAGCAGGGTGGAGCAGGGGATTAACCCGCCACCAACACCCGAATCGCTTCCAGTCGCAGCGCAGCCTTGTCGAGCATGGCCAGGCCTTGCTCGCGTTGTTTGCGCAGGGCCACCAGTTCGCTGTCGCGCACGGTCGGGTTGACCGCTTGCAACGCGGTCAAGCGCGCCAGTTCTTCCTCGGTATCGGCGGCCAGTCGACGCTGCGCCTCGGCGACACGTTCAGTGTGGCGCGGCAGGATCTTCGCTTCACCGGCGTTGATCCGTGGCGTCAGTTGGTCACGCTGGGCCTGGATGAACTTGTTGGCGCTGGCACGCGGCACGCTTTCGAGCTGGTCGTTCAAGGTTTCGAACGACACGCGGGCCGACAGGTCGTTGCCGTTGGTGTCGAGCAGGCAGCGCAGGGCGGCCGGCGGCAGGTAGCGGCCCAGTTGTAGTGAGCGAGGGGCAACCACTTCGCTGACATACAGCAGTTCCAGCAACACGGTGCCCGGCTTGAGTGCCTTGTTCTTGATCAGCGCCACGGCGGTGTTACCCATGGAGCCGGATAGCACCAGATCCATGCCGCCCTGAACCATCGGGTGCTCCCAGGTGATGAACTGCATGTCTTCGCGAGACAGCGCCTGGTTACGGTCGTAAGTGATGGTCACGCCTTCGTCGTCGCCCAGCGGGAAGCTGGCGTCGAGCATTTTTTCGCTCGGCTTGAGGATCAGCGCGTTTTCCGAATGGTCTTCGCTGTCGATGCCGAAGGCGTCGAACAGGGTTTCCATGTAGATCGGCAGCGCGAACTGATCGTCTTGCTCAAGGATATCTTCTACCAGCGCATCGCCTTCGCCCGCGCCACCGGAGTTCAGCTCCAGCAAACGGTCGCGACCAGTGTGCAGCTCGACTTCAAGACGCTCACGTTCGGTGCGGGCTTCGTCGATCAACGCTTGCCACTCGCCATCGTCGGCTTCTTCGAGCAGCGGCAGCAGGCGTGGGCCGAACTGGTGCTGCAAGGCGTTGCCGGTCGGGCAGGTGTTGAGGAATGCGTTCAGCGCTTCGTGGTACCACTGGAACAGACGCTCTTGCGGGCTGGTTTCCAGGTACGGCACGTGCAGTTCGATGATGTGCTTCTGGCCGATCCGGTCCAGACGACCGATGCGCTGTTCCAGCAGGTCCGGGTGGGACGGCAGGTCGAACAGCACCAAGTGATGGGAGAACTGGAAGTTGCGACCCTCACTGCCGATTTCCGAGCAGATCAGCACTTGTGCGCCAAACTCTTCGTCGGCGAAGTAGGCGGCGGCGCGGTCACGCTCGAGGATGTTCATGCCCTCGTGGAACACCGTGGCCGGGATGCCGGAACGCACGCGCAGGGCGTCTTCCAGGTCCATGGCGGTTTCGGCGTGGGCGCAGATCACCAGTACTTTGGTGCGCTTGAGCATCTTCAGTTGATCGATCAGCCACTCGACGCGCGGGTCGAACTTCCACCAGCGTTCTTCTTCGCTGGCGTCCGGTTGGGCCTGGAAGCTGACTTCCGGGTACAACTCGGCGTGATCGCCCAACGGCAGTTCGAGGTATTCGTCCGGGCACGGCAGCGGGTACGGGTGCAGCTTGCGCTCCGGGAAACCCTGAACGGCGGCGCGGGTGTTACGGAACAGCACGCGGCCGGTGCCGTGGCGGTCGAGCAACTCACGCACGAGGCGCGCGCTGGCTTCGGTGTCGCCATCGTTGACGGCAGCCAGCAGGGCTTCGCCTTCGTTGCCGAGGAAACCGTGGATGGTCTTGTGGGCTTGCGGCGACAGGCGCCCCTTGTCCAGCAACTCCTGAACGGCTTCAGCCACCGGGCGATAGTTTTCGCTCTCGGCGCGAAAGGCTTGCAGGTCGTGGAAACGGTTCGGGTCGAGCAGGCGCAGACGAGCGAAGTGGCTGTCCTGGCCCAGTTGTTCCGGGGTGGCGGTCAACAGCAGCACGCCGGGAATGGTCTCGGCAAGTTGCTCGACCAGGGAATACTCAGGGCTGACCTGATCTTCGTGCCACACCAGGTGGTGAGCCTCGTCGACCACCAGCAAGTCCCAGCCCGCCGCGAACAGCGCGTCCTGGGCTTTCTCGTCGTCCACCAGCCACTCAAGCGCGACCAGCGCGAGCTGGGTGTCTTCGAAGGGGTTGCTGGCATCGCTTTCGATGAAGCGTTCTTCGTCGAACAGCGCGACTTGCAGGTTGAAGCGGCGGCGCATCTCGACCAGCCACTGGTGCTGCAGGTTCTCCGGAACCAGGATCAGCACGCGGTTGGCGCGGCCCGAGAGCAATTGGCGATGGATCACCAGACCAGCTTCGATGGTTTTACCCAGGCCCACTTCGTCGGCCAGCAGAACCCGTGGCGCGATACGGTCGGCGACTTCGCGGGCAATGTGCAACTGGTGCGCGATCGGTTGCGCACGCACGCCGCCCAGGCCCCAAAGGGACGACTGCAATTGGCGGCTGGTGTGTTCCAGGGTGTGGTAACGCAGGGAGAACCAGGCCAGCGGGTCGATCTGGCCGGCGAACAGACGGTCGCTGGCCAGGCGGAACTGGATGAAGTTCGACAGTTGGGTTTCCGGCAGGGTGACCACTTCGTTCTGCCCGTTGAGGCCGTGGTAAACCAGCAGGCCATCGACGTCGTCGACTTCGCGAACGGTCAGCTTCCAGCCTTCGAAGTGAGTGATGGAATCACCGGGCGAAAACCGCACACGGGTGAGGGGCGCATTCCTTAGCGCGTACTGGCGAGTGTCGCCAGTGGCCGGATAGAGCACGGTCAACAAGCGGCCGTCCTGTGCCAGAACGGTGCCTAAACCCAGCTCGGCTTCGCTGTCACTGATCCAGCGTTGCCCCGGTTGATACTGCTGCGCCATGCTGCCTGACTCCCACCTGAAAAAGCGGGCTATCTTAACGGAATGAGGGCTTCAGGGCCAAAGGACTCTCAGAAAAACTCACAGTCATACGTTAGCCCACCTGTGCATGACGCGCCGCTCATCGCACTAATGAGTGCCAAATGAGTCACAGTTTGCGACCGATGGCTCAAGTCGCCATCCCCGCAGCCGACAGCCTGCTGACAGGAGACTGAAAACCATGCTGCCACCGATGCTCCCCTTGAGTGCCGTGCCGATCACTTCACAGACCGACCCGATCCGTCAGCGTCCGGATATTCCTCCGGTGGTGCCGGTGCAGGAAAGCTCCAGTGAAAGCACCATCGACCTGCAAAAGCGCAATCCTGAAGAGGACGGGCTGGTGCTGCGCGAGGAGCAGCGCCGCAGGCAGGAGCAGGAGCGGCGGCGTCGCGAGGCTGACGATGACCCCGAGGCTCACCTGGCGATTCCCGGTGATGAACTCAATGCCGACAACACCGTGCCGGTGGCGCCACTGATGGAAGATCAGCCGCGGCAGGGGCTGTGGGTCGATATCGAGATTTGAGCGCAGGCTGGTCAGCACGGCCGTCAGGCCGCATTATTGGCGCAGGGTTGCCGAACGCTACGGCGGCTTAAACTCATTTCAAGCGATGCACTGACCGCCATGAGCCAAGACGACAAACTGATTGACCTCAATGCTGAACGCGCCAAGCGTGTTCATGACCTCAATGACAAGCGGCTCAATGAAGTTCGCCAGGCGTTCGAGCAGGCCATGCCGTTGGGCAAGGCCAAAAAAAAGCCGAAGAACAAACCGAAAAAGCGCTGAAATCCCTCGCACTCATTGATGCGGGTCAAACTTCTCCCTTCCTCTTGCCCAGTCTCGGGCGACATTGATCCCGGTCAATATTCTCTCCTGCCCGTTTGGTTAACTTAGCTCTATCGCAACAGGGCAGGTACAGGAGACGCGTCATGTTTTTCGACAACGTGGTGATCGCCGGAGTGCTGACTGTCAGCCTCATGTTTGTATTTTTCGCAGGGTTCGGACTTTTTATCTGGAAGGATTCGCACAAGCGGAAATAACCGTAGTTCTTTCTGGATGCAATGAGCACGCAAGGCATTTTGGGCAACTTCGGTTGCCCTTTTTTTTGCCTGTAAAACTCTATCGATACACGCAAACCCTGTGGGAGCTAGCTTGCTCCGGGCGGCGTTCCGACGATGAGGCCATAACATTCAGCATCTATATTGGCTGTAAGGCCGCTATCGCGAGCAAGCTCGCCCACATTTGATTTGTTGTGTTTGGAAGTAGCTGGATCGAGTAGGAGGCGGGGTTGCCCCCGCCGTCCTCTCACACCACCGTACGTACGGTTCCGTATACGGCGGTTCCTGCCTACTGACAAACAACGTCAGCGAGCTTGGTTCCGTTGATGTGTCGCCTGCGGTATCTAAGCGCCCAGACCGGCCCTCGGAGCTTCCGGCTCCTACCTCCTAATGGTCTTGACCTCCGCTACGCGGAGTTTCTGCTTTACGCTCCAACAGAGATCACACCCGACTATCCACTCATGGCAGGTTCAGCCCTTCATTACTCCGGTTTCGAGCAACTACTACGGCCTCTGCTGACTTCTGTCACCCATCCCGTCATCTCGCGACGCCGGTAGCACATGGCAGGCTAAACAGATCTCCCAGGGTAATTCGCGCGACCTTCCTGCTTATGCCTGTCGGATCTACGTCGCAGCGTTCCGTGCAAGTATCGGGCTTTGAAGATATTGGCCTTCTTACCCCGCTGCGCCGCCTCTATCCGCTTCCTGTTCGTCAGGCCAGCATTTTGCCTCGGGCTTCCTTCGGATTCGCAGTCACCCGCGACACCCTTGCCTCTGGCTAACACTTCCCCTTGCCGGGTGTGTAGAGGACTTTCACCTCCAAGTCACCAGCGTGGCCACCACAGCCAAGCTGGTTGCGCTTACGCGCAACGCGCCATGCCTGGCGCACCAATAAAAAAGGCGCGTTCCTTGCGGAGCGCGCCTTTTCTTGTTTGGCGGTGTATCAGCTGCCAAGGGCCTTCGAGGCCAGCCAGAACAACCCGGCCGACAGGGCCACGGTGGCTGGCAGGGTCAATACCCAGGCCAGCAGGATGGTTCTGACGGTGCCGCTTTGCAGGCCGCTCTTGTTGGCGACCATGGTGCCCGCCACACCCGAGGACAGCACGTGGGTGGTGGAAACCGGCAGGCTGAAGATGTTCGCCATGCCGATCAGGCTGGCGGTGGTGATCTGCGCGGACATGCCTTGGGAGTAGGTCATGCCTTGCTTGCCGATCTTCTCGCCAATGGTCAGTACCACGCGTTTCCAGCCGACCATGGTGCCCAGGCCCAGGGCCAGTGCAACCGCCAGGATCACCCAGAACGGAGCGTATTCGGTGGTGGTGGTCAGGTCCTTGCGCAGCTTGTCCAGGTCAGCCTTTTCACGGGCCCCGAGAGTCGGCAACTTGCTGACTTTCTTCGCCGTGTCGTCCAGGCAGAGCAGGTAACGACGTACTTCGATGCGGCTTTCCGACGGCAGCGAGTGGTAGTCGGCTACACCCTTGAGGGTGCCGAGCAGGGCGGTGATGGTCGGTTCGGTCTGTTGCGGGTTGCAACGGAACTTCTCCGGCAGATCGCCTTCCACGCTCTTGCCCAGGGCCAGGAACTCGCCCAGGGTTTCAGCATTACGCTGGTAGAACTGGCTCAGGTGCAGCGTGGCGTCGCGAGTCCGCTCGATCTGATAGGTCGTGCTGTTCAGGTCGAGGACGAACTGCGCTGGCACGATACCGATCAGGACCAGCATGATCAGGCCGATACCTTTCTGGCCATCGTTGGAACCGTGCACGAAACTCACGGCCATGGCCGAGATCACCAGTACCAGGCGATTCCAGAACGGCGGGTGTTTCTTGTCGTCGATCTTGCGGCGCTGTTCCGGCGTCTTGTGCATCTTCGACAGCGGACGCCACCATTTAAGACCGATCAGGATCAGCGCTGCGATCAGGAAACCGGCCATTGGCGAGAACACCAGCGAGGCGCCGATATCGATCGCTTTCTGCCAGTTCACACCGTCAGCCAGCGGAATATCGTTGATCAGGGCGTTGGCCAGGCCGACACCGAGGATCGAACCGATCAACGTGTGGGAACTGGACGCGGGAATACCGAAGTACCAGGTGCCCAGGTTCCAGGTAATGGCGGCGGCGAGCAACGAGAACACCATGGCCAGTCCGTGACCGGTGTTCACATTGATCAGCAGTTCTACCGGCAGCAGGTGGACGATGGCATACGCCACGCCGACCCCGCCCAGCAGCACGCCGAGGAAGTTGAACACACCGGAGAAGAACACCGCCAGATGAGGCGGCATGGCTTTGGTGTAGATAACGGTCGCCACCGCGTTAGCGGTGTCATGAAAGCCATTGATGAACTCGAAGGCGAGGACAAAGGCCAGGGCGAGCAAGAGGCTTACAAGCACCCAAGCATTCAGTCCGCTGAATAAATCGATCATGAAGGTTTTCTGACCCGGTCATAAGGGGGCGCGATTATGCCAGAAAAGACTGCTAATCAATGCACTAGCTGCTCATCGGTAACATTCTTCAACGAATTTTTTTGCCGCCGCACCTGAAAACCCACGGTTTTGCTGCGTTTTTTAAGTCATTGATTTAATTGAAAAAATATACTGTCACAAAACCTTCACGGCCCGGTAAGAGGGGCTTGAACAGTTGTGAGAAAAATCTGAGAAATAGGTCAGATACCGGAAATCTACCGGATTCGACGACGGTGATGGCCGCTGCCCGCTCGTAGCGGGCGCGAAAGGCAGCATCAATACATCCCGCTTTTAACGGGTGCAGAGGCAGGCCCTTATAAGGATCAGGCCGAAGCAGTCATGGCTCTTCGGCTTTGAGTTCCTTTTCCATTTTTTGAATTTCCTGCTGGAAAACCTGATCCTGAACGGTGGCGCGTTTACGCCAGGGTTTGCGTTCCGGTTCGGGTTGAGCGGCGTAAGTGGTGACTTCTCCGCCGTAAACTTCCTTGTAACGTTGTTCCTGGCGCTCTAGTTCCGCGCGCAGTTCGTCTTTCGTCACAGTGCTACCTGATTGAGTTGGGATAAATTCTGGTGAAAACGCGCTGCATCAAATCGTTTGATCACGTTTGTCGAATGGGCAATGCCCGTCAAGGCATCGTTTTTGGCAACAACGTGATCAATACTTCCATGTCACAGGCGGCCACGGCACCAGAGATAAACAGCTGACGTAGCTTCAGTTTCCTGTTTCGGCAAGCGCATCGACAAGGCTGTGCAATGCGGATCTGGCGCTTGCAACGGGCAACGGCGATGGAACATCACATTGCCGGGCAACGGGTTCGGCAAGTAAAAAACCGAAGCGCTACTGAATTGTATTATAGCGGCCGATTCGAAGAACACTATCTCCAAAGAGTTAAAAGTTGTTCTTGGTGTGTGACCGTTTTGTTGCTCGCAACTTTACGATTAAGTGGAGCGTCGACTGATAGCAGATCGCTGCGATGTCTTTCTGATGCCATTAAGTCAGGCAAGTTGCGGTAATTGGATTGCCCCATTAAGTCCTGTGTCGAGTCGGCGTAAACATGGGGTCGTGAGTCGGCGAAAAAAACGGGCGTCGGCGGATCCGGTTATTCATATGGTGGATTGCGATTATCGGTCGAGCGTTCGATAATCGCACGGAGTTGACGGGTCGGGCTTGAGCGCCAGGCGCCAGCCCTTTGTAATAGTCGCTGATCCGAATGGGTAAAAGGACCTTGTATGAACGATCAAATGCGTAATTCCTTCGCTTCAGTGGCTCCTCCCATCGTTGCCTCACCAGCCAAACGGATCCAGGCACTGACCGGCGACCCGGATTTCATGACGTCCCTGGCCCGTGGCCTGGCCGTGGTGCAAGCGTTCCAGGAGCGCAAACGGCACCTGACCATCGCCCAGATCAGCCACCGCACGGAAATTCCCCGCGCCGCCGTGCGCCGTTGCCTGCACACCCTGATCAAACTCGGCTACGCCACCACCGACGGCCGCACCTATTCGCTGCTGCCCAAAGTGCTGACCCTCGGCCATGCCTATGTGTCATCGACGCCGCTGGCGGTTTCCGCCCAGCCGTACCTGGACCGCATGAGCGAGCAACTGCACGAGGCCTGCAACATGGCCACGCTGGAGGGTGATGACATTCTGTACATCGCCCGCTCCGCGACCACCCAGCGCCTGATTTCGGTGGACCTGTCGGTGGGCGGGCGCTTGCCGGCCTACTGCACGTCGATGGGGCGGATCCTGCTGGCCGCGCTGGACGACACCTCGCTTGGCGAATACCTCGACCACGCCGAATTGCAAGCCAAGACCAGCCGCACGATCCACACCCCCGAGGCGTTGCTCGAATGCCTGCAAGAAGTACGACTGCAAGGCTGGTGCATCGTCGACCAGGAACTCGAGCAAGGGCTGCGTTCGATTGCCGTCCCGGTGTACGACGCTTCCGGGCAGGTGGTTGCGGCCCTCAATGTCAGCACCCATGCGGGGCGGGTCAGCCGCAATGAACTGGAACAGCGTTTCCTGCCCGGTTTGTTGAGCGCCAGCCGCGACCTCAGCGCGCAGTTGTTTGCCTAAGCTGTTCGATAAACGCACAGAGATGTGTTTATCGAATTGACGCTGTTTCCTCCGGATCATTACTGTCGCGGCTTCGTCAGCATCTGCTGACACCGTTCGACTGCGATCCGTGGAATAAAAATAATGAACCAGCCTCAGTCTGCTGTAGGAAACTGCCTCGACGTGCAGTCCTTCATCAATGCCCAACCCATTTCGCGCTACCAGTGGCGCGTGGTGATCCTGTGTTTCCTGATTGTCTTCCTCGATGGCCTCGACACCGCGGCCATGGGATTCATCGCTCCGGCCCTGTCCCAGGACTGGGGTATCGACCGCGCCAGTCTCGGCCCGGTGATGAGTGCGGCGTTGATCGGCATGGTCTTCGGCGCTCTGGGATCGGGCCCGTTGGCTGACCGCTTCGGGCGAAAAGTCGTGCTGGTCGGTGCGGTGCTGTTGTTCGGCGCCTTCAGCCTGGCCTCGGCCTACAGCAGCAATGTCGATCAATTGCTGGTGTTGCGCTTCCTGACCGGCCTGGGTCTGGGTGCCGGCATGCCGAACGCCACGACCCTGCTGTCGGAGTACACACCGGAGCGCAAGAAATCCCTGCTGGTGACCAGCATGTTCTGCGGTTTCAACCTCGGCATGGCCGGCGGTGGATTCATCTCGGCCAAACTCATTCCGGCCTTTGGCTGGCACAGCCTGCTGCTGATCGGCGGGGTTCTGCCGCTGATCCTCGCCGTCGTTTTGCTGCTCTGGCTGCCGGAGTCGGCGCGTTACCTGGTGGTGCGCAACCGCGGTACGGACAAAGTGCGCAAGGCACTGGCGCCGATCGACCCGACGGTGGTGGCCCAGGCGTCCAGTTTCAGCGTGCCGGAACAGAAAACCGTGAAGGCGCGCAATGTGTTTGCAGTGATCTTCTCTGGCACCTACAGCACCGGCACCTTGCTGTTGTGGCTGACCTACTTCATGGGCCTGGTGATCGTTTACCTGCTGACCAGCTGGCTGCCGACCCTGATGCGTGACAGTGGCGCGAGCATGGAGCAGGCTGCCTTCATCGGCGCGCTGTTCCAGTTTGGTGGCGTGCTGAGTGCGGTGGGCGTGGGCTGGGCAATGGACCGGTTCAATCCGCACAAGGTCATCGGCACTTTCTACCTGTTGGCCGGGGTGTTTGCCTACGCGGTAGGGCAGAGCCTGGGCAACATCACAATCCTGGCGACCCTGGTGCTGGTGGCCGGGATGTGTGTCAACGGTGCGCAATCGGCAATGCCGTCACTGGCGGCGCGGTTCTATCCGACTCAAGGGCGGGCCACCGGCGTGTCGTGGATGCTCGGCATCGGCCGCTTCGGTGCCATCCTCGGTGCGTGGATGGGCGCAACGCTGCTGGGGCTGGGCTGGAACTTCGAGCAAGTGCTGACGGCGCTGGTGATTCCGGCGGCGCTGGCAACGACGGCGGTGGTGATCAAGGGCATGGTCAGTCATGCGGATGCGACCTGAGGCCTGTCCGATTCTTCATTGAGTGTGCAGACCTCTTCGCGAGCAGGCTCGCTCCCACAGGTGATCGCATTCCTCTGTGGGAGCGAGCCTGCTCGCGAAGCTTTTGGGGATCGGTAGCCAAGCAACAATATGTTCGATAATCGAACGCTTAGTCGATTATCGGATTGTTTGGCGTTTTGCACGGGCTTAATCTTCAGTCATTCCGGCGCTGCGCATCGGCGCCTTCTTCCACTGTCGGTTAACAATAAACGGGAGCCTGCCCCAATGGCTGAAATCCTTTCGCTGCACGACGCGGTGAAGCAATTCGTAAACGACGGCGATACGGTCGCGCTCGAAGGCTTTACCCACCTGATCCCGACGGCGGCGGGTCACGAAATCATTCGCCAGGGCAAGAAAGACCTGACCCTGGTGCGAATGACCCCTGACTTGATCTACGACCAGTTGATCGGTGCCGGTTGTGCCCGCAAGCTGATTTTCTCCTGGGGTGGTAACCCTGGCGTAGGTTCGCTGCACCGTCTGCGTGACGCCGTAGAGAAGCAGTGGCCCCACGCGCTGGAAATCGAAGAACACAGCCACGCCGACCTGGCCAATGCCTACGTCGCCGGCGCTTCCGGCCTGCCGTTCGCGGTACTGCGTGCCTACGCCGGTTCCGACCTGCCGAAGGTCAATCCGCTGATCAAATCCGTCACTTGCCCGTTCACCGGCGAAGTGTTGGCCGCCGTGCCTTCGGTGCGCCCGGACATTACCGTGATTCACGCGCAGAAAGCCGACCGCAAGGGCAACGTGCTGCTCTGGGGCATCCTTGGCGTGCAGAAAGAAGCCGCCCTGGCCGCCAAGCGCTGCATCGTCACCGTTGAGGAAATCGTCGACGACCTCAATGCACCGATGAACTCCTGTGTATTGCCAACCTGGGCCTTGAGCGCGGTTTGCCATGTACCTGGCGGTGCGCATCCGTCCTACGCCCATGGTTACAACGAGCGCGACAACCGCTTCTACCAGGCCTGGGACCCGATTGCCCGCGACCGTGAAACCTTCACCGCGTGGATCAACGAATACATCCACGGCAGCGCTGACTTCAGCGAGTTCCAGGCCAAACTGGCCGCCGCTTCGGAGGCGAAGTAATGACTTACACCACCAATGAAATGATGACCGTCGCCGCCGCTCGCCGTCTGAAGAACGGTTCGGTGTGCTTCGTCGGTATCGGCCTGCCGTCGAAAGCAGCCAACCTGGCGCGCCTGACTTCCTCGCCTGATGTCGTCCTGATCTACGAATCGGGTCCGATCGGTGCCAAGCCAAGCGTACTGCCACTGTCGATCGGTGACGGTGAACTGGCGGAAACCGCCGACACCGTAGTTCCTACCGGCGAGATTTTCCGCTACTGGCTGCAGGGCGGGCGCATTGACGTCGGCTTCCTCGGCGCGGCGCAGGTCGACCGTTTCGGCAACATCAACACCACTGTCGTGGGTGATTACCACGCGCCGAAAGTCCGTCTGCCGGGTGCAGGTGGCGCGCCGGAGATTGCCGGTTCCGCCAAGAGTGTGTTGATCATCCTCAAGCAGTCGTCGCGCTCCTTTGTCGACAAACTCGACTTCATTACCTCGGTCGGCCACGGCGAGGGCGGTGATTCGCGCAAGCGTCTCGGCCTGCCAGGCGCCGGTCCGGTGGGGATCATCACCGACCTGTGCATCATGGAGCCGGAAGAGGGCACCCACGAATTCGTGGTCACCGCACTGCACCCGGGCGTGACCCGCGAGCAAGTGGTTGCGGCCACCGGTTGGGCGATTCGCTTTGCCGACCATGTCGAGCAAACCGCCGAGCCGACTGAAGTCGAGCTGACCGCGCTGCGCGACCTCGAAGCTCGTACCGCCGCCGCACACGGCCAAGCCCCCGGAGAAGCGTGATGCGTGACGTTTATATCTGCGACGCGATTCGTACCCCCATCGGCCGTTTCGGCGGTGGCCTGTCGACGGTGCGTGCCGACGACCTGGCTGCCGTGCCAATCAAGGCCTTGATGGAGCGCAACCCGTCGGTGGACTGGAACGCCGTGGACGAGGTGTTCCTCGGCTGCGCCAACCAGGCCGGTGAAGACAACCGCAACGTCGCGCGTATGGCGCTGTTGCTGGCCGGCCTGCCGGAAACCATTCCCGGCGTGACCCTCAACCGCCTCTGCGCTTCGGGCATGGATGCCATCGGCACCGCGTTCCGCGCCATCGCCAGCGGCGAGATGGAGCTGGCGATCGCCGGTGGCGTCGAGTCGATGTCCCGCGCACCGTTCGTGATGGGCAAGGCCGATGCAGCGTTTTCGCGCAACATGAAGCTCGAAGACACCACCATCGGCTGGCGCTTCATCAACCCGTTGATGAAGGCCCAGTACGGCGTGGACGCGATGCCGCAGACCGCTGACAACGTGGCCGACGATTACAAGGTGTCCCGCGCCGATCAGGACGCGTTCGCCCTGCGCAGTCAACAACGCACGGCCGCCGCGCAAGCCGCCGGGTTCTTCGCCGAAGAAATCGTTGAAGTGCGCATCACCCACAAGAAAGGTGAAACCGTGGTCAGCCAGGACGAGCATCCTCGCGCCGACACCACGCTGGAAGCCCTGACCAAACTGAAACCGGTCAACGGCCCCGACAAGACTGTCACCGCCGGCAATGCCTCGGGTGTGAACGACGGTGCTGCCGCGTTGATCCTGGCTTCGGCCGAAGCGGTGAAGAAACACGGCCTGACTGCCCGCGCCAAAGTACTGGGCATGGCCAGCGCCGGTGTTGCCCCGCGAGTGATGGGCATCGGCCCGGTGCCAGCGGTGCGTAAACTGATCGAGCGCCTCGGTGTGGCGGTCAGTGAGTTTGACGTGATCGAACTCAACGAAGCCTTCGCCAGCCAGGGCTTGGCGGTGCTGCGTGAACTGGGGATCGCGGACGACGCGGCCCAGGTCAACCCGAACGGTGGCGCGATTGCCTTGGGTCACCCGTTGGGCATGAGCGGCGCGCGACTGGTGTTGACCGCGTTGCATCAGCTGGAAAAAACCGGTGGCAAGAAAGGTCTGGCGACCATGTGCGTCGGTGTCGGCCAAGGTCTGGCTTTGGCGATCGAGCGCGTCTGACGCGCTCTGAAGACTTATAAGAACTGAGGAATGTTTCATGACTGACAAGCCTGGTTACCGTCGTCCGCAGGAAGGCACTCAACCGCCGTACCTACATCCGACCTACCAATCAACCAACCTGCGCTCGCCGTCGAAACCGTTGGTGTTCCTGCCCCATTCGTTGTCGGAAATTACCGGTCCTACCATTGGCGCCGAGCGCGTCAATGAGAAGGACAATGACCTGACTGCCCAGCATGACGCGGAACCTCAGGGTGAACGCATCATCATCCACGGCCGCGTTCTGGACGAAAACGGTCTGCCAGTACCCGGGATTCTGGTGGAGATCTGGCAGGCCAACGCCGCCGGTCGCTACGCCCATGTCCGCGACCTGCACGACGCACCGCTGGACCCGAATTTCACCGGCACCGGCCGCACCGTGACCGACGCCGATGGCTGGTACCAGTTCCAGACCATCAAGCCTGGTGCGTATCCGTGGGGCAACCACCACAACGCCTGGCGCCCGGCGCACATCCATTTCTCGCTGTTCGGGCCGAGCATCCTGACGCGCCTGGTGACGCAGATGTATTTCCCGGGCGACCCGTTGCTGGCGTACGACCCGATCTACAACTGCGTGCCCGATACCAGCGCCAAAGAGCGCTTGATCGCCGCGTTCGATCTGGAAAAAACCATCCCTTCCTATGCCCTAGGTTATCGCTGGGACATCGTTTTGCGCGGCCGCGACGCCACGCCGATGGAGAAATAAGATGACGCTGACTGCGACCACGTCCCACACCGTCGGGCCGTATTACCACATCGGCCTGACCTGGCTGAACCGCGAAAACCTGACCGTCGAACAAACCCTGGGCGAGCGCGTGGCGATCACCGGGCAAGTGGTCGACGGCAATGGCGACATCGTCAACGACGCGATGCTGGAAGTCTGGCAGGCCAACGCCGCCGGCAAGTACGACCATCCGGAAGACGACCAGGACAAACCCCTGGACCCGAACTTCGAGGGCTTTGGCCGGGTGCCGGTGGATGCCGAAGGGCGTTTCCGTTTCACCACCATCAAGCCGGGTATGGTCGAGGGGCTCAAAGGCACGACCCAGGCACCGCACCTGGTGGTGCTGGTGTTTGCCCGTGGCCTGGTCAAGCACCTGCTGACGCGGATTTACTTTGATGGCGAGGCGGCGAACGTCAACGATCCGTTGCTGGAATGCGTGCCGGCTGAGCGTCGCAATACGCTGCTGGCCAAGCAGGATGCGTCGGGCGTGTACCAGTGGAACGTGATTCTGCAGGGCACCGATGCCGAGACGGTGTTCTTCGATTATTGAGTGAACACATAACTTGTGGCGAGGGAGCTTGCTCCCGCTGGCTTGCGAAGCGAGCCCAAACCCGGCTATCACGGTAAATCAGGCAGACCACATTGGCCGATTTTACGACTGCTTCGCAGCCGAGCGGGAGCAAGCTCCCTCGCCACAAGAGGTTGTGTTGGCTTCAGCTGTTGCATCTGCGGATCGGGATTGTTGCAAAGTGTGTCTAGACTCTCACTGTCCCCATTGAGTGAAAAAACAATGACAACACCCACAGCTCCTATAGCTCTTTATACGGGCGAAGAACGCAACAAGCGGATCTTCGCTATTGTCGGTGCCTCGTCCGGCAACCTGGTCGAATGGTTCGACTTCTACGTCTACGCCTTCTGTGCGATCTATTTCGCACCTGCCTTTTTCCCGTCCGATAACCCTACGGTGCAGTTGGTCAACACCGCTGGCGTGTTTGCCGCCGGGTTCCTGATGCGACCGATTGGTGGCTGGATTTTCGGGCGCTTGGCGGACAAGCACGGGCGCAAGAATTCGATGTTGATCTCGATTCTGATGATGTGCTTCGGCTCGCTGCTGATCGCTTGCCTGCCGACCTACAACAGCATCGGGGTCTGGGCACCTATCCTGCTGCTGTTCGCCCGTTTGCTGCAAGGCTTGTCGGTGGGCGGTGAGTACGGCACGACCGCGACCTACATGAGTGAAGTGGCGCTCAAGGGCCAACGCGGGTTCTTCGCCTCGTTCCAGTACGTGACCCTGATCGGCGGTCAGTTGCTCGCGGTGTCGCTGGTGGTGATCCTGCAACAGTTCCTCACCGAAGATGACCTGCGTGCCTACGGCTGGCGGATACCCTTCGTGGTGGGTGCCATGGCGGCGCTGGTTTCGCTGTATCTGCGTCGTTCGCTGAAAGAAACCACCAGCAAGGAAATGCGCGAAAACAAGGACGCCGGCAGCATCAGCGCGTTGTTTCGCGACCATAAAGCCGCGTTCATCACCGTGCTTGGTTACACCGCTGGTGGCTCGCTGATTTTCTACACCTTCACCACGTACATGCAGAAGTACCTGGTGAACACCGCCGGCATGCCGGCCAAGACCGCCAGCTACATCATGACCGGCGCGCTGTTCCTCTATATGTGCATGCAGCCGATTTTCGGCATGCTCGCCGACAGGATCGGCCGGCGTAACTCGATGCTCTGGTTCGGCGCCCTCGGCACGTTGTTCACCGTACCGATCCTGTTGAGCCTGAAAAGTGTCAGCAGTCCGTTCCTGGCCTTTGTGTTGATTACCCTGGCGCTGGTGATCGTCAGTTTCTACACCTCGATCAGCGGTTTGGTAAAAGCTGAAATGTTCCCGCCGGAAGTGCGTGCGCTAGGTGTCGGCCTGGCGTATGCGGTGGCGAATGCGATCTTCGGTGGTTCGGCGGAATATGTGGCCTTGAGCCTCAAGGCCGTGGGCATGGAAAACTCCTTCTACTGGTACGTCACGGTGATGATGGCGGTGGCATTCCTGTTCAGCCTGCGCCTGCCGAAACAGCCGAAGTATCTGCAGCAAGACCTTTGATCTTCACGCGCGGGTCGTAAAGGCCCGCGCCTTCAGGAACTGTTTATGAACCAGCGACCGGGCAATCAATTGTTCGATGCCTATTTCACTGCCCGCGATATGCGTGAGGTGTTCTGCGATCAGGGCCGTGTCCAGGCCATGCTCGATTTCGAAGCGGCACTTGCCCGGGCCGAAGCGCGGGTCGGGATGATTCCGTCGAGTGCTGTCGCGCCGATTGAAGCGGCTTGTCGTGCCGGGCTTTACGACTTTGCGGCGTTGGGCGAGGCGATTGCCACGGCCGGTAATTCGGCGATTCCGTTGGTCAAGGCGCTGGGTAAACAAATTGCGGCCACCGATGTCGAAGCCGAACGCTATGTGCATCTGGGCGCGACCAGCCAGGACGTGATGGACAGCGGCCTGGTGCTGCAACTACGCCGGGCGCTGGAACTGATCGAAGGAGACTTGGCACAACTGGGGCAGACCCTAGCGTCCCAGGCCCAGCGCTACGCGACCACGCCATTGGCCGGACGCACCTGGCTGCAGCATGCGACGCCGGTCACCCTCGGTATGAAGATCGCCGGCTGGCTGGGGGCGGTGACCCGCAGTCGCCAACGCTTGGCCGAACTCAAACCACGCCTGCTGGTGCTGCAATTCGGCGGTGCGTCCGGAACCCTTGCGGCCCTAGGCGACCAGGCCATGCCGATAGCCCGGTCGCTGGCCGAAGAGCTGCAACTGACCTTGCCCGATCAGCCGTGGCACACCCAGCGCGACCGCGTGGTGGAGTTCGGCGCCGTGCTCGGCCTGATCGCCGGCAGCCTCGGCAAACTCGGTCGCGACATCAGCCTGTTGATGCAAACCGAGGCTGCCGAAGTGTTCGAACCTTCGGCGCCGGGTAAGGGCGGTTCCTCGACCATGCCGCACAAACGCAATCCGGTGGGCGCGGCGGTGTTGATCGGCGCGGCGACTCGCGTACCCGGTTTGCTCTCGACGCTGTTCAGCGCCATGCCCCAGGAACACGAACGCAGCCTGGGCCTGTGGCATGCCGAGTGGGAAACCCTGCCGGAGATTTGCTGCCTGGTGTCGGGCAGCCTGCAGCAAGCGCTGTTGATCGCCCAAGGGCTGGAAGTGGATGCCGAGCGCATGGCGCGCAACCTCGATTTGACCCGGGGCCTGGTGCTCGCCGAAGCAGTGAGCATCGTCCTCGCGCAGCGGGTTGGGCGCGATACCGCGCATCATCTGCTGGAACAATGCTGCAAACGCGCCGTGGCCGAACAACGTCACCTGCGCGCGGTCCTCGGCGACGAACCGCAAGTGACCGCCGAACTGTCGGCGGCTGAACTCGATCATCTGCTGGACCCCGCCCATTATCTCGGTCAGGCCAAAACCTGGGTCGAGCGGGCGGTGGCTGAACATTCTGCATTGACTGCCTGAAGGAGACTTGCTGTGGCTTTTGTACAACTCGCCGAGGGCGAACTGCATTACCAACTCGATGGACCGGTCGATGCGCCGGTGCTGGTGCTGTCCAACTCCCTGGGCACGGACCTGCACATGTGGGACGCGCAGATCCCGGCGTTCACCGAGCATTTTCGCGTGCTGCGTTTCGACACCCGTGGTCACGGCCAATCGCTGGTGACGCCGGGCCCGTACAGCATCGAGCAGC
Organism: Pseudomonas sp. GL-R-26; assembly: GCF_019947365.1. Classification (NCBI taxonomy): domain Bacteria; kingdom Pseudomonadati; phylum Pseudomonadota; class Gammaproteobacteria; order Pseudomonadales; family Pseudomonadaceae; genus Pseudomonas; species Pseudomonas sp. GL-R-26. The sequence goes on along the minus strand of NZ_JAGYGI010000033.1, from coordinate 25,384 downwards.
TGGGCCACGACGTGCTGGCGCTCCTGGACGCGTTGCACATTGAACGCGCGCATTTCTGCGGATTGTCCATGGGCGGGCTGATCGGCCAGTGGCTAGGTATCAACGCCGGTGAGCGCCTGAACAAACTGATCGTGTGCAATACCGCAGCGAAAATCGGCGATCCGTCAGTGTGGAACCCGCGCATCGAAACGGTGCTGCGTGATGGTCAGGCGGCCATGGTTGCCCTGCGCGATGCATCGATTGCCCGCTGGTTCACCCCGGACTTCTCCGAAGCCAACCCGGCGGCGGCCAAGCAGATTACCGACATGCTCGCGGCCACTTCCCCACAGGGCTATGCAGCCAACTGTGCAGCCGTGCGCGATGCCGATTTCCGCGATCAATTGTCGTCGATCAAGGCGCCGCTGCTGGTCATCGCTGGCACCGAAGACGCGGTGACGCCACCGTCCGGCGGACACTTCATTCAGGAACATGTGCCGGGCGCCGAGTACGCCGAGTTCTATGCCGCGCATTTGTCCAACGTCCAGGCCGGCAGCGCGTTCAGCGAGCGGGTACTGGCGTTTCTGTCGGCTGATTGAGGGTATTGCTGTGGATGAGAAACAACGTTACGACGCGGGGATGGAAGTCCGTCGCGCGGTCCTCGGCGACGCCCACGTCGACCGCAGCCTGACCACCCTGACCGAGTTCAACTCGGAGTTCCAGGAGATGATCACCCGCCACGCCTGGGGTGACATCTGGACTCGCCCGGGCCTGCCGCGCCACACCCGCAGCCTGATCACCATCGCCATGCTGATCGGCATGAACCGCGAGGGCGAACTCAAACTGCACCTGCGCGCCGCCGCCAACAACGGCGTCAGCCGTGGCGAGATCAAGGAAGTGATCATGCAGAGCGCAATCTACTGCGGGATTCCGGCGGCCAATGCGACGTTCCACCTGGCCGAGTCGGTGTGGGATGAGTTGGGGGTTGAGTCGCGGGAGTAAGCTATATAGCGGTGAACAACCTGTGGGAGCGAGCTTGCTCGCGATGGCGGTGTAACAGTCAATGTAGATGTTGAATGTTACGACCTCATCGCGAGCAAGCTCGCTCCCACATTTGTTTTGTGTTTACAGCAGGCTGATCGGATAGCTGATGATCACGCGGTTCTCATCGAACTCGTTGTTGCTGTAGTCGCGGCGGATGGTCGAGTTGCGCCATTTCAGGTTCAGGTCCTTCAGCGCACCGCTTTGCACGGTGTAGCCCAGTTCACTTTCGCGTCCCCATTCCTTGCCGTCGGTGATAGTGCCGGTGTGCACATTGTCACCGCTGATGTAGCGGTTCATCAGGGTCAGGCCCGGTACGCCCACGGCGGCGAAATTGTAGTCGTGGCGCACTTGCCAGGATTTCTCCTGGGCATTGTCGTAGCTGGAGTTGTAGCTGTCGTTGGCCAGTGTCCCGCCGCTGGTGCCGTTGACCCGCATCCAGGCGTTGTCGCCAGTTAGTTTTTGCAGGCCGACGTAGAACGTGTTGCCGCCGTACTTGGCCGAAAACAGGCCGTACATTGTCTTGTTGTCTAGCTCGCCGGCCCGGGCGCTGCCGTCATCCTTGCCGTAGAAGAAGCCCAGGTTGGCGCCCAGGGTCCAGTCGCCAAGCGGTTGGCTGTGGATCAGATTGATGAATTGCTGGCTGTAGATGTCCTTGAGCTCGGCATTCCACAGGCCGACCTGGGTGCGCTTGTCGTTGAACACGTACTCGCCGCCCTGGAAGTTGAAACGGTCGGAGGTGAACGCGGCTTTGCCGGTCATCGACATGTCGTTCATGCTGCTGTCGTCCCGTGGGCTGTTCTGGCGGAACTGGCCGCCGTAGAGCGTCAGGCCATTGATTTCCTTCGACGTGATCTGGCCGCCCCGGAAGGTTTGCGGCAGCGAACGACCGTCGTCCGAACGCAGGATTGGCAGCACCGGCATCCACTCGCCGACTTTGACTTCGGTCTGCGACAGCTTGGCCTTGAACGCCACGTTGGTGCGGCCAAAGTTGTCTGCCGGGCGACCGTCATGATCCAGCGGCAGCAGTTGCGTACCGCCTGTGCCTTTGCCGCCGTCGAGCTTCACCGAATACAAACCGAGCACATCCATGCCGAACCCGACGGTGCCTTGGGTGAAACCGGACTTGGCGTCGAGGATGAAACTCTGCGTCCATTCTTCTGCCTTGCCCTGGGCCTTGGTCGGGTTGGTGAAGTTGCGGTTGATGTAGAAGTTGCGCAGGTTCAGGTTGACCTTGGCCCCTTCGACAAAACCCGACTCCTCGGCGTAGGCGGGCAGGGCCGCGCTGGCCAGGGCCATGGCGATCAGGCTGGGAACGAAGTACTGCGCGGTGGAAGACGTCATGAGCTCGGGTCTCTCTAATTCTTGGGGATGAAGCGAGGTGATGCCGCAACCCGGGGTTGCAGACGAATATTCGAAATCAGCACAAAACGAAGCGGGTCAGCCGGAGAGGGCGGGGCGCGGGGGCATGGTGTCGAACCTGTTGTTATTTGTTTTGTGGTTCGGATGGTGCGGGGAATGTACTGGATGGTTCAATCGTAAAAAGCGGGTTTTGGGCGATTATCGAACGCAAGATTGGGCGGCATTCAGGAGTGGCTATGCGGGCCTCTTCACGGATAGGCTCGTTCACGAACGTTATCGAGGAAAAATTCAGGAATAATAGTTTGAGTTGATATATAAATTTAATTCGTAAAAATACTCCACTTTAAAGTAACGCTTTTCCATTTGTAACTGGTATTTCTGACAGTTGAGTGCGCCTTTTTCAGGGAGTAGTGTTTCGTCTCGGATGGTTTGGTGAGTGTCCAGTAATAATTCATATTTTTTGGAGAAAATGACATGGCTGGTCAAGGTGCGGAAAAACGTTCATTCACTACTACTGGTGCTGCGCAATCACTGTATGAGAAACCAAGGGTTGCTCAGGGCTTTGTCAAGCTTGAAGTTACAAGAGGTGATGGCGCCCCAGTATCGATGGAAACTAATTGGATTGGTTTCGGTATGGGAGAAACGAGTTTCTCACTCGAAGCTTATTTTGGCGAGGATACCGGCCATCTGGTGGAAACGGTTGGCTTGATGACCATCATTAAAGTTGCGAAGGGAAGTTATGAAATCAGAGATCCATTTGGAGACAAACCATATAAGGTGGCTGCTTTGTTTGGCAAAGGAAGGCCAGATGAAAATCTGCAAGGTGATAATTTTGGGCAAGGCAAGTTGATAGTGTTGGATGTTGTCGATGAGTCAGCGAGAAAATATATTAAAGGTAAATTTGAGTTTTTTTTTCTTGATCGCAATAAGGTAATGGTAAAGGTTGAGGCGAAGGAGTTTTCGGCTGAATATGGTAGTTGATGCTGCATTTGAGTTTGTGGTGAATGAGTTTAAGAATGTTTTGTAGTATAAAAAAGCCCACCAATCGGTGGGCTTCGTGTTTTCACAGCGCTATCAGAAGTACTTCATCTTCGGCGCTTCTTCTTTCAACGGCTCGTTCTTCGCGGTCTGTTCGTTCCAACCACCACCCAGGGCCTTGTACAGGTTGACCTGGCTGACCAGTTGCGCCAGGCGGTCGGTGATCAGCACTTGCTGCGCACTGAACAGCTGACGCTGGGCATCGAGGAAGGTCAGGTTGCTGTCGACACCGATACGGTAACGACGCTCGGCCAGGCGGTAGTACTCCTGGTTGGCACTGACGAAATCTTTCTGTGCCTGCAACTGCTGGACATAGGTCTGGCGGGCGGCCAGGCCGTCGGCGACTTCCTGGAAGGCCGTTTGAATGGACTTCTCGTAGTTCGCCACGCCGATGTCTTTCTGGATTTTCGAGTAATCCAGGCTGGCGCTCAAGGCGCCGGCGTTGAAGATCGGCAGGTTGATCTGCGGCTGGAACAGCCACGTGCCCGAACCACCCTTGAACAGACCGGACAGGTCCGGGCTCAAGGTCCCGGCATTGGCCGTCAGGCTGATGCTCGGGAAGAACGCAGCCCGCGCCGCGCCGATGTTGGCGTTGGCGGCCTTCAGGTTGTACTCGGCCTGAAGGATGTCCGGACGACGATGCAGCAGGTCCGACGGCAGGCCGGGCGGAACGTCGCTCAGCAGGTCGTCGTCAAGCGGTTTGGCCGCTTGCAGGTTGGCCGGGACGCCGGTGCCGAGCAGCAGCACCAGGATGTTCTCGTCCTGGGCGACCTGACGGGTGTACTTGGCCAGTTGCGCACGGGCGTTTTCCACCGAGGTGCGCGACTGTGCCAGGTCCAGGGCCGAGGCGACGCCGACTTCGTTGCTGCGGGCGGTGAGCTTGTAGCTCTCCTCGAAGGCGGCCAGGGTGTCCTGGGTCAGCTTGTACAGTTCCTTGTCGGCCTGCCAGGTCAGGTAGGCATTGGCCACACTGGCCACCAGGCTGATCTGCGTGCTGCGGCGGCCTTCTTCAGTGGCGAAGTACTTCTGCAGCGCCTCTTCGTTCAGGCTGCGAACCCGGCCAAACAGGTCGAGTTCATAGGCGCTGACACCCACCGTTGCCGAGTAGGAACTGGTGATGCCGGCTTGACCGGTCTGCGAAGCGTCAGTCGGAACGCGCTGACGGCTGCCTGTGCCGTTGGCCGAGACGGCCGGGAACAGATCGGCACGGGAGATGCGGTATTGAGCCGCAAATGCGTCGATGTTCAGGGCCGCGACACGCAGGTCACGGTTGTTTTCCAGGGCCACCTGGATCAGCTGTTGCAGCGCCGGGTCATGGAAAAACTGCTTCCAGCCCTGCTCGGCAGCCGCTTGCGCCGGAGCCTGGGCCGGCGAGTACGCCAGGCCCTGCGGGTACTGGCCCGCCACCGGCGCTTCGGGCTGCTGATAATCAGGTATCAGCGAGCAGCCACCGAGCACGAAGGCGGCGACTGCCAGGGAGAGTAGCGACTTGCTCATTAGCCAGCCTCTTTAGGAGTTTCAGTAGCGTCATCCTGGTCGGCGATTTTGCGTTGGCCTATGGACGACACGGTAACGAAGAACAGCGGGACCCAGAAGATCGCCAGCACAGTCGCCGTGATCATACCGCCGATCACGCCGGTACCGATTGCATGCTGGCTACCGGAACCTGCGCCCGTGGATATCGCCAGTGGTACCACACCGAGGACGAAGGCGAGCGAGGTCATGATGATCGGTCGCAGACGCATGCGGCAGGCTTCAATTGCCGCATCGCGCAGGCTACGCCCTTGTTCGTGTAGTTCCTTGGCAAATTCGACAATCAGAATGGCGTTTTTCGCCGCCAGACCGATAGTCGTCAACAAACCTACCTGGAAGTACACGTCGTTGGACAAACCGCGAAGGCTGGTGGCCATCAGTGCACCGATGATCCCCAGCGGCACCACCAACATCACCGCGATCGGAATCGACCAGCTTTCATACAACGCCGCCAGACACAGGAACACCATCAGCAGCGACAGGGCGTACAGCGCCGGCGCTTGCGAACCGGACAGACGTTCCTCATACGACAGGCCGGTCCAGGAAATACCGACACCCGCCGGCAGTTTCTTGGCGATGGCTTCGACTTCGAGCATGGCTTCACCGGTGGAATAGCCTGGCGCCGGGGCACCGAGGATTTCCATCGCTTCCACGCCGTTGTAACGGGCCAGTTTCGGTGAACCGTAAATCCACTCGCCCTTGGCGAACGCCGAGAACGGAACCATGGTGCCGGTGGCGTTGCGCACGTACCACTTCTGCAGGTCTTCAGGGCCCATGCGAGCGCCTGGCTGGCCTTGCACGTATACCTTCTTCACCCGACCACGGTCGATGAAGTCGTTGACGTAGCTACTGCCCAGGGCAATCGACAGGGTGTTGTTGATGTCGGCGATGGTAATGCCCAGGGCACTGGCCTTCTCGTCATCGATTTCCAGCTGGTATTGCGGTTCGTCGTTCAGGCCGTTCGGACGCACCTGGGTCAGAATCTTGCTTTGTGCGGCCATGCCGAGGAACTGGTTGCGCGCTTGCATCAGTTTTTCGTGGCCGATACCGGCGCGGTCCTGCAGGAACACGTCGAAACCGGTGGCGTTACCCAGTTCCAGTACCGCCGGTGGTGCGAAAGCGAACACCATGGCATCGCGGAAGGTGAAGAAGTGCTGCTGGGCACGGGCCGCCACCTTGAACACGTTGTTGTCGGCGTTACGTTCGTCCCACGGACGCAGCATGATGAACGCCATACCCGAGCTCTGGCCACGGCCGGCGAAGTTGAAGCCGGTCACGGTAAACACCGAGTTCACCGCATCGCCTTCGCCGCCATCCTTGCCAGGGCGCAGCAGGAATTCACGCATTTCGTCGACGACCACCTGGGTGCGCTGGGCCGTGGAGCCGGCAGGCGTCTGCACCTGGGCGAACAGTACACCTTGGTCTTCTTCCGGCAGGAACGCCGTTGGAATGCGGGTGAACAGCCAGATCATACCGACGACGATGATCAGGTAGGCCAGCAGGTACGGGGCCTTGTGCGCGAGCATGTTGCCCACGCCGCGCTCGTAGCTGCGTACGCCGCGGTCGAAATTGCGGTTGAACCAGCCAAAGAAACCGCGTTTCGGGGTGCCGTGCTCGCCTTTCCGGATCGGCTTGAGCATGGTGGCGCAGAGCGCCGGGGTGAAGATCAGTGCAACCAGTACCGACAGGGCCATGGCCGAGACGATGGTGATCGAGAACTGCTTGTAGATCACACCGGTGGAACCGCTGAAGAACGCCATGGGCAGCAGCACCGCCGACAACACCAAGGCGATACCCACCAGTGCGCCCTGGATCTGGCCCATGGATTTCTTGGTGGCTTCCTTGGGTGACAGGCCTTCTTCGCTCATCACCCGTTCGACGTTTTCCACCACGACGATGGCATCGTCCACCAGCAAACCGATGGCCAGCACCATGCCGAACATGGTCAGGGTGTTGATGCTGAAACCGGCGGCCGCGAGGATGCCGAACGTACCGAGCAATACCACTGGCACGGTCATCGTGGTGATGATGGTGGCACGGAAGTTCTGCAGGAACAGGAACATCACCAGGAACACCAGCGCGACCGCTTCGACCAGGGTGTGAACCACGCCCCTGATCGACTCCGTTACTACCGGCGTGGTGTCGTACGGGAACACCACTTCCATACCTTGCGGGAAGAAGGGTTTGAGGCTGTCGATGGTGGTGCGCAGGGCCTTGGCGGTATCGAGCGCGTTGGCACCGGTGGCCAGTTTCACCGCCAGGCCGGAAGCCGGGGCGCCGTTGAACTGGGCGTTGATGCTGTAGTTCTCGCCACCCAGACCGACTTCGGCAACATCTTTCAGGCGAACCTGGGAACCGTCCTTGTTGACCTTGAGCAGGATCTTGTCGAATTGCTCCGCGGTCTGCAGGCGGGTCTTGCCGATGATGGTCGCGTTCAGCTGGGTGCCGGGCAGGGCAGGCAGGCCGCCGAGCTGGCCGGACGATATCTGGACGTTTTGCGCGGCGATAGCGGTCTTGACGTCGATCGGGGTCAGGCTGAAGTTGTTCAACTTGGCCGGGTCGAGCCAGATACGCATGGCGTACTGGGAACCGAACACCTGGAAGTCACCGACACCGGCGGTCCGCGAGATCGGGTCCTGCATGTTCGACACGATGTAGTTGGACAGGTCGTCCTTGGTCATGCTGCCGTCACGCGACACCACGCCGATCACCAACAGGAAGTTCTTCACCGCCTTGGTGACGCGGATACCCTGTTGCTGCACTTCTTGCGGCAGCAGCGGGGTGGCCAGGTTCAGCTTGTTCTGGACCTGAACCTGCGCGGTGTCGGAGTTGGTGCCTTGCTCAAAGGTCGCTGTAATGGTCATGGTGCCGTCGGAGTTACTTTCCGACGAGACATAACGCAGGTTGTCGATACCGTTGAGCTGTTGCTCGATCACCTGAACCACAGTGTCCTGGACCGTTTGTGCCGAAGCACCCGGGTAGGCCACGGAGATGGCGATCGCTGGAGGCGCAATGCTCGGGTACTGGTTGATCGGCAACCGGAGGATCGATAGTGCCCCGACCAACATGATCACCAGGGCAATTACCCAAGCGAAAATCGGACGGTCGATAAAAAATTTCGACATGGTTTACTCCCCTTTGCCGCCAGAGGCTTTATCAGCTGCCTGGGCGGGGGCCGGGTTCGTTACGGCTACGTTGGTCGCTTCACTGGCCTTGACTTCGACGCCAGGTTTGACGAATTGCAGACCTTCGGTGATCAGGCGATCGCCAGCCTTCAGGCCGTCTTCGATCAGCCATTGATTGCCGACGGTGCGGTTGGCCTTGAGTTGACGCAGTTCGACCTTGTTGTCCGGGCCGACAACCAGTGCGGTTGGCGTCCCCTTGAGGTCGCGGGTCACGCCTTGCTGCGGGGCCAGGATCGCCGCGCTGTTCACACCGGCCAGCAACTTGGCGTGCACGAACATGCCTGGCAGAAGGGTGTGGTCAGGGTTCGGGAATATGGCACGCAGGGTGACGGAACCGGTGGTCTGGTCAACCGAGATTTCGGAGAATTCCAGCTTGCCGTCCAGCTTGTACTCGCTGCCGTCTTCGAGGGTCAGCTTGACCGAGGCGGCGTTATCGCCAGCCTTTTGCAGGCGACCGCTTTCCAGCTCACGGCGCAGTTGCAACAGCTCGACCGAGGACTGCGTCACGTCGACGTAGATCGGGTCGATTTGCTGAATCACCGCCATCGCGTCGACCTGAGCATTGCTCACCAGCGCGCCTTCGGTCACCGAGGAGCGGCCGATGCGGCCGGTCAGCGGGGCATAGACCTTGGTGTAGCGCACGTTGATCTGTGCGGTTTGCAGCGAGGCTTCCGATTGCAGGCGGTTGGCCACGGCGGTGTCGTATTCCTGACGGCTCACAGCCTGCTCATCGACCAGTTGCTTGTAGCGGTCGGAAATCGACTTGGTCGAACGCAGGTTGGCTTCGGCGCTGGCGAGCGTTGCTTCATAGATCGACGGGTCGATCTGATAGAGCTGTTGGCCGGCCTTGACGTCGCTGCCTTCCTTGAACAGGCGCTTGAGAATGATGCCGTTGACCTGCGGGCGGACTTCGGCAATGCGGAACGCACTGGTACGGCCGGGCAGATCGGATGTCAGGGTGAAAGCTTGCGGTTGCAGAGTCACGACGCCGACCTGAGGCGGTGGGGCGGCCGGTGCTGCCTCTTCCTTTTTGCATCCGCTGAGTAGCGATGCCAGGGCGACGGCGGCGACCAGAGCGGTAACAGCTGGCTTGAATTGCATGAAAATCCTCGGGTCAGGCGCGCAAGGTGCGCACTAGAAAGGTGGAAGGTTGAAAAATGTTTGCCGAGTAGATAAGTAGCTTACTAAGGAATATACTTACGTACATGGCTGTTTGTAAATACCCAGGCTGTGTACTCACGCCGTTACACAAGCCGTTGAAAGGTTGGAATTGTAGGCCGGGGACGAACCCCCAGAACGTTCGCCCCACTTTTATTCAGCCGATGTTCAGGCATCGCTGAAGCACCCTGATTGAGGTTGTACTGCCATGGTCCGTCGTACCAAAGAGGAAGCTCAGGAAACCCGCGCGCAAATTCTCGTGGCGGCCGAAAAGGCCTTTTTCGAGCGAGGCGTGGCGCGCACGACCCTGGCGGACATCGCGACCCTGGCCGGCGTCACTCGAGGGGCCATCTACTGGCATTTCAGCAACAAGGCGGATCTGGTGCAGGCCATGCTCGACACCCTGCATGAGCCCCTGGAAGAAATGGCCAAGGCCAGCGAGAGCGAAGACGAACTCGATCCCCTGGGCTGCATGCGCAAGCTGTTGATTCATTTGTTTCATCAAATTGCGCTGGACCCGAAAACCCGACGCATCAATGAGATTCTTTTTCATAAGTGCGAATTCACCGATGAAATGTGCGACCTGCGCCAACAACGGGTATCAGCCAGCCTCGAATGCAATGTGCGGATCGGCCTGGCCCTGAGTAATGCCGTGAATCGTGGCCAGTTGCCGGAAAATCTCGACACTGCCCGCGCCGCGATCAGCCTGCATGCTTATATTGATGGCATCCTGTATCAGTGGTTGCTGGCCCCCGCCAGTTTTGAATTGCACACCGAAGCCGAGCGTTGGGTCGATACCGGGCTGGATCTGTTGCGCTTCAGCCCCAGCCTGCGCAAATAAAGCAAAATGCGTAATCGACGTCTTCTGTGTCAACCGTTGAAGCCGAAGATGAACAGTTCTTCACGCGCCCTTCGACAATGGGGTGCTTTTATATACTTACACTCGGCACGTTGACAGGTAGCAAGCTCAGTAATTTGTAGGGAATTTGTGTCGAGACTGTGAGCGAATGGTAGTCGCCCGTTTTTTTCACCGTGCGGACATCAGTTTGTGAACTGATACCGGGGTGGAGGGCGGTCGGAGGGCGTGGCGCAGAGGCCGGGACGTTCCCCTCCGATTTATTACGATGTCTATTTACTGATACTAAAGTTAACCGTGTAGCTGAAGGGTGGCCTTGTCATCTTTTTTGAGATTGTCGCGTTGCATTTGTACTGGCCATTTCCTGATGGTTCGACTGTTGCCTTCCAGTCAGGTTTGTAGTCAGGCTCTAAAACGCCGTAACCAACTGGAGCCGCCATCCGGGTTTTCAGTCGGCATCGATAACCGTGCACTTCATATACCAGGTCGAGACTGACAGGTTCAACTTTTTGCCTGCGAGGTTGCCAGCCTGTTTTGTCGAGTGTAAAAGGTCTGGAATAGGGTATGTCGAGGATTTCTTTGGTGCCTGGCCCGACATTAAACGTTATCAAGGGACCATTCAGCGGAACTTCCAAGCCCGAAATGCTCTTCAGTTTTAACGTGCCGAAAGTGTTGTTCGACAGTTTGAGGGTGATGACGGTGTCGGTCATGCTGTTTGCATTGATTGAGTAAAATAAAAGCATTGCAAGTATTGACAACTTGTAAGTGTGCATTTTGGTTGCTCGTAGATGGGAGGTGCGGGGGGTTATTCCATGGTGAACTCAATGCTCATACTATTTGGGTAACTGTTTTGCACTTCGAGAATTTCAGTTGAACAGTCAGCCGCTTCAGTTCCCGTTGATTTGCCATTGCCCGACCAGTGGGGCACTCGTTCGGCGTCGTCTCCTTGTTTTTCCAGTCTGACTTCAATGGACGCCGTGTATAGGCATTCCTTGTTTCCCGAAACGTAGGCAAATGTTTCTGTCAGCTCGGTCGCTTTGCCGAAAGCAATAGAACTGAAGAAATTCGGAAAGTCAGCTGCATACTCATATCGGCCCTTGGCGGGGACATCGAACTCACTGATGGGGTAGGAGGAGTTGCTTTGTTTTTTTGTAGGCTTTGAAAGCTTCATTGTGCTGTTTGTGAGGTTTTTAAAGTGGTAGTGAATAGTCGTTGTGTCCGGGTCTTTGGATTGAATGAGTGGCTTTTGCTTTTCATTTGAAGCAAAGCTGGAGCTGCTTGTTATGAGGGCGAGTGTTAGCCCGGTTAGAGTAGGCTTTATGTGTTTTGCGAGTGAAGGCATTGGCTTAATTCCATTTAAGTAGTGCTTGGGTGTCAATGGGTTTAAGTCATTGTTGTTCGTGAGGGGCGGTTATTCAATAAGCGGACTGAAGTGAGTTGTTAACTTATCTTGCTTGATGTGGGCAGAGTGCTTGATGGAGGGGCGCGGTGGGGTGGGTTTTTTAGTAGAAATTGTATTGTTTGATTTTTACGGAAAAAAAAGGCCTCGGCGCAAGAGCGCGGAGGCCTTTGAAACAAGCAGGTGTTAATTACAGCGTCGGGTAGTCGATGTAACCGACCGGGCCCTTGGCGTAGAACAGTTCCGGACGCGCTTCGTTCAGCGGCGCGTCAGCCTGCAAACGTGCCGGCAGGTCAGGGTTGGCAATGAAAGGTACGCCGAAGGCGACTGCATCGGCCTTGCCACTGGCGAGCAACGCGTTGGCGCTGTCCTTGGTGAAGCGCTCGTTGGCAATGTAGGGGCCGCCGAAGGCTTCCTTGAGTTGTGGACCGAGGCTGTCGGCACCTTCTTTCTCGCGCGAGCAGATGAAGGCGATGCCACGCTTGCCCAGTTCGCGAGCGACGTAGGTGAAGGTTTCGGTCAGGTTGTCGTCACCCATGTCATGCAAGTCGGCGCGTGGCGACAGGTGCACGCCGACACGGCCGGCACCCCAGATTTCGATGGCCGCGTCAGTCACTTCCAGCAGCAGGCGGGCACGGTTTTCCAGGGAGCCGCCGTAGTTGTCGGTGCGCTGGTTGGTGCTGCTTTGCAGGAACTGGTCGAGCAGGTAACCGTTGGCGGCATGGATTTCCACGCCGTCGAAACCGGCAGCCTTCGCGTTCTCGGCACCGACGCGGTAAGCGTCGACGATGTCGGCGATTTCAGCGGTTTCCAGGGCGCGCGGCACCGGGAAGTCGGCCAGCGGACGCACCAGGCTGACGTGGCCCTTGGGCTGGATGGCGCTTGGGGCGACCGGGGCTTCATCGTTCAGGTACAAACCGTGGGAAATGCGACCCACATGCCACAGTTGCAGGAAGATCTTGCCGCCCGCGCCATGGATAGCCTTGGTCACATTGGACCAGCCACGCACCTGATCGTTGGACCAGATGCCCGGGGTGTCCGGGTAGCCGACGCCCATCGGCGTGACCGAAGTGGCTTCGCTGAGGATCAGGCCGGCGGAGGCGCGCTGCACGTAGTACTCGGCCATCAGCGCGTTGGGCACGCGACCTTCGTCGGCGCGGCAGCGGGTCAGCGGCGCCATGATGATGCGGTTGGCCAACTCGAGGTCGCCCAGTTTGATCGGATCGAAAATAGTCGTCATTTAACGCAACCCTCGTGAGGTAATGGTTGATCAGTTGGTAGCAGGGGCCAGATCGGGATTGCCGCTCTGACGGAAGGTAATCAGGGTCACCAGCAGGGCGAGTACCGCCAGTACGGCTGCCGCGAGGGGCACGCTGGTCAAGCCGAAGCCGTGGGCAATCACGCTGCCGCCAACCCAGGCACCCAAGGCGTTGCCGATGTTGAAAGCGCCGATGTTCAGGGTCGACACCAGGTTCGGTGCGGCCTTGCCGAAGGTCACCACGTTCACTTGCAACGCAGGCACGGCGGCGAAGCACGCGGTGGCCCAGAGGAACAGGGTGATTTCGGTCGGGATCAGCGCGACGCTGGTCCAGGTCAGCACGGTGGACGCCACGGCCATGGTGATGAACACGCCGATCAGCGTCGCTGCCATGCCTTTGTCGGCCAGCTTGCCGCCGATGATGTTGCCGACGGTCAGGCCCAGGCCGATGAGCATCAATGTCCAGGTCACGCCACGGGGCGAGACGCCGGTGACTTCGCCGAGCAGCGGCGCGACGTAGGTGAACAGGGTGAACACCGAGGCGGCGAACAGCGCGGTCATGCTCAGGGACAGCCAGATGCCGCCGCCCTTGAGTGCGGCCAGTTCGGCGCGCATGTCGAGTTTTTCTTCATCGCGCTTGGCCGGCAGGAAGCGGATCAGACCGATCAGTGCGATCACACCGATCACGGTCACGGCCCAGAATGTCGAACGCCAGCCGGCCTCCTGGCCGAGGGCGGTGCCCAGCGGTACGCCGAGGACGTTGGCCAGGGTCAGGCCGGTGAACATCAGGGCCACGGCCGAAGCGCGTTTGTTCGCAGGCACCAGGCCGGCGGCTACCACTGAACCGATACCGAAGAAGGCGCCATGGCACAGGGCGGTGACCACACGGGCGAACATCAGCACGTTGTAGTCGCCGGCCACTGCGCAAAGCAGGTTGCCGACAATGAAAATGCCCATCAACGCCACCAGGGCTGCCTTGCGCGGCAGTTTGGCGGTGGCCAGCGCCATGAACGGCGCGCCGATGGCCACGCCCAGGGCGTAACCGGTCACCAGCCAGCCGGCACCGGGAATCGATACACCGAGGTCAGCTGCCACGTTGGGCAGCAGGCCCATGATGACGAACTCGGTGGTGCCGATGGCGAAGGCGCTCAAGGCCAGGATGAGTAGCGAGAGGGGCATTGTTTAATTCCTTGTTGGCTGGCTGACGTGGGGGGCGTTCTCATTTGGTTTTCCCGGCGCTGTGTGAAAACCAATTGAGAACGCCCCCACAGGGTCAGAGCTCTTTACTGAAGGTTTTGAGGAACTCCTGAATGGTTTCCTCGTTGCGTTTGAAAAAATGCCACTGGCCGACTTTGCGGCTGCTGATCAGGCCGGCGCGTTGCAGGGTCGCCAGGTGTGCGGACACCGTGGACTGCGACAGGCCGCAGCGTTGATCGATCTGCCCGGCGCAAACGCCGTGCTCGTTACTGTGGGACTGGTCGGGAAATTCGACGGTCGGGTCCTTGAGCCAGTGCAGGATTTCTCGCCGTACTGGGTGTGCCAGGGCTTTTATTATTTCGTCGAGATTGATGGTCATGATGTGGGCTCGTGATGTTTAAAACGCTATATCGCGATGAGGCGAACTTTAAATCGGTATTTCGCGATATACAAATATGATTTGGCTCTGACCAGCTCATATTTCGGTATATCGAGTTATAACGATATGGTGAGTGTAACAAAACAAGGGGGCAGTGCTAAGCTGCGCCCATGAACTATCTCGCACATCTTCACCTCGGTGGCCAGCGTCCCGGCCAGTTGCTCGGCAGTCTGTACGGCGATTTCGTCAAGGGACGGCTGCAAGGGCAGTTCGCTCCGGAAATCGAGAGGGCTATCCAGTTGCACCGCAGCATCGACGTGTTCACCGATCGCCATCCGCTGGTGGACGTCGCGCTGTCACGTTTCTCCCTGACCCGTCGTCGCTACGCGGGGATCGTGCTCGACGTGTTTTTCGACCATTGCCTGGCTCGTGACTGGACGCTGTACGCCGACCGGCCGCTGGAGTTGTTCACTTCAGACGTGTACCGCGTGCTGTCCAGCGAGCGACAACTGCCGGAGCGGCTGGCGAAGATTGCGCCGCACATGGTGGCCAATGACTGGTTGGGGTCGTATCAGGAATTCGAGGTGTTGGAGCAAGTGTTGCGCGGGATCTCGCGGCGCCTGAGCAGGCCGGAAGAGCTGGCGGCGGCGATGCAGGAGTTGCGGCGCTTGTATGAACCGTTGAGCGAGGACTTTCGGTTGTTCTATCCGCAGCTGCAGGATTTTGCCCGGAACTATCCAACACCATAAAACCTCTGTGGGAGCGAGCAAGCCCGCTCCCACAGGTTCGTCTTCAGTCTGAAATTGAATCAAGCCGCAATGGCAGGGCGCATCGGTGCGCGCTGAGGTTCAACAACAGTCCCGAACAACACCTTCTGCACCGCCTGCTGTGCCTCGAACGCCAGCGCCGCACGTTCCCGACCTTCGCACTCGATTGGCTTGAGCAGGTGAATCTCCACGCCGCCACGGTCATTGGCGAACAGACGCATCAAGTGCGAGAGCAGATCATCGTCGCCAATGAACGGCGCCAGCGCACAAGGCTGGCCGTCACGCAGATAACGAATCGCCACCGGCTGCATTGCCACTTCGGAATCGATGGCGGCGGACAGCAGGCGGCCGTGGAAGGTGCGCAGCGAGCGGCCATCGGTGGTGGTGCCTTCCGGGAACATCAGCAGAGGGTGTGCCTGTTCCAGGTGACGGGTCATCTGCTTGCGGATCAACTGGCTGTCACCCGAGCCACGGCGGATAAACAGGCTGCCGGCCTTGGCCGCCAACCAGCCGGCCACCGGCCAGGTGCGCACTTCGGCCTTGGACAAAAACGACAGCGGCGTGAGCATCCCCAGCAGCGGGATGTCGGTCCAGGACACGTGGTTGCTGACCCAGAGCATCGGGGTCTTCGGCAGCTCACCGTGGACGGTCACGTCGAAGGGCAGGGCGTTGCTCAGGCGGGCCATGAAAAACCGCGACCAGCGCTGACGACGCGCCATCGAATGGGCCATGCCCAGGCGCTCGAACACCCCGAACACGCTGGCCATGCCCAGGCCCAGCGTCACTACCAACAGCACTCGCGCGATTCGCGCGTACACCCGCAACCGGCTCATTACACAGCCGCCTTGAAGTGTTTGGCGTAGCGCGGGCAGAGTTCGTCGCGCTTGAGCAGGATGAACACGTCGGCAACCTGGAAGTCTTCGTCCCAGCATGGTTCGCCGCAGATCTTCGCGCCCAGACGCATGTAGGCCTTGAGCAGCGGTGGCATTTCGGCGATCACGTTCGACGGGATGGCCAGGCTCGGCAGCGGGTTTTTCGGCTCGGCGCGCAGGTGTTCGGTGCACAGGTAGCGTTCGCGCAGACGCTGCATGATCGCGTGGGCCTGCACGCCGCCATCCTGCATCGGAATGCTCGCGCAACCCATCAGGTAGCTGTAGCCGCCCTGGTTCAGGACTTCGGCCAATTCGCCCCAGAGCACGGCGATGGTGCCGCCATTGCGGTAGGCCGGGTCGACGCAGGTGCGACCGATTTCCAGGATCGGGCCTTGCAGGTGCACAAGGCCGTGGAGGCTGAATTCTTCTTCGCTGTAGAATTTGCCCAGGCTGCTGGCAGCCGTGTGGTCGAGCAAACGGGTGGTCGCCACCAGACGGCCGGTATTCAAGTCACGCACGCCGATGTGGGCGCAGTGAACGTCGTAGTCATCCATGTCCAGACCCAGTTCCGCGCCTTTCAGCTTGGCGTTGAACTCACCGCTGAACACGTTGAAGCGCAAGGCCTGGGCCTCCTGCAATGCCTCGGCGCCCACCAGGCGTTCGGCTTGCAGGCGGCGTTCGTTGCCGGTATCGCTGATGCGGGCGATCTGAGTCATGGTGAATCTCCGTGCGGGCTGCTCACCCGTCTTTGGGCTACAGCGAATCGACTTTCTTTGTCTAGCCGTGTTGTGCAAAGTCAGGCTATGTAGCCCCGGTGTCATCGCCATTAAGCTTTGGTGATGCTTATATGACAGCCCTCGAGGAGCCTCTTATGCCCTGGCAAACCCTGTTGAACCGCCGTGATCGCTTGCCCGCCAATCCGGATCTGGCCGAAGGTTTCGCGACCTTGTTGCAGCAGTTGGGCACGGTCACGCCGTTTGAATTGGCGGTGCTTGGCGGGCGGTTGATGGCGACGCCGGGGCTGGCGTTTCTGGTGGGGTATCAGGCGGCCTTGCGCATGCTCTGGCCGAGCGCGCCCCTGAGTCTGGGCGCGCTGTGCGCCACCGAACAGCGCAGCCTGCGCCCGGCCGACATGCAAACCCGACTGAGCGGTTTGCGCTTGAGCGGACGCAAGGATTTCGTCACCGCCGGTAATGCCGCCGACTGGCTGCTGGTGGCTGCGCGCAGCGAGGAGCCCGGCGTCGATCCACGCTTGAGCCTGGCGGTGATCTATCGCGATGAACCGGGTGTGCAGGTGGAAAAGCTGGCGCCGATCCCGTTGATGCCGGACATCAGCCATGGCAGCTTGTTTCTGGATAACGCGCTGTGCGAGTTGCTCGCAGGGGATGGTTGGGATGCGTACGTCAAACCGTTCCGCACGCTGGAAGACATCTATGTGCTGAGTGCGATGACGGCGTGGTTGTATGGCGTCGGCCAGGAATGCGATTGGCCACAAGGCTTGCAATTGCGGTTGCTGGGGTTACTGGCGGGGTGCGCGGAAACCAGCCGCCAGCCACCGACCCATCCGGCCGGGCATGTGTTGCTTGGCGGGTTGTTTGCGCAGTTCGAAGGGCTCAAGGCTGAGGTGAATGAAGCACTCGCCGAGGGGCCATCGGAGTGGGCGGCGATGTGGCAGCGGGATCAGGTGGTGATGGATTTGGCGGCTGGGGCTCGGGGCAAGCGGTTGGCCAAGGCAATGGCGGAATCTTCGCTGCACTGACTGGCCTCTTCGCGAGCAGGCTCGCTCCCACAGGGATCTCGCTCACACCAAAGATCCATTGTGGGAGCGAGCTTGCTCGCGATGGCGGCCTGTTTGGCAACATGAACTTCTGAATTGTCATCAACCTCGACTAGGCTCAGCAGGTTCAATCTCCGAGCCCCCGTCATGCCCAAAGGCTTGTCCCTGATTTTCCTGTTGTTGCTCAGCCTCACGGCCCAGGCTGAAAACTGGCCCGCCGAGCAATGGCCAACCGCCCCGACGCCAACCGGCCCGGCGCTTCAAGCCCTGGAGGCCTACGCCTTCCCATCCCGCGATGACACCACTCGCCAGGGCATTCGCACCGACGCCTTGCTGGTGATCCGCGACGGCCAGTTGATCTACGAACGTTACGCCGGCCCGACGACGGCCGAGACGCCGCACCTGACCTGGTCGATCAGCAAGAGCCTGATGGCCACGGTCCTCGGTGTGGCTTACGGTGAAGGCTTGTTCAAGCTCGGCGACCCTGTGGCAAAGCTTTATCCGCCCCTGCAAAAATACCCCGACATGACCATGGCTGACCTGCTGCACTGGGCCTCGGGCCTGGACTGGCAGGAAGACTACGAATACGCACCGCTGAAGTCTTCGGTGGTGGCCATGCTCTACACCCGCGGTCACCACGACATGGCCGCGTTCACCGCATCCCATGATTCATACGCGGCGCCGGGCCAGGCGTTTCGCTACTCCAGCGGTGACAGCAACCTGTTGTCCGCCGCATTGAAAACCATCGTCGGCCCCGGCCGCTATCCGGACTATCCGTGGACTGCACTGTTCGAACCGCTGGGCATTCGTCATGCCGTGTGGGAAACCGATGGCACAGGCACTTTCGTTGCTTCGTCCTATGCCTACCTCACGGCACGGGACCTGGCGCGAGTTGGTCTGTTGATGGCCCGCGAGGGGCGCTGGGCAGACAAGCAACTGCTACCCAAGGACTGGGTGGCGTTCAACCGCGAGCCGTTCGCTCACTATCACGCCCATCAAGACGATGCCGTCCCCGGCGGCCAGTGGTGGCTCAATCGAGCCGTTGAGGGCGCGGCACGACCCTGGCCCGATGCCCCCGCCGACACCTTCGCCGCGTTGGGCCATTGGGGCCAGGCAATGTACGTGATCCCCAGTGAGCAGCTGGTGATCGTCCGTTACGGCGATGACCGTGACGGCAGTTACCGGCACAACCAATTGCTCCAGCTCGCGCTCAAGGCCTTTGCCGGGAAGGTGCAGCCATGAGCGGTTTCATACGCCGTCGAGCGGTCAGTTCCCTGTTGCTGATCCTGCTGATTGCCTTGCTTGGCTGGATCTGGCACGAGCGGGTGGCGCTGTGGGCGTTCCCCGACATCATCAGCGCCTACACCGCCAAGGAATACTGTTCGTGCCGCTACGTGATGAACAACGACGCCGAGTACTGCCACGGTTATGTGAAACAGTGGCTGCCCGCCAGCGGCTTTGCCGATGACCCGGCCGGCAAACGTGTCACGGTCAGCGGCATGGGCTGCAGCAACAGCGCGGTGTGGATCGGCGAGCGCCAGGGCTGTCGCTTGCAGCCTTGAACACGAATAGATTCGTGGGTGAGGACAAGGCTTTTGTGGCGAGGGGGCTTGCCCCCGTTGGGTCGCGAAGCGGCCCCCCAAAACCATGCAACAGGTTCCATCAGGCAAACCGCAATGACAGGTTTTGCGACTGCTACGCAGTCGAACGGGGGCAAGCCCCCTCGCCACAAAGGCAGGTTTGGAGTAATAGACGGCTTGCAATGCGCTGAAGGCCAGTTAAGGTTCAGCACAGGTTTCTCTGCCTTACGAGTCTCTATGTTCAAGCGCTCCGCCCTCCGATTCCTCGTTTTTCTGCTGCTGACGGGTGCCGCATTGTCGGCCCGCGCCGACTGGTACCTCGACGGCGAGTCTTCGCGCCTGTCGTTTGTCAGCTCCAAGAATGCCAATGTCTGCGAAGTGCAACGCTTCCTGGTGCTGCACGGCAAGGTCGACCCCGAGGGGCTGGCGCAGGTGGAAATCGAGCTGGAGTCGATCAACAGCGGAATACCGTTGCGCGATGAGCGCATGCGCAAGGAACTGTTCCAGATCGACCGGTTTTCCGACGCCTTGATCACCACGAAAATCGATCTGCGCCCGATCAACGACCTTGCTCCCGGCGCGCAGCTGGAGTTGCGCCTGCCGCTGACGGTCGACTTGCACGGCAAACAACACCAGTACCAGGCCGAACTGCTGGCGACCCGGCTCGATGACCGGCGCTTTCAGGTGGTGACCCTCGAACCGCTGGTGATCAATGCAGAGGATTTCGATTTGGCTCCAGGGTTGGAGGCGTTGCGCAAACTGGCCGGTCTGTCGGCGATCAGTCTTTCGGTGCCGGTGAGTGCGGTACTGATATTCACGGCACGCTGACATGGCCGGAGCGATTTTTCCCTGGCGTGAAGGCAACCATTACGAACTGCTGGTCGACGGTCCGCAGTTTTTCCCGCGCATGCTGGTGGCGATTGCCCGGGCTGAAGAACAGGTCGAACTGGAGCTGTATCTGGTGGAGGCGGGTGCCTGCGCCGAAGCCATGGTCCAGGCCTTGGTGCAGGCCGCCGAGCGCGGTGTGCGAGTGCGCTGCCTGTTCGATGATTACGGCAGCCTCGCTTTCACCCTGACCTTGCGTCAGCGGCTGATGTCCGCCGGCGTGGAACTGCGTTTTTACAATCGCCTGAGCTGGCGCCGTTGGGTCGGCAACTTCTACCGCGATCACCGCAAGCTGTTACTGGTGGACCAGAGCCTGGCCGTGGTCGGCGGCACCGGTGTCACTGATGAATTCTGGACCCCGGGGGAAGACGTCAGCGAATGGCACGAAGTGATGGTGGAAATCACCGGTCCGCTGGTGCTCGACTGGCAACTGCTGTTCGATCGTCAGTGGATTGCCAACCGCCATCGACGGGCCTGGCGACCGGCCTCGCATTTCGGTCTGCCGCGCCTGCCACGGGTGCCGTCGATAGGCGAGGGCATGGGCCGGGTGGCCTATGCCGACGCCCGTCAACACCGGGACATTCTGCAATCGCTGGTGCGTGCCCTGAACAGCGGTCAGCGACGGATCTGGCTGGCCACGCCGTACTTTCTGCCGACCTGGAAAGTCCGCCGGTCTCTGCGTCGGGCGGCTGCCCGGGGCGTCGATGTGCGGTTGCTGTTGACCGGGCCCCGTACCGATCACCCATCCGTGCGCTATGCCGGGCATCGCTATTACCCTCGACTGCTCAAAGCCGGGGTGAAGATTTTCGAGTACCAGCCGTGTTTCCTGCACCTGAAAATGGTCCTGGTCGATGACTGGGTGAGCATCGGCTCGTGCAATTTCGATCACTGGAACCTGCGCTTCAACCTGGAAGCCAACCTGGAAGCCCTGGACCCCGGATTGACCCGGTCGGTGGCGGCGAGTTTCGAACGGGACTTCGGGTTGAGTGAGCAAGTCAGTCTGGAGGAATGGCAGCGTCGACCGCTGTGGAAACGGGTCAAGCAACGGGTGTGGGGATGGGTGGATCGGGTGGTGGTGAATCTGCTGGATCGACGGGGTTGAGCCCAAGCTTTCAAACACCCTGAAACCACTGTAGGAGCGAGCCTGCTCGCGATGGCGGCCTGACAGTCAACAATGATGTTGAATGTTATGCCCTCATCGCGAGCAGGCTCGCTCCTACAGGTTATTGCGGTGTAACGGGATTACAGCAACTCAAAACTCTGCTGCGTCACGTCCTCTGAATCCAGGCCAATCTGCACGTTGAACTTGCCCGGTTCCGCCGCGTACTTGAGCTGGGTGTTGTAGAACTTCAGGTCGTCCTCGGTGATGGTGAAGTGCACGACTTTCTGCTCGCCAGCCTTGACCATTACTTTCTGGAAGTTCTTCAGTTCCTTGATCGGGCGGATCATCGAGCCGGCCACGTCCTGGATGTACATCTGCACCACGGTTTCGCCGTCGCGCTTGCCGGTGTTTTTCACCGTGACGCTGGCGTCGAGCTTGCCGGTCTTGTTCAGCGTGGTCGACGACAGGGCCATGTCGCTCAGGCTGAAGTCGGTGTAGCTCAGGCCGTAACCGAACGGGTACAAGGGACCGGTGGTGTCATCGAAGTACTGCGAGGTGTAGTTGCCCGGTTTGCCCGGGGTGAACGGCCGGCCAATGGTCAGGTGGTTGTAGTAGGTCGGAATCTGGCCTACCGAACGCGGGATGCTGATCGGCAGTTTGCCCGACGGGTTGTAGTCGCCGAACAGCACGTCGGCGATAGCGTTGCCGCCCTCGGTGCCGGTGAACCAGGTTTCCAGGATCGCGTCGGCCTGTTCCTTCTCTTCGAGGATCGTCAGTGGACGGCCGTTCATCAACACCAGTACCAGCGGTTTGCCGGTGGCTTTCAGGGCACGGATCAGCTCGCGCTGGTTTTCCGGGATGTTCAGATCGGTGCGGCTCGACGATTCGTGGGACATGCCACGGGATTCGCCGACGGCGGCAACCACCACATCAGCATCCTTGGCTGCTTTCACCGCTTCGTCGATCAGCACGTTCGCCGGGCGCGGGTCATCCACCACTTCCGGGGCGTCGAAGTTGAGGAAGTTCAGGTAACCGAGGATTTTCGGGTCGCTGGTGATGTTGGCGCCACGGGCGTAGATCAGTGTCGATTTGTCGCTCAGGGCGTTGGTCATGCCTTCGAACAGGGTCACCGATTGCGCTGGCTTACCGGCGGCAGCCCAACTGCCCATCATGTCGATGGGGGCCTTGGCCAGTGGACCGACCAGGGCGATTTTCGCGGTTTTCTTCAGGGGCAGGGTTTCGTTGCGGTTTTTCAGCAGCACCTGGCCGCGGCGTGCCACATCACGGGCCTCGGCGCGGTGCAGGCGGCTGTCGGCGTAGGTGTCGACCGGATCATCCTCGGCCTTGCCGATGCGCAGGTACGGGTCCTTGAACAGGCCCATGTCGTACTTGGCGCCCAGCACCGCACGCACGGCGTTGTCGATGTCGCTCTGCTGGATCTCGCCGGACTTCAGCAGCCCTGGCAGTTCTTTGCCGTACAGGGTGTCGTTCATGCTCATGTGGATGCCGGCCTTGATCGCCAGCTTCGCCGCTTCGCGACCGTCGGCGGCAACACCGTGCTTGATCAGTTCGAAAATCGCCCCGTGGTCGCTGACCGCCAGGCCCTTGAAGCCCCATTCCTTGCGCAACAGGTCGTTCATCAGCCAGGTGTTGGCGGTGGCCGGCACGCCGTTGATCGAGTTCAGCGCGACCATGACCCCGCCCGCGCCGGCATCGATGGCGGCCCGGTACGGCGGCAGGTAGTCCTGGTACATCTTGACGGGGCTCATGTCGACCACGTTGTAGTCGCGGCCACCCTCGACCGCGCCGTACAGGGCAAAGTGCTTGACGCTGGCCATGATGCTGTCGGCCGCGTTCGCGCCCGTGCCCTGGAACGCCTTGACCATCACGCCGGCAATGCGCGACACCAGGTAGGTGTCTTCGCCGAAGCCTTCGGAAGTACGGCCCCAGCGCGGATCGCGGGAGATGTCGACCATCGGCGCGAAGGTGATGTCGAGGCTGTCAGCCGCGGCTTCCTTGGCGGCAATGCGCCCGGACAGGCCGATGGCGTCCATGTCCCAGCTCGAGGCCAGGGCCAGCGGGATCGGGAAAATGGTGCGGTGGCCGTGGATCACGTCGTAGGCGAAGAACATCGGGATCTTCAGGCGGCTGCGCATCGCCGCGTCCTGCATCGGCCGGTTTTCCGGGCGGGTGATCGAGTTGAACGTACCGCCGATGTTGCCGGCCGCGATTTCCTTGCGGATCATTTCGCGTGGCATTTCCGGGCCGATGCTGATCAGGCGCAACTGGCCGATTTTTTCATCGAGGGTCATTTGCTTCATCAGGTTGCTGACGAAGGCTTCCTTGTTCTCCAGGGGTGCGGGTGTCGTGGCGGCCAATACGTTATGACTGGCCAGGCTGACGAACAGGCCCAGCAAACACAGCTTCTTCATGAATAGTTTTCTCAAGGGCCCAAACGGCGATGTACACGCCGGCCAGCCAAAATTTAGGGAGCGTCTATTGTTGTTCGGGTGCCGGCTCAAAAGACCAGAGCCAAAAAACCACAGCCAGATGGCGGATGCGTTTTCGCGCAGGGCCTCTTTTTAGCCCATCGGCCCGTTGCAATCCAGAGGCGCGGGCGATTATGCCCCAAGAGCCGGCCCAGAAGGTTTCACGGTCGGTTTTTTCATGAAATGTACAAGGGAGCGTTATCCTGATGAATGTAAGTCCAACCTACCGCTCGCGTTTGCAGGTCGTCACGCTGCTGATGCTGGCCACGTTGCTGACCGCCTGCGGCATCAACAACATCCCCACCCTCGACGAACAGGCCAAGGCCGCCTGGGGCCAGGTGCAGAACCAGTATCAGCGGCGCGCCGACCTGATTCCCAACCTGGTGGAAACCGTCAAGGGCTATGCCAAACATGAAGAAGAGACACTGACGGCGGTCATCGAGGCCCGGGCCAAGGCCACTTCGATCCAGGTGGATGCCTCGACCCTCGACAACCCGGAAAAGCTCAAACAGTACCAACAAGCCCAGGACCAGCTCAGCGGCGCCTTGAGCCGTTTGATGGTGGTCTCCGAGCGTTATCCGGACCTCAAGGCCAACCAGAACTTCCTCGCCTTGCAGTCGCAGCTTGAAGGCACCGAGAACCGCATCAGCGTGGCCCGGCGCGATTTCATCCTCGCGGTGCAGAAGTACAATACCGAGATCCGCACGTTCCCCGGTCGCCTGTGGCACACCGTGATGTACAGCGACCTTCCGATGCGCGAGACCTTCGAAGCCACGCCGGGTTCGGAAAAGGCTCCCGAGGTCAAATTCTGAACAGCGGTAATCGGTGTCACCACGCAAGAGGTTGCCCATGCGCGTCCTGAAAACAGGCCTGTTGCTGTTGTTGTGGGTGGTGGCGATCGCTACCCGGGCCGAGCTGAGCTTCCCGGCGCTGACCGGGCGGGTGGTCGACAATGCGCAGATGATCGAGCCATCGGTGCGCCAGCAGCTCAGCCAACAACTTCAGGCCCATGAACAAGCCACGGGCGAGCAGCTTGTGGTCGTGACTTTGCCGGATTTGCAAGGCACCGACATCGCCGACTTCGGTTACCAACTCGGCCGCCATTGGGGCATCGGGCAGAAGGACAAGAACAATGGTGCCTTGCTGATCATCGCCCGGGACGAGCGCCGGCTGCGTATCGAAGTCGGTTACGGTCTGGAGGATCGCCTGACCGACGCCCAGAGTTCGGTGATCATCAACCAGGTCATCACCCCGTCATTCAAGACCGGCAATTTCAGTAAAGGCATCAGTGACGGCGTGGCGGCGATGCTGGTGGTGCTGGGCGGAAACCCCCTGGACGAACCCTCCACTGCGTATGAATCCAGAGGTGATCCGGGGGACGATTTCATCGCGCGACATCCCGGTTTGTTCGTGTTTTTGGTGATGTTGTTCATCCTGACTGTTTTTGTGTGCCAGATGCTCGGTATCCTTCCCGCTGGCCGGGGCGGCTCCGGTGGACCCGGGGGCGGCTTTGGCGGTGGTGGGTTTGGC
>NZ_JAGYGI010000032.1:0-60991 GCF_019947365.1 Pseudomonas sp. GL-R-26 | reverse complement strand
TTCTCGCGGAGTAACTTGTGATGCTGATAATCTGTTGACTAGCAGTCTGACTCCACAAGCACCCACACGAATTGCTTGATTCAGTTGTTAAAGAGCGGTTGGTTAAGATCTTTCGTCTCAACCGAGGCGCGCATTCTACAGCAGCCTCATTTGCTGTCAAGTGATTATTTTCAGAAGCTTTCAAAGTTTCGCTTGGAAATCTTTAACAACTTCAACCACTTGCGCTTCAGATCTCTCGTCAGCGGGAGGCGAATTCTACAGCGTTACACGCTGCTGTCAACACCTCTTTTTCAACTCCCTTTCGGCTTCGATGAACTGAAGCAACCCGCTGTCGAAAACTGCGTAACTCTTTGTTTACCAAGGAGTTTTCCGTTTCGACTGCGCCGGAAGTGGGGCGAATTATAGGCCTCCAGAATCTGCCGTCAAGCACTGATTCGGGTTTCTATCGATATGTGCAAAAACACTGCTTATATATAGACGCGCCAGCAGGGAATGCGCAGTATATTGCCCAACACAAATAGAAATACCCTAGATGCCTATATTTTGGACGATGCCACGTAATGAATGATCAGCCTCGCAGCCTAGCTTCTACCCTGTTCTCGGTTGGGCTGCTGCTCATAGCCATGGCGTCGATCCAGTCCGGAGCCTCCCTGGCCAAAAGCATGTTCTCCGTTGTCGGCCCACAGGGGACGACAACATTACGACTGATTTTTGCCAGCGTGATCATGATGCTGATATTGCGTCCATGGCGGGCAAAACTCACCGCAAGGTCCCTGCGCACCGTCATCGTCTACGGGATGGCGCTGGGCGGCATGAACTTCCTCTTCTATATGTCGTTGCAAACCGTCCCGCTGGGCATCGCGGTGGCGCTTGAATTCACCGGCCCGCTGGCGGTGGCGATCTACTCCTCGCGTCGCGCGATCGACTTTTTGTGGATCGCACTGGCTGCCGTCGGCTTACTGTTACTGATACCGACGGGAGAAGCGACCGCCGGCATCGATCTCGTAGGCACCGGTTATGCCTTGGGTGCCGGGGTCTGCTGGGCACTGTACATTTTGTTCGGGCAAAAAGCCGGGGCCGACAATGGCGTGCAAACCGCCGCGCTGGGGGTAATGATCGCTGCGCTCTTCGTAGCCCCCATAGGTATTGTCCATGCAGGTTCCGCTCTGCTGAGTCCGTCATTGATCCCTATAGCCCTCGGCGTCGCCATCTTGTCCACGGCCCTCCCCTACACACTGGAGATGGTCGCACTGACCCGCATGCCGGCCAGGACCTTCGGCACACTGATGAGTATCGAGCCTGCCTTCGGCGCGCTATCTGGCTTGCTGTTCCTTCACGAATACCTCTCGCTGTCACAGTGGATGGCAATCATGTGCATCATTCTGGCATCCGTCGGTGCCACCATGACCTTGAGCTCTGCCACCAGGCCAGCAGTAGCGGCAGATTGAGAGCTGATATGTCACGGGTCTGGTATTTGCCGCTCAATTAGGCCATGTTTAGCCTCGCAACCCAGAGTCATACCACGGACAATTTCAGAAAGGGATATCGGTACGCGTCTAGCGAAAGCGAATGCAGCCAGACCCGGGCACAAGATCCGGGGACGCTATAAGGACAGTAATGAAACGAATGTTGATACTGATCGCCGTACTTGCAATTGCGGGCTGCGCAGCGACCTCGGAAACTCAGATCAAGCACGGCAAGAAAGGGCTACACATCAACTGTTCCGGACTGTCTTCGTCCTGGGACAAATGCTACGACAGCGCCGCCAATTCCTGCGCACCCAAGGGGTACAAGGTCATCGCCAAGTCGGGAGATGCCGTGGAAGAGCCCGGCGATTATCCGTTTGGCCTCAATCCTGCGGGCTATACCAGCCGCAGCATGATTGTCATCTGCAAATAGGCAGGGCCGTTGCGTCAGGTCCTCGGACTGGCGATCTGACGGCCAATTTCCTCGTAGCTGGACTTCAGCACTGTGCGCTGGATATCCGGGCTAGCCAGCATGCGCGCCACGACCAGCGCGCCAATACATTGCGACAGAATCGCCCACGCCAGGCTGTCGCTTTGCAGGACACCCGCCCAACTTTCCTGAAGCCGACAAATCCAGTGCTCTGCCTGCTGGCGGACAGTCACGTCGGAACGGGAAATTTCCGCCCCCAATGCCGGTAATGCACAACCGGATTCCGGATTCTCGACGTGAGACATACTCAGGTACTGTTTCAAGCAGCGCTCAAGCTTGTCACGGTCCTGCCCCTCCCCCAGTCGCGTCAGGCTTTGTCCCAACTCACGCTCGACAATGCTTGCGAACAGCTCGTCTTTCGACGAGAAATGGCTATAGAAGGCGCCGCCACTCAAGCCAATCGCTTTCATCAGGCCGTCCACGCCCACCGTTGAAAATCCGGACTTCTTGGCCGATACCGCACTGCTTTCCAGCAGCCTTTGCCTGGTTTCCAGCTTGTGACTGGCCGAATAACGCATTGTCCTTCCCCCTGGATTGCTCGTCTTGACGTCTGTCGAATCATAGCATAACGTTCGTTTAGTTAACGATCGTTTACCAAAAGGGATCTACCCATGAATAACAAGAAGGTCGTACTGGTCGTCGGTGCAGGTGATGCCACGGGCGGCGCCATTGCCAAGCGTTTTGCCCAGGAGGGTTTTGTTGCCTGCGTCACCCGGCGCAGTGCGGACAAGCTCCAGCCACTTGTGGATGCCATCAAGGCCGATGGTGGCGAGGCCCACGGTTTCGCCTGCGATGCCCGCAAGGAAGATGATGTGGTAGCACTGGTCGAGCAGATCGAAAGCGAGATCGGCCCCATCGAGGCATTTGTCTTCAACATCGGTGCCAACGTGCCGTGCAGCATTCTCGAAGAAACTGCACGCAAGTATTTCAAGATCTGGGAAATGGCCTGCTTTTCCGGTTTTCTCAATGCGCGTGAAGTGGCCATTCGCATGGCCAAGCGCCAGCGGGGCACGATTCTGTTCACCGGTGCCACTGCTGGCCTGCGTGGCGCAGCCGGGTTCGCCGCATTTGCCGGTGCCAAGCACGGCATTCGTGCGCTGGCGCAAAGCATGGCCCGAGAACTCGGCCCGATGAACATTCACGTTGCCCATGTCGTCGTCGACGGCGCCATCGATACCGATTTCATCCGCGACAGCTTCCCAGAGAAATACGCGACCAAGGATCAGGACGGCATCCTCAACCCCGAACACATTGCCGAGAATTACTGGTACCTGCACAGCCAGCCCCGCGACGCCTGGACTTTCGAACTGGACCTGCGCCCCTGGAGCGAACGCTGGTAAGCCCTCCCCTACAACAATAAGCAGAGTGCACAGAACATGAGCAAAACCGTGGAATTCCTTTTTGACCTGGGCAGCCCCACCACCTACCTGGCGTACACCCAGCTACCGGCAATCTGTGAGCAAACCGACAGCCAACTGATCTACATCCCGATCCTGCTCGGCGGTGTGTTCAAGGCCACGGGCAACGCCTCACCGGCGACCATTCCGGCCAAGGGCCGCCACATGATTCAGGACCTCGACCGTTATGCCCGACGCTACGGCGTGCCACTGAAATTCAATCCGCACTTCCCGATCAACACCCTGTTGCTGATGCGTGCCGTGACCGGCATTCAATTGCACCATCCCGAGCGTTTTGTCGCCTTCATTGACTGCCTGTTCAAGGCCCTGTGGGTCGAAGGCCGCAACCTCAATGACCCGGCAACCGTGGCGGCGGTGTTGAGCGACAACGGTTTCGATCCCAATGAAGTGCTGGCACTGACCGCCGACGAAACAGTCAAGGCAACGCTCAAGGACAACACCGAGAAAGCGGTGCAGCGCGGCGTATTCGGCGTACCCAGCATGTTTGTCGATAACCAGCTGTACTTCGGCCAGGATCGACTGGACTTCGTGCTCGAAGCCTTGAGCTAAGCCCCGACCACCAACCGCCCCGTCGCCGCTCCCGACAAGAGCCGCAGATGGGCGGTTTTTGTGGTTTGCCCCGGCGAATCGTCGCCAATTCGCCAGGGGCAGAGCCTTTGTCGACTAAATAAGCCAAGCGCTGGAGACAGCGCCCGGGCTACAGCCAATCAGATAGCCGCGGTGCGGGTATTGAGCCACTCAAGCGCGGCATCCTCGACCAACGGACTCAGGCGCTCGCGCACTTCGGCGTGGTAGGCGTTGAACCACTGCTTTTCCTCGACCGACAGCAGCGAGGTTTCCAGGCAGCGCGTATCTATCGGGCACAGGGTCAGGGTTTCGAACTTGAGGAACTCGCCGAATTCGCTTTTGCCTGCCTCACGGTTCATCGCCAGGTTTTCGATCCGCACACCCCAACGACCCGGACGATAGGTGCCCGGTTCAATGGACGTGATCATGCCGGGTTGCATCGCGGTTTGCGGTGCAGGTGCGGCCTGATAAGCGATGACTTGCGGACCTTCGTGGACGTTCAGGAAGTAACCGACGCCATGACCGGTGCCGTGACCGTAGTCGACACTTTCCGCCCAGATGGGCGCACGGGCGATGGCATCGAGCAGCGGCGACAGGATGCCTTTCGGGAACTGCGCGCGGGACAAGGCAATCACGCCCTTGAGCACGCGGGTGCAATCACGTTTTTGCTCATCGGTCGGTGTGCCCACCGCAACCATCCGCGTGATGTCGGTGGTGCCGCCCAGGTACTGGCCGCCGGAGTCGATCAGCAGCAGACCGTCCCCTTCGATCACCGCGTGTTCTTCTTCGGTGGCGTGGTAGTGCGGCATCGCGCCATTAGCGTTGAACGCGGCGATGGTATTGAAGCTCAGCGACACATAATCCGGACGGCGCTCACGGGCGGCGGTGAGTTTTTCATCAATGGTCAGTTCGGTGATGCGCTCACGCCCCAACGCCGAGTCCAGCCAGGCGAAGAATTCGCACAGCGCTGCGCCGTCCTGTTCCATGGCCTGACGGATGTGTTCGGCATCGGCCAGGCTTTTTTGCGATTTGGCCAGGGTGGTCGGGTTCAGGCCTTCGATCAGCTTCACCCCGCTGTTCAGGTTGTCCAGCAACCCCGCCGTGACCCGCGCCGGGTCGACTTGCAGGCTCGCACCGCTCGGCACGGCGCGCAGTGCGGCGGCGACCTCGCTGTAATCGCGCAAGGTCACGCCGTCCTGTTCGAGGATGGCGCGCAGCTCGGCGCTGACTTTGCTCAAGGCGACAAACAGCGTGGCCTGCTGTTGATTGATCAGGGCGAAAGAAACAAACACCGGGTTGAACGACACGTCGCCGCCACGCAGGTTGAACAGCCAGGCGATATCATCCAGGGTGGCGATGAAATGCCAGTCGGCACCCCGCGCCTGAAGGGTTTCACGCAGTTTGGCGAGTTTTTCGCCACGGCTGACGGTCGCCTGTGGAGGCAGGTGCTGATAGATCGGTTCGTTCGGCAGGCCTGGGCGGTCGCTCCAGACGCCGCTCAACAGATCGATGTCGGTGCGCAGGCGAGCGCCGCGCTCTTCAAGCTTGGTGCCCAGGGTCCGTGCCGAAGCCACGGCCATGACCGCGCCGTCGACTGCGACAACGCCACCCTCGGGGGTTTGCTCGGCCAGCCATTCCAGTGGCCCGGGTTGACCCGGTTGCAGCTTGACCAGATCAATACCGCTGCCCTTGAGTTCCTTGGTCGCCTGCTCCCAATAACGGCTGTCGGCCCAGACGCCGGCAAAGTCCGGGGTCACGATCAGGGTGCCGACCGAACCATGGAAACCCGACAACCACTGGCGCCCTTGCCAGTAACCCGGCAGGTATTCGGACAGGTGCGGGTCGGCCGACGGCACCAGCAAGGCGTGAATGCCCTCCCGGCTCATCAGTTCGCGGGTTTGCGCCAGGCGCTGGGGCACCGAGCCATTGATCGAAAGCTGCGTATTCATCGTGTCTCCTGCTAATCACTTGTTCATTATTGTTGAGTGCCGATCAACGTCGGCACTTCGTCGCCCTATTGCCAGAATGCCGGAGCACTGGCGCAGGCTGCCTTGATCAGTTGAACCGCCTGGTCGATGTCCTGCTCGGTGGTGAAACGCCCGAGGCTCAAGCGGATGGTGCGGCCGGCCGAGCGGGCATCGAGCCCCAGGGCCAGCAGTACATGGGATGGGGTATTGCTCGCGGAATTGCAGGCCGACGTCGCGGAAAACGCGATCGAGGCCAGCAACGCCGCCGGGTTGAACTCGCCTTCGCTGAAGGTAAGACTCAGGGTATGGGGAATGCGCTGGGTCGGGCTGCCGTTGAGACGCACGCCGGGAATACTCTGCAATTGCTCGAGCAAGCGTTCACGCAAACGCACGATGGTGGCTTTCTCTTCATCGAACGCAGCCGCCGCCAATGCAAAGGCCGCGCCCATGGCCACAATCTGATGGGTCGCCAGTGTGCCGGAACGCAAACCGCCCTCATGCCCGCCGCCATGGATCTGCGCCTGCAAACGCTGTTGTGCACGCGGACCGACGTACAACGCGCCGATACCTTTGGGGCCATAGAGCTTGTGCGCGGAAAACGACATCAGGTCCACCGGCCACTGCCCGAGATCGATCGCCACTTTGCCCGCGCCCTGTGCGGCGTCGACATGGAACAAAGCCCCGCGATCACGCACGACCTGACCGATGGCGGGAATGTCGTTGAGGGTACCCAGTTCGTTGTTGACCAGCATCAGCGACACCAGGAAGGTGTCCTCGCGCATGGCTTCGCTGACCGCTTGCGCGGTGATCCGGCCCTCGGCGTCCGGCACCAGATAGGTCACCGCGACACCGGCATCCTGCAGTTGCCTGGCGGTATCAAGAATGGCCTTGTGTTCGATCTGGCTGGTGATGATATGGCCGCCGCCAGTGCCGCGGGCCTGGGTCACGCCTTTGAGCGCAAGGTTGTTGGATTCGGTGGCGCCGGAGGTCCAGACGATCTGCCCGGGCGTCGCGCCGACCAGTTCGGCGACCTGGTGTCGCGCCTGTTCGACCGATTGCCGGGCCTGCTGGCCGAAGACGTGGGAGCTGGAGGCCGGGTTTCCGAAATTGCCGGTAAAGCCCAGACACTCGACCATCACCTTGATGACCCGCTCATCCACCGGCGTGGTGGCGGCGTAATCGAAATACAACGGACGTTTATTCATAAAAGACTCGCAGAGCGTGTTCCGGGATCAGGAAGCTCGTGACTGCAAACGGCAAAGCGCAGCCTTGTGAGCTGCGCGCTGTTTTCAGAACGCTACCAATACCTGATCGGATGCCGTTAAAGAAGAACTACTTCATTTAATAGTGCGTAGGAACGCTCCTGAAAACTCAGCTTAACAGGCATCGGGCAAGCGGTTGAAGCAATGCGTCAGCTAAAGCTTTCGAGCAACAGCGGATACAGCGAACCCACGAGCAGCGCGGCCATGCCCCAATTGAACAGGCGCAGCCAGCGGCGATCTTTCAGAACATTGCGCAACAGCGTGCCGCAAGCGGCCCAGACACCGACGCTCGGCAGGTTGATGATCGCAAAGACGGCCGCGATCACGATCACATTCGTGAAGTAACCCTGCATCGGTGTGTAGGTGCTGATGGCGCCAATGGCCATGATCCAGGCCTTGGGATTGACCCACTGGAACGCGGCGGCACCCAGATAGCTGATCGGTTTCGCCTCGCCCTGCTGACTCTCCGACATGGGCCCGGAATGGGCGATTTTCCACGCCAGATACAGCAGATACGCCGCCCCCGCATAACGCAGAACGGTGTAGAGCAAAGGGTAAGTCTTGAATACCGCACCAAGGCCAAAGCCGACCGCCACCACCAGTACAAAGAAGCCACAAGTGATGCCGAGCATGTGCGGAATCGTGCGGTTGAAGCCGAAGTTCACCCCGGATGCCAGCAACATGGTGTTGTTCGGGCCGGGTGTGATCGAGGTGACGAGGGCAAACAGGGCGAAGCCCAGCAGCAGGTCGAGTGAGAGCGTCATGGGTGGCAGTCCGTCAGGGTCGGTCAGGTGTTGACCCTATCGCACACCCCGGACGAAACCCATGGACAGTTACGCGAAACTTGGAGCAGTACAGTTTCGCTTCAGCTTGAACGACCGTGAAGCTGTACAGATCGCCCGGCGTTCATTTCACCCTGATTGTCGAAGTTGAACGACTTTTGCGGCTGGCCGAGCAGTTCGGCTTTTTTCGCGTGGTATTCGTCGAAGGACAGACCGCGGCGGTTCAGCGCCTCCAGTGCCAGTTCCTTGCTTTCTTCAGCCGTGTAAGGCCGAAGCTCAGGGGAAACATGGCTGGCACATCCGGTGAGTACTGAGACGGCGAGCATCAGCAAAGTGGCAATCATCGGTTTCATTTTGGCGTCCTGGCGACTGGGTTCAAGGCAATGAACACAGGCTACTCGCGCCTCCCGGCCAGCAGAAATCAACGCTTTCAATAGTGGCTATCAAGAAATGGCGATCATTGTCGATTGCCGGGAGAACGCGGGCCGGGAGCGCACTGGTTGGAGCCGGCCTGATGGCACTTGAATGGCGCTGCTGCTCGTCGGGCAGTCGGTGAGGCGAAAAAGGCTGGCCTATATTTATTCGGTCGTACAACGGCACAGGTACTTTCCATTCACAAAACAACAACAGGGAGATCCATCATGAGCGTCAAACCCATTCCAGAGGGGTATCACAGCGTCACCCCCTATCTGGGCATCAACAAAGCCGCCGAAGCCATCGCGTTCTACAAAAAAGCCTTTGGCGCCGTTGAAATCATGCGCCTGGACATGCCCGGTGGCAGTGTCGGCCACGCTGAACTGCGCATCGGCGATTGCCCGATCATGCTGGGCACACCGTGTGATCAAGGGCCGCTGAGCAACCCGGACAACTCG
This sequence comes from Pseudomonas sp. GL-R-26, assembly GCF_019947365.1. Taxonomy (NCBI): domain Bacteria; kingdom Pseudomonadati; phylum Pseudomonadota; class Gammaproteobacteria; order Pseudomonadales; family Pseudomonadaceae; genus Pseudomonas; species Pseudomonas sp. GL-R-26. The sequence goes on along the minus strand of NZ_JAGYGI010000032.1, from coordinate 52,167 downwards.
CCGTCCGTGGGTCTGCATTTGTACGTAACGGATGTCGACAAGTCCTATAAACAGGCGATCGATGCCGGCGCAACCGTTGTATCGGAGGTCAAGGATCAGTTTTACGGCGACCGTTCGGGCACCTTGAAGGATCCCTACGGGCACCTGTGGTTCCTGGCCACGCGCAAGGAAGACCTGACCCAGGAACAGATCGAGCAACGGGCGAAGGAGATGTTTGCCCAAAGTTGAAATCCCAGGTGTTGGAGCGGGCCGCTTCTCGAGCAGGCTCGCTCCAACAGGGACCCCGCCTTCAACAGCACCGCCGACTTGCTGATCACTTGCGCAAGCAAGCCCGCCCACAAATATCGGCAATGAGAAACATTTTCTTTCATTTCCCCTTTCGGGATTTCCCCTGCTCATCCGTCCTACCTAGATGCAGTCCTTTCGCGTAGGCAAAAGCCACGACTGGACCTTCAGGGCGCTCATCCCTGCGAAGCCCGCAGCCGAGCTGCCTCTCATCGAGCCAAGACCTCCAACATGTCAAAGAAGTCCCGTTCAAAAATCTGGTTCCTGGTCCATAGTTGGCTGGCATTGCCGATCTGGTTTTTCGTGCTGATCGTCTGTGTGACCGGAACCCTGGCCGTCATCAGCCAGGAGATCGTCTGGCTGGCCAACCCGCCAATGCGCGCCAGCCAGCCCTCGGACGATGCTCCGCTGCTCAGCTACCAGCAGGTCATCGAGGCCATCAACAGGGCCGAACCGCAGACCGTGGTGCAGAGCATCAGCCGCCCCGACGAGTCGCACTTCGCCCTGGATGTCGAAGTCAGCTACCCCGACGGGCGCTCGGTGGTGATTTATGTCAATCCGTACAGCGGCGTGATCCAGGGTGTCGCGCCGGAGTTCAACTTCCGCGCCTTCACCCGCGCCCTGCACGCTTGGTGGCTGGTGCCGTTCACCAATGGTTACAGTTGGGGCTGGTACCTGGTGTCGTTTCTCGGCTTGCCATTGCTGGCGTCGCTGATCACCGGGCTGGTGGTCTACAAACGCTTCTGGAAAGGCTTCTTCCGTCCGACCCTGCGCATTCGCCACGGCGCGCGGATTTTCTGGGGCGACTTTCACCGCTTGAGCGGCATCTGGTCGATCTGGTTCATCGCGGTGATTTCCGTCACCGGCACCTGGTTCCTGATCCAGGCATTGCTGTCCGATAACCAGATTTCCATTTCCACGGAACAGATCATCCCGGCGATGTCCCGCGAAGCGGTGCCGCTGTCAGCCGATGGCTCGCCCCCACCGCGTATCGACCTTGATCGCGCGATTGAAATCGCCACCCAGGAAATCTCCGGGCTGGAGGCCAGTTTCGTCAGCCTGCCGGGTAATGCCTACAGCCACCTGGATGTCGGCGGACGCGGTTGGTATCCCTTGATGTTCCAGACCGCCACCATCAACCCGTACAACGGCGAAATCGCCGCCTCGCGCCTGATCTCGGACCGTTCGGCCCTGGAGTTCGTCACCGAGTCCATGCGCCCGCTGCACACCGGCGATTTCGGCGGACTGTGGATCAAGCTGATCTGGGCATTCTTCGGCCTTTTGCTGAGCATGATGGTGCTCAGCGGCCTGCTGATCTGGACCAAGCGCACGGCGCTGGCCACGGCCAATGCCTTCAAACGCAACAACAAGAAACAGCTCGACACCGCGATACAACCGGCCACGAATAACGAAGTGTCGGGGGTCGAACTGTGAGCAAAGACATTGCAGCCCCGCAACCCTCGCGCCTGAGTCTGTTCTGGCACAAATGGCGCTTTCACCTGAACGTCCTGTTGCTGCTGATTCCACTTGGTTTCATGCCCAAGTACTTTGCCGACGAGGCATTGATGCGCGGCGACAGTGGCCTTGGCGAACGGGAAGTCGGCGAAGTCCGGGTCGGTCCCTGGAGCCTGCGCCTGGCGGAATTGCGCAATTCAGCCCCGATGCTCGAAGGCCCCGCCGGCTACATGAAGGGTTTCAACGCCGCGCTGTGCGAGGCCTGTATCGGCCAGGTCAAGGCCACTTACCTGCGCATCGGCAAGCCCCGCAGCCTGCGCGCCGCCGGGGTGATTTTCTTCGGCGCCCCGTACCGCATGGGCGCTTCGCTGCCCGTCCCGGAAAAGACCACGGCCGACGCCGAACTGTGGATCACCATGGAAGGCTGGGACGGCGCCATGCATCAGGCATCCATTCCTTTGAGCCAGGCCTCCCCCGCCACCATCGCCTGGTTGAACAAACAAGGAGGCAAACCATGATCAACCCTCTTCGCCCGCTCAACACCCTGTTGCTGGTGCTCTGCGCCGGCTTCAGCCCCAGCGCCCTGGCCCACAACCCGATGTGCGAATGCAAGGCCATCGACGCGGAGCAGATCAAGTGCACCGGCGGTTTTTCCGACGGCAGCGGCGCTCCGGGCGTGACCCTCGATGTGATCGGCTACGACGAAACCATCCTGGTGCCGGGCAAGCTCGGGCCTGATTCGACCCTGACCTTCAAGAAGCCCGGCACCGAGTTCTATGTGCTGTTCGATGCCGGTCCCGGTCACGTCGTGGAAATAGACCAAGCGGACATCGAGGCACCATGAGCACTCCAACGACCCAAGTCGTGCGCCCGGCCGGTGCCGGTCACGAAACCCTCTACGTTCTGCTGTTGTGCCTGATGATCTTGACGGTGGCCGGCTCGGTGGTGCTCTGGCGCGGTGAGTCCCTTGAGGTGAGCAGCGTCAGCAGCCATCAACTGGATGCGCGCCGTGACCTCAGTGCATCCGAGCAAGGTATCTATGCCGATCTGCGGGTGACGCTGGACGAGATCCATTTGCTGCGCCAGGAGCAGCAAACGTTGCCGACTCCCGAGGCCCTCGCCGAGGAAGGTTTTGCCCCGTTTGCCCAGGATGCCAGCTCCGTCAGCCGGGGCGGCCATGCCTGGCAATTGCTCGACGCCAAGGCCTATTTCGGCCAGAGCCAGACGCCGACGGTCACCGGTTCATTCCTGATGCGTCTGGCCGCAGCCAATGGTGCACCGGACATCTGGCTCAACCGCGCCAGCACGCTCACGGCACCGGCCGACCTCAGCGACGTCGCGCTCGAAAGCGCCGGCTGGCAGCAGGTCGTCGCGCAATTCGATGCCGGCGTGACCCGCCAGCACCGGCACTGAACCCTCGCCTTTTTCCGAGAGAAGACCGCTTTCCCATGCCCAATTCATCTCACCGTTGTTTTTTGCGCCTGCTGCTGGTCGGCTTGTTCGCCTGCCTGTTGCCATCACTGGCCAGCGCCGACGAAGCCAAGCGTCTGCGCATCGGCATCACCCTGCATCCTTACTACAGCTACGTGGCGAACATCGTCGGCGACAAGGCCGAGGTGGTGCCGCTGATTCCGGCCGGTTTCAACCCGCATGCCTACGAGCCCCGCGCCGAAGACATCAAGCGCATCAGCGGGCTGGACGTGATCGTGCTCAACGGTGTCGGCCATGACGATTTCGCCGACCGCATGATCGCCGCCAGCGAAACCCCAAAGGTCCCGGTGATCGAAGCCAACGAAAACGTACCGCTGCTGGCCGCCACCGGCGTGGCAGCACGCGGTGCCGGTAAAGTGGTGAACCCGCACACCTTCCTGTCGATCAGCGCCTCGATCGCCCAGGTCAACAACATCGCCCGGGAGCTGGGCAAGCTCGACCCGGCCAACGCCAGGACCTATACCGAAAACGCCCGCGCCTACGGCAAGCGCCTGCGCAAGATGCGCGCCGACGCCCTGGCCAAACTGACCCAGGCACCGAACGCCGAACTGCGGGTGGCCACCGTGCACGCGGCCTACGACTACCTGTTGCGTGAGTTCGGCCTGGAAGTGACAGCTGTGGTCGAGCCAGCCCACGGTATCGAGCCAAGCCCGAGCCAGCTGAAAAAAACCATCGATCAACTGCGTGAGCTGGACGTGAAGGTGATCTTCTCGGAGATGGATTTTCCTTCCACTTACGTCGACACCATCCAGCGCGAGTCCGGGGTGAAGCTGTATCCGCTGTCGCACATCTCCTACGGCGAATACACCGCCGACAAGTACGAAAAGGAAATGACCGGCAACCTCAATACCGTGGTGCGGGCGATTCAGGAGTCGGGGGCATGACATCGAAGGAAACCATCCTGGCCGATGCAGAATCCCCTGTGGGAGAGAGCCTGCTCGCGAAGGCGTCCAGTCAGTCAATATCATCGTTGACTGACACACCGCTATCGCGAGCAAGCTCGCTCCTACAGAGTTCGGGGCCGATGCTGGATTTTGCTGACGTCAGCCTGGCCCTTGGCCGCACGACGATCCTCGACCAGGTGACCTTCAAGGTCCGCCCCGGCAGTGTGCATGCACTGGTCGGCCCCAACGGCGGCGGCAAGAGTTCGCTGATCAAGACCCTGCTCGGGCAAATGCCGCACCAGGGTCGTTTGAGCCTGCAATGGCCCGCCGGGCCGGGGACCATCGGCTATGTGCCACAGGCGCTGGAGTTCGACCGGGGCTTGCCGATGACCGTCGAGGATTTCATGGCCGCCATGTGCCAGCGTCGCCCGGCCTTTCTCGGCTTGAGCAAACACTACGCGCCAGCGATTGGCGAGGCGCTGGAGTGGGTCGGCATGCAGGACAAACGCAAGCGCCGCATGGGCGCGCTGTCCGGTGGCGAACGGCAACGGGTGTTGCTGGCCCAAGGGCTGATTCCGCCTCCGCAATTGCTGGTGCTCGACGAACCGATGTCCGCCCTCGATGAGGCCGGCATCCAGGTGTTCGAACGCTTGCTCGGCGACTGGCGAGCGGCGGGCATTACCGTGCTGTGGATCGAGCACGACCTGGAAGCGGTCGGGCGCCTGGCCGATCACGTCACCGGGCTCAATCGCCGGGTGCTGTTCGACGCCACGCCGCAACAGGCGCTGACACCGGAGCGTCTGTTGACGCTGTTCTCGACTCACCCACGGAGCCCTGCCTGATGAGTTACGAAGCTTTTCGCCTGATGGTCCAGGGCTGGGCGTCGTCGGGTTATCTGCCCGAGGCGCTGGCCTATGGGTTCGTGGTCAACGCCTTGATCGCCGGACTGCTGATCGGCCCGGTGCTGGGTGGCCTGGGCACGCTGGTGGTGGTCAAGCGCTTCGCGTTTTTCTCCGAGGCGGTCGGTCATGCTGCGCTGACCGGCGTGGCCATCGGCATCCTGCTCGGCGAACCCTATACCGGGCCTTACGGCAGCCTGTTCGGCTACTGCCTGCTGTTCGGCATCCTGCTCAACTACCTGCGCAACCGCACCGGCCTGGCGCCGGACACCTTGATCGGTGTGTTTCTCTCGGTGTCGCTCGCCTTGGGCGCGAGCCTGCTGCTGATTCTGGCGGGCAAAATCAACGTGCACATTCTGGAAAACGTACTGTTCGGCTCGGTACTGACGGTCAACGGCAATGACCTGCTGGTGCTGGCCATTGTCGGTTCGCTGGTCATGGCCCTGGCCTTGCCTTTGTACAACCGCATCATGCTCGCCAGTTTCAATCCGCAACTGGCGGCGGTACGCGGGGTGGCGGTGAAAACCCTGGATTATCTGTTCGTGATTCTGGTGACGCTGATCACCGTCGCCGCCGTGAAGGTTATCGGCGCGATTCTGGTGGGCGCCCTGCTGGTGATTCCGGCCGCCGCGGCACGCCTGCTCAGCCAATCGCTGAAGGGCTTTTTCTGGTGCTCGGTACTGATCGCCACCGTCAGCACCCTGTGCGGGATTCTCGCGCCGATCGTCTTCGACCTGCCGATCCCGTCCGGTGCCGCGATCATCCTCGTGGCCGGCATCGCCTTCGCCCTGGCCGCCTTCGCGCGCGGCGTCGTCCCCAGCCTGAAAGGGAACCTTGGATAAATGACTTTTTCACTGCGCCAACTGACCCTCGCCGTCGCCCTGTGCGGGCTGGCGACAACGACCATGGCCGCCGACAACGGCAAACCGCTGCGTGTACTGGCCTCCTTGCCGATTACTTATGGGCTGGGTGAAGTCTTGCTCAAGGGCACCGATGTCAGACTCGAACGCGCCGCGCCGGCCAACCTGCCCGGCAGCCGCCAGACCGCCTACTTCACCGGCCGTGGTGCCCCGGCGCGGGCCAAGCTGGCGAACGATGCCGATGCGGTGATCGGCCTGCGCTCACTGTGGCCGGATGACCCGCTTTACCCGATCTCCCGGCGCAGCAACATCCGCATCGTCGAAGTCGACGCCGCCCGCCCGTTGGACGGCGCCCTGCCCGGCATAGCCGTACAGCCCGACAACAAGGTCGACGGGCTGAACAGTCAGCCGTGGTTCTCCAGCAATAACATGGGGCGCATGGCCGATGTAATGGCGGCGGACCTGGTGCGCCTGGCCCCCGAGGCCAAGCCGAAAATCGACGCCAACCTGGCAGCGCTCAAGCAGCGTTTGCTCAAGCTCAGTGCCGCCAGCGAGGCGCGGCTGGCCAATGCGGACAACCTCAGTGTGATGAGCCTGAGCGATCACTTCGGTTACCTGATCAGCAGTCTCAATCTGGAATTGATCGGCCTGGACCCACGCGCCGATGCCGAGTGGACACCGGAGGCGCTAAAGCAGTTGGGCACAACCCTCAAGGACAATGACGTGGCGGTGGTGCTGCATCACCGGCAGCCGTCAGATTCGCTGAAAGCGGTGATTGCCGGGTCGGGTAGCCGGTTGGTGGTGTTGAGTACCGATGCCGAGGATCCGGTGGCGGAGCTGGAGGGGAATGTGGATCTGGTCATCAAGGGGCTTAGTGGCGTGTAACCTCAGTTGGACCGCGTTATCGTTCTTCGCGAGCAAGCCCGCTCCCACATTGGAAATGCGGTCCCCTGTGGGAGCGGGCTTGCTCGCGAAGGCGGCCTTACAGACAACACAAACTCCAGACCTGAAAAAGCCCGCCGACTGTTACCAGTCCAGCGGGCTTCTTTTGGCGTGACGGATCAGTGCGCCAAAGCCGCCGGCTCGTCCATTTTCTGCCGCAGGCTCAACGGACGCATGTCGGTCCAGGTCTCTTCAATATAAGCCAGGCATTCCTTTTTCAGCCCGCTTTTGCCCACGGTGCGCCAGCCTTGTGGCACGGCTTTGTAGTCGGGCCAGATCGAGTATTGCTCTTCGTGGTTGACCACGACCTGAAAGAGGATGTCCTCGCGGTCGAATACTGACGTCATGGTGTCTCTCCATCGTTTTCGGGCGGGCTGCGCTGTGTGCGCAGCCGCTATGTAGAAAGAACGTTCCGCAGGGCGGAAAATTTAAGGATTGGCAGTGGCGGCGACCAGGGCCCGGCCGAAGATTTCGGCCACGCGATCGATCTGCACAGCGGTAATCACTAATGGCGGCAGGAAGCGCACCACCGCGCCATGGCGACCACCGAGCTCCAGGATCAAGCCACGCTTGAGGCATTCGCGCTGCAGCAGGGGTGCCAGGCGGGCGAAGGCCGGCGGATGGCCTTGGGCATCCAGTGCGCCGGTCGGGTCGACCAGTTCGATGCCGAGCATCAAGCCACGCCCGCGAATGTCACCCAGTTGCGGGAAGTCCCGCTGCAGGATGCGCAGGTGCTCGGCCAGGCGCTCGCCCATCGCGGCGGCATGCTCGCAGACCTTGTGCTCCACCAGATAACGCATCACCGCGGAACCGGCGGCCATGGCCATCTGATTGCCACGGAACGTCCCGGCATGGGCGCCCGGCAGCCAGGTGTCGAGCCAGTCGCGATAGACCACGACCGCCAGCGGCAGACTGCCGCCGATGGCCTTGGACATCACCACGACATCGGGAATGATCCCGGCATGCTCGAAGGCGAACATCTTGCCGGTGCGAGCGAAGCCACTCTGGATTTCATCGACGATCAGCGCGACACCAGCCGCTTCGGTGATCCGCCGCACACCGCGCAACCAGTCCAGATCCGCCGGGATCACCCCGCCCTCGCCCTGCACCACTTCCACGATCACCGCCGCCGGCAATTGCACGCCAGCCTCGGGATCATTGAGCAGGTTTTCCAGGTAACTCAGGTTGGCTTTCACCCCTTGCGCGCCGCCGAGCCCGAACGGGCAGCGGTAATCGTAAGGGTACGGCATGAACTGCACGCCGCTGCCGAGCAAGGCGCCCAGGGGCTTTTTCGGCCCCAGGCTGCCCATCAGGCTCAACGCGCCCTGACTCATGCCGTGATAACCACCCTGGAAAGACAGCACGGTGCTGCGACCAGTGGCGGTACGCACCAGTTTCAGTGCTGCTTCCACGGCGTCGGTGCCGGTCGGGCCGCAGAACTGGATCTTCGCTTCAGCGGCCAGGGCTGCTGGCAGCAAGCCGAACAAGTCCTGGACAAACCGGTCCTTGACCGGCGTGGTCAGGTCGAGGGTATGCAGCGGCAGTTCATCGGCCAGCACTTGCTGGATGGCTTCGATCACCACCGGGTGATTGTGTCCCAGGGCCAGGGTCCCGGCTCCGGCCAGGCAATCGATGAAGGTTCGACCTTCGACGTCTTCGACATACAGGCCCCTGGCGCGCTTGAGTGCCAGGGGAATGCGCCGTGGATAGCTGCGGGCGTTGGATTCCTGCCGGCTCTGACGGGCCAACAGCGGCGATTCGTTGAATTGATAAAGCGTCTCGGCGGGCGTCGCCGGCTGCTCTTCGATAAGGCTGGTAGCGACTGACATCTCTCGACCCCTCAATACGCTGCTGATAGTGACCAAAACTGCACACCGGGCAGGTGCGCGGTCCGGTCACGGGGCGCACTTGTCAGGTTTTCCTGTTCTGGAAACGCATCAGCGCTGGAAGGATTTAGGCGGATGGAGAGAAGTTACAGTCGACGGCAAACACAGTTCCCCGGTGGGAGCGAGCCTGCTCGCGAAAGCGGTGTATCAGGCAACATTGATGTCGACTGACACGACGCCATCGCGAGCAAGCTCGCTCCCACAGGTTTTTTCAGTGCTTTTCAGATCGGTTGCAGTGGCATAGTCAGTTCAACCCGCAAACCGTCCGGCCGGCTATCGAAATGCAGCGTGCAACCGCAACGCTGAACGATGGCCTGGACAATCGCCAGCCCCAGACCACAACCGGTGCTCTGACCGTTGCGCCAGAAGCGCTGGGTCAGGTGTTGCAGATCTTCTTCGGCAATCCCCGGCCCATGGTCGCGCACCACGAACTGCACACGATTGCCGGTGGTTTCCAGGCTCAACTCCACCGTTTTGTCCGCAGGGGTATGGCGCAGTGCGTTGTCGAGCAAGTTGCGCAGCGCGGCAATCGACAGCACGGCGGGCATTTGTACAGGCGCGGCGGAAACCTTACCGGGCGCCTGAAACCTGATGCGCTGGCGATCGCCGCTCGCCGCGTCCTGGATCGCCAGTTTCGCCACTTGCTCGGCGTTGCACTGCACACCATCGTCAAACGACAGACTGCCCTCGACTCGCGCCAGCAACAGCAACTGTTCGAGGGTCCGGTGCATGCGGTCGGCGCCCTCTTCGGCCCGGGCCAGGGACTGATCCCGGGCGCTACCTTCAGTCATCCGCGCCACTTGCAGGTGGGTCTTGATCGCGGTCAGCGGGCTACGCAGTTCGTGGGCCGCGTCACCGGTCAGGCGACGTTCGCGCTCGATGGTCTTGCCGATGCGCTGGAGCAACTGATTCTGGGTTTCCAGCAAGGGCTGCAGCTCGCTGGGCAGCGGCTGGATCTGCAAGGGTTCGAGGGAGTCGGCGCTGCGGCGCATCAAGGCGTCGCGCATGCGGTTGAGCGGCGCCAGCCCCTGGCCGATGCCCAGCCAGAGCAGGCACAGGCAACCGAGCAGCGCCACGCCCACCGGCACCGAAGCGGCCAGCAGGATCGACATGTTCAACGCCTCGCGCTCGATCTGCCGGTCGGCGGTGGTGATACGCAGATCGCCCCGGGCCAGTGTGAAACTGCGCCACGGCGCGCCGTCGATCATCTGATCGTGAAAACCGAGTTTCTCGGCCTCCAGGGTCTGCTGCGGCTCGGTGTGACTGCGGGCGAGGATTTCACCGCGCAACGAACTGACCTGACAGGCCATGCCACCCGGAATGTTCAGTTGTTCGGCGCTGAAATGGGTGCCCTCGCCCTTGCTCGGCACGGGCGGCAGTTGCTCCATCAGGCCGGCGACCATGCGCGCCGAGGCCACCAGGCGCTGGTCGAGGGAAAACATCATTTGATTGCGCAAATCGCTGAGCATCCAGGCCGCGGCCAGGGCCCAGATCAAGGCAAATGCGGCGCCGAGCGTCAGGCTCAGGCGCAAACGCAGACTCATCACTTCGATTCTTCTCCGCCATCAGCCGGCCCCAGGCGATAACCCAGGCCGCGCACCGTCTCGACAATGCCGTTGCCGAGCTTGCGCCGCAGGTGATGGATATGGACGTTGAGGGCGTTGCTTTCCAGTTCGTCGTTGAAACCGTAGACGCTGTCCTTGAGTTGCTCGGTGGACAACACGCGGCCACGGTTATGCAGCAAGGCCTGCAGCAATGACTGCTCGCGACGCGACAGGTCCACCGGCTGCCCCGCGAGCGTGGTTTCGCGGCTGCTCGGGTCGTAGGTCAGACGACCGTGCTCGATCAGATTGACGCTGCGTCCCGCTACCCGCCGTAATAGGGTATGTAAACGCGCGGCGAGTTCGCGCAGGTCGAACGGTTTGAGCAGGTAATCGTCGGCGCCGGCTTGCAGGCCGTCAACCCGGTCGGTGACCGAATCCCGCGCGGTGAGAATCAGCACCGGGATTTCCAGGCCATGGTGACGCAACTGCTGCAGCAACTTGAGGCCATCTTCATCGGGCAGGCCGAGATCGAGCACCATCACGTCGAACTCCGCGACCTTGAGCATCGCCCGGGCGGCGGACGCCGTGGCGACGTGTTCCACGGTCAGGCCTTGGGCGGTCAGGCCGGCGACGATACCGCTGGCGATCAATTCATCGTCTTCGCAAACCAGTACGTGCATGGGGAGCCTCGTAGAAATAAAGCCTATTAAGCCGTTGACCGATTAAGTCGACATTATGCCGCAAGCGCCATCGCTACAAGGCCAGGGCGGTTAATCATCGGTTAATCGCCACCCGCCACTGTGCACCTCATTAGCACAGGGCAAAGGCTTATCCATGCGTCGTCTGTTTTTACTTTTTACCCTCTTGATCGCGGGCCTGGCCCAGGCGGGAACCAATCCGTTCGACACCAAACCTGAATTTCTCCCGGTTGATAAAGCCTTCACGTTTACCTCTGAACGTCTTGAATCCGGTGAAACCCAGCTCTATTGGCAGATCACCGACGGCTACTACCTGTACCAGAAGCGCCTGAAGTTCGACGGATTGCCGGTCGGGCAGCATCCTGCGTTGCCGGTAGGTGAAGCCCACAGCGACGAGTTTTTCGGTGAACAGCAAGTCTACCGCCAGGGCCTGGAACTGAAGATTCCGGCTGGCGCGAGCGGTCAGGTCAAGGTCAGTTACCAGGGCTGCGCCGATGCCGGTTTGTGCTATCCGCCACAAACCAGAGTCGTGGACCTGGGCAATGCCAATGCGCTGAATGCGGCCACTGAAGCACCGGATCAGGCGCTGGCCAGCAGCCTGCAACAACGGGCGCTGGGCTGGAGCCTTTTGCTGTTCTTCGGCTTGGGCCTGTTGCTGGCCTTCACGCCTTGTTCATTGCCGATGCTGCCGATTCTGGCCGGGTTGATCGTCGGCAGCGGCGCCACGCCCAGACGTGGATTCGCCCTGGCCAGCAGCTACGTGATCAGCATGGCGCTGGTGTATGCGGCAATGGGTGTCCTGGCCGCCTCCCTCGGGGCGAACCTGCAAGCCTGGTTGCAGAACCCTTGGCTGCTGGGCAGTTTCGCGGCGATTTTCGTGCTGCTGGCGCTGCCGATGTTCGGCTTCTTCGAACTGCAACTGCCGGTGGCCTTGCGTGATCGCCTGGAAAACGTCTCGCGCAATCAACGCGGCGGCAACCTGATCGGTGCCGGGGTGCTGGGGGCGCTGTCCGGTCTGCTGGTGGGCCCGTGCATGACCGCACCGCTGGCCGGCGCCCTGCTCTACATCGCGCAAAGCGGTAACGCGTTGCATGGCGGATTGATTCTGTTCGCCATGGGCATCGGTATCGGTGTGCCACTGCTGTTGCTGGTGACCGTCGGCAATCGCTTCATGCCCAAGCCTGGCGCCTGGATGAACCTGGTCAAAGGCATTTTCGGCTTCCTGTTCCTCGCCACCGCCTTGTTGATGCTGCGCCCGGTGCTGGACGAATCCCTGTGGGTCGGCTTGTGCGGTGCACTGCTGTTGATCGCGGCCTACAGCGCCTGGAAACAGTCGGAAGGTTTTGGCCGTATCGCGCACCTGTTTGGCGCCAGTTCGTTGCTGCTCGGTTTGTGGGGTGGCCTGTTGGTGATCGGTGCGGCCGGTGGCGGCGATGATCCGTTCAAGCCATTGCAGGTCTACCGCGCCTCGAACCAAGCGGTGGCCGCCGTGCCGGTTGGCCACGATGCCTTCACCACCGTCAAGGATCCACAGGCACTGCAACGGGAACTCGACGCCGCACATGCTCAGGGCCAGTGGGTGCTGCTGGACTACTACGCCGACTGGTGCGTGTCGTGCAAGGTCATGGAAAAACAGGTCTTCGGCAAAACCCGTGTCCTTGAAGCCTTGGGCGATGTGCGCTTGCTCCGACTGGACGTCACCGCCGACAATGCCGCCAGCCGCGAACTGCTCGGCCGTTACAAAGTGCCAGGGCCGCCGAGCCTGCTGTGGATTGGCGCGGACGGTGAAGAGCGGCGCAGCCAGCGCATCACCGGCGAGGTCGATGCCGATACTTTCCTGCAACGCTGGACCATCACCCGAGACGCCCGTTAATGCTGACCTTCACCCTCGGCACCTTTGCCATCGCGCTTAATCACCTGCTGCTGATCAGTGCGCTGGCACTGGCCACTTTTGTCGGCTGGCGGGTTGCCAAGCGTGGTGGTGAAAACCCCGAGTCGGTGCTGTTCAGCCTGTTTCTACTGGGCATGCTGGCGGCCCGAATCAGTTTCGTGGCGGTCTATTGGGTGCACTATCGCAACGACCCGTGGCAGGTCATCGACCTGCGCGATGGCGGTTTCCTCGCCTGGCCGGGGGTGGTCGTGGTTTTGCTCGCCACGCTGTATCGCGGCTGGCGTCGCCCGGGCCTGCGCCGTCCATTGGGCTTTGGCGTAGCTAGCGGCCTGGCGTTCTGGCTGTTGGCGACCTTCTCCCTGTCGATTTATGAACAAGGCACACGCCTGCCGGAAATCACCCTGCGCAACGCCGCCGGCGAAACCGTGCAACTGGCCGACTACAAGGGCGGCCCCTTGGTGATCAATCTCTGGGCCACCTGGTGCCCGCCGTGCCGCCGGGAAATGCCGGTGCTGGAAAACGCCCAGCAACACCGGCCGGACCTGACGTTCCTGTTCGTCAATCAGGCGGAAAGCATGCAAAGCGTCGCGACCTTCCTGGAAACCCAGGGCCTGAGCCTGTCCAACGTGCTGTTCGACGGCAGTGGGCGTCTGAGCCAGGCCGTCGGTTCCATGGCGTTACCGACTACGCTGTTCTACAACCCCGAGGGTCGCCTGCTGGGCAGCCATCTGGGCGAGTTGTCGGAAGCCAGCCTGGCCCGCGCACTGGAAAATTTCGACACCGTACCCGCCACCTCTTCAAGGAAATTGCCATGCCCCGCCTCCGCCACCTGCTGACCCTGAGCCTCGGTGCTGCCCTGTTGCACCTGCCATCGGTGCAGGCCGAAGAGTTGCCCGATGCGATCAAGAAAATCGAGGCCAAGGGCGCGAAAATCGTCGGCCAGTTCGACGCCCCCGACGGCTTGCGCGGTTATGCCGCGCAATACCAGAACCGCGGCATGGCGCTGTACCTGACCCCGGATGGCAAACACGTGTTGCTGGGCAACCTGTATGACGCCGAGGGCAATGACCTGAGCAGCGCACCTTTGCAGAAACTGGTGTATGCCCCGATGGCCAAGGAAGTCTGGGCCAAGTTCGAAACCAGCAACTGGATCGGCGACGGCAAGAAGGATGCGCCACGCGTGGTGTACCTGTTCAGTGACCCGAACTGCCCCTACTGCAACATGTTCTGGGAACAGGCCCGGCCGTGGGTCAAGGCTGGCAAGGTGCAGTTGCGCCACATCATGGTGGGCATCATCCGCGAAGACAGCCCAGGAAAATCCGCCGCACTGCTCGCCGCCAAAGACCCGGAAAAAGCCCTGCAGGACCACGAAGCCGCTGGCAAGGACAGTTCGCTCAAGGCCTTGAAGGAAGTGCCGCCGGCGATTCAGGCAAAATTCGCGGCCAACATGCAATTGATGGAAGAACTTGAGTTGCAGGCGACACCAGCGATTTTCTACATGGACGACAAGGGCAATCTGCAACAGCAGCAAGGCGCGCCGTCGCCGGACAAACTGGCAAAGATTCTCGGGCCGAAGTGACTTCAGCGCCGCCATCGCGAGCAAGCTCGCTCCCACAGGGAAAGGTGATTACCTGTGGGAGCGAGCCTGCTCGCGATGGCGTCGGTAGATTCAACTAAGCCCGGCCGGCCAAAAATGCCAACAAGGTTTGAGTCACAAACGCCGGATTCTCCAGATTGGAAATATGCCCCGCCTCCGGCACCAACACCCACGGGCAGCCAATCAGCTCAGCCATTTCACGGGCTTCACTCGGTGGCCGAGGCTTGTCCTGATCGCCGCACATCACCAGTGTGGTCGTTGCGTCCAGTTCGCCCAGACGCGATAACTGGTCATCCCGTCCAAACGTAATCCGCCCCATCGGCACGATACTTTCACGCAGACGATCCGCAGGCAGAGCCGCGAGGGAAGCATGAAAATCCCGGTAGAGCGCCGACTGCGGATCAATGCCCGGCCGGAAGAAAATCGGCACCACGATATCCAGCAGCGCTGGAGTGATGACACCCGCCTCTTCGATCTGCTTCAACAGTGAAAAGTAATACTGGCGAGTCGGCTCCGGTTCGGCGCCGACGTAGGTGTCCATCAACACCAGGCCATTGAGCCGGTGCGCAGCCGACAGCGCCAGGCGCACGCCCCACATGCCACCGACCGACAGGCCGACCAGCGTGACCCGCTCGATGTCCAGATGGTCGAGCAGGACCAAGGCCTGACGCGCCAAGTCATCCAGCGACGTCGTACCGACAGGCAATGACCCGGATTGGCCGTGCCCCCACAGGTCCAGTGCTATCACCCGATACTGCTGCGACAGCGCAGCAATCTGCGGCGCCCACATGGCCTGGTCCCACAGATAGCTGCCGGCCAGCAGCACCGCCGGGCCGGTGCCTTGATCGATGTAGTGAAGGGGTTGTCCGTCTATCGTTACGAAGGGCATCGACTGTCTCCGCGAGTAAAAATGGAGCCGGAAGACTGAGCGGCAGACAGTCCCTCGTCAATCGCTGGAGTGTGTGCGTTTGTGCCACCGCCTTCGCGGGCAAGTCGGATCGCCGCACCGCCGCTCCCACAGGAATTTATGCTGATCACAGATGATGTGTTCGCCACAAACTACTGTGGGAGCGAGCTTGCTCGCGATGGGGCCATTACTGACGCCAGGGAATCAAAGCCCCTCCAGCTCCGCCATCAGGTCATTCAAGCGATCCACCTTCTCCTCGGTGAGCTCGCTGGCCGCCAACCCGTCGATGTACCCGGCCAATTCTTCCACCGTGCTGCACTCGAACATCGCTCGTAGCGGCACCTCCCGTTGCAGGGTTTTCTGCACCCGCGAGGCGATCTGCGTGGCCAGCAGAGAGTGCCCGCCCAACTCGAAGAAGTTGTCGCGAACGCCCACTTTCTCGACCTTCAATACCTCGGCCCAGATGCCGGCCAGGGTCTGCTCCAGCTCATTGCGCGGCGCCTGGTAATCCTGGCTTTGCAGTTGGCCGATCTCCAGCGCCGGCAGGGCCTTGCGGTCCAGTTTGCCGTTGGCGTTGAGCGGCAGCTTGTCCAGCCATAGCCAATGCAGCGGCACCATGTATTCCGGTAACTCGGCACGCAGGCGCTGCTTGATGCGCTCCAGGCGTTCAGCCGGATTGAGCGCTGAATCGACCGCCACCAGATAGCCCACCAGATGCTTGCCGTTCGCTCCCTCCTGCACACCCACCGCCGCATCGCGGACTTCCGGCTGTTCATGCAGGCGAGCTTCGATTTCACCCAACTCGATCCGATAACCGCGGATCTTCACCTGATGGTCGACCCGGCCGACGTATTCCAGCACACCGTCACTGCGACGGCGGGCCAGGTCGCCGGTGCGATACAGGCGCTCACCCGGTGCGCCGAACGGGTTCGGCACAAACACCGGGGCGGTGCGCAGCGGATCGCTGACATAGCCGCGACCGACCCCGGTCCCCGCAACGCACAGTTCACCCACCGCGCCCAGCGGTACCAGTTCCAGTGCTCCGTCGAGCAGGTACAACTTGTTGTTGTCAGTCGGCGTGCCGATCGGCAGGTAGCTGCCGCGAGTCGAAGCCATATCAACACGGAAGAACGCCACATCATCCGAGCATTCCGCCGGGCCGTAAGCATTCACCAGGCCGATCTGCGGATAGCGCAACAGCCATTGATGCGCCAGCTCAGGCGGCATCGCCTCACCCGTCGGCAGCATCCAGCGCAAG
This sequence comes from Pseudomonas sp. GL-R-26, assembly GCF_019947365.1. NCBI lineage: Bacteria > Pseudomonadati > Pseudomonadota > Gammaproteobacteria > Pseudomonadales > Pseudomonadaceae > Pseudomonas > Pseudomonas sp. GL-R-26. The sequence continues at coordinate 35,570 of NZ_JAGYGI010000032.1, read as the reverse complement.
CCATCAAGGCTCATGCGCTCCAGGGCGAGCATGCCCTGGATCAGCGACGGCACGCTTTCCAGCACGCTGATGCCCTGGCTTTGCACATGGGCGAGCAAACCCTGGGGATCGTGGGCGATGGTGTTCGGCACGATGTCCACCCGGGCGCCGAACAACGGCGCGGCGAGGAACTGCCAGACCGAAATATCGAAGCTTTGCGACGCGGTTTGCGCGATCACATCGGCGTCGCTCAGGTTCAGGTACGGCACCTTGCTCAACTGGTTGTTGAGCATGCCGCGCTGTTCGACCATCACGCCTTTGGGCAAACCGGTGGAGCCGGAGGTGTAGATCACGTAGGCGAGGTTGTCCGGGCCGCTGTAGACGCCAGGATTGTCCGCCGACAGCGCAAGGGCCTGGACTTCCTCCCAGACCAGCAGCCGTGGCCGGCTGGCGCAGCCGAATTCGTCGAGCAAGGCCTGCGCCTGTGCATGGCACGCTTGCGTGCACACCAGCAATGGCGTGCGGCTCAGATCGATGATCCGACTCAAACGCTGACTTGGCAAACCCGGATCCAGCGGCAGGTAACCTGCTCCCGCCTTGAAGCTGCCGATGATCATGCCCAGCAAATCGAGGCTGCGTTCGGCCAGCAAGGCTACCGGTTGATCGCGCCCGACACCGGCTGCGATCAACGCATGGCCGAGGCGGTTGCTGCGCTGGTTCAGCTCCAGATAACTGTACTGCCGGTCAAGGCAACTGGCGGCAATCCGCTGCGGGTACCGGGCGACTTGCGTTTCAAACAATGCGACGTAGCTCTGCTCCAGCGGATAATCCTGTTCGCTCTGGTTGCAGCCATGGAGTAGGAAGTCCTGCTCCTCGGCCCCCAGCAACGGCAGGTCGGCCATGTCGCCATGGAAACCCTCCACCAACGCCAGCAGCAGACGCTTGAACTCACCGAGCATGCGCTCGACCGTAGCCTCATCGAAGTAGCGCTGGTCGTAGGACAGGTGCAAGCCCAGGTCATCTCCCGGATAGCACACTGCCGTCAGCGGGAAGTTGGTATGGGTCCGGCCCGAATCCGAGGTCGCGTTGAGGCTCTGCGCACGGTCCAGCACCGAGACCTCCACCGGGGCGTTTTCGAACACGAACAGGCTGTCGAACAGCGGCTGGCCTTTGGGCAGTTCGCTTTGCTCCTGAATGTTCACCAGTGGCAGGTATTCGTATTCACGCAATTGCATGTTGTGGTCGAGCAGACCACTGAGCCACTGGCGCACGCTGCAACGCTGGCCGTCCTCGGGCATTTTCACCCGCAGCGCGATGCTGTTGATGAACAGGCCGACGGTGCGCTGCATCTGCGGCATGTCCACCGGACGCCCGGCCACGGTGACGCCGAACAGCACGTCGCGATCACCGCTCAAGCGCCGCAGCACCAGCGCCCATGCCGCCTGGGCGAAGGTATTGATGGTCAACTGATGGGCCTGGGCCAGTTCGCGCAATCGCGCGCCGTCACGGGCATCGAGCCTTGTATAGCGGTCACCGACTATCATGCCGCCGCTGTCGCCGGCATGTTCGCGCAGCAATGGTCGGTCGCTCGGGATCGGCGTGGTCCGTTCGAATCCCTGCAGGTTGGTTTTCCACCACTGCCGTGCTTCGGCCAGGCTTTGGTGTTGCAGCCAGCCGATGTAGTCGCGATAACGTGGCGGCATCTCCAACTGCGCATCCCGGCCTTCGCCGAGGGCACTGTAGATCTCGAAGAAATCATTCATCAGCAGCGAACGGCACCAGGCATCGATGAGGATGTGGTGGTTGCTCATCATGAACCAGTAGCGCACCTCGCCCACCCGGATCAAACGCAAGTGGAAAGGCGCCTGGTTGAGCAGGTCGAACCCTGCCTCGCGTTCGGTCTTGAGCAAGACTTGCAGCTTCGGCTCTTGCTCGGCTTCGGCGAGATCGCGCCAGTCGAGGTATTCGATCGGCGTGCTGCCCGGTTTGTGGATCACTTGCAGCATGTCTTCGCCCACGTTCCAGCAGAACGACGCACGCAAGGCTTCGTGGCGGGCGATCACTGCTTGCCAGGCCTGGGCGAAACGCTGCGGGTCGAGATCGCTGTTGATACGGTAGCGGTCCTGCATGTAGTACAGGCCGGTGCCCGGCTCCAGCAAGGTGTGCAGCAGCATGCCTTCCTGCATCGGGGTCAGCGGGTAGACATCTTCGATGACGGCGGCCGGGACCGGCAGCGCATCCAGTTGCGTCTGGCTGAGATTCGCCAGCGGGAAGTCCGACGGCGTCAGGCCGCCCGCGTCGTCGCGCAGGCAATGCTCGATCAGGCTGTTCAACTCACCGAGGTAGGCATCGGCCAGCTCGTTGATGGTTTGCCCATCGAAGCGTTCGGCACTGAAAGTCCAGCGCAGTACCAGTTCACCGCCATACACCTGACCGTCGACGCTCAACTCGTTGGGCAACGGGGCATTGCCATCGTGGGCCGCGCCGATGGCTTCATCCAGTGGATGGAACAGTGCGTCCACCCCGAAGCTCTGGTCGAACTGGCCGAGGTAGTTGAAGGTAATCGGCGCCACCGGCAACCTGGCCATGCGCTGACGACTCTGGTCATCGGCGAGGTGGCGCAGCACGCCATAACCCAGGCCTTTGTGCGGCACGGCACGCAGTTGCTCCTTGATCGCCTTGATCGACGCACCCTGCCCCGCGGCTTCTTCGATGTTCGACGGGGTCAGGCGCAGCGGATAGGCGCTGGTGAACCAGCCGACGGTGCGGGTCAGGTCGATGTCGTCGAACAGCGCTTCGCGGCCGTGGCCTTCCAGTTGAATCAGCGCCGATGGCTGACCGCTCCAGCGGCACAGCACGCGGGCCAATGCAGTCAGCAGCAAGTCGTTGACCTGGGTGCGATAGGCACTCGGTGCCTGTTGCAGCAACTGTCGCGTGCGCTCGCTGTCGAGACGCACGCTGACGGTTTGCCCATGCCGGTTCTGCCGCCCGCCCTCGGGATGATCGCAGGGCAAATCGGCAGTGGGGCCGGCCAGTTGCGCCTGCCACCAGCCCAGTTCTTCGCGCAGGGACTCGCTGCCGGCGTAGGCTTGTAAGCGTGCGGCCCAGTCCTTGAAGGCGCTGGTTTTCGCCGGCAGTTTCACCGACTGCTGCGCATCCAGTTGGCGATACACGGTTTGCAGATCGTCCAGCAGCACGCGCCATGAAACGCCATCGACCAGCAAATGATGAATCGCGATGAACAGCCGTTGCTGACCGTCGGGACCATCGACCAGCAACACGCGCAGCAACGGCCCTTCTTCAAGGTCAAGGCTGCGCTGGGCATCGGCGAACAAGGCCGCGCATTTGTCCATGGACGAAACGCGTACCTGCCACAACACCGGCGCGTCGGAAATCCCCTGGTGTGTGGCCTGCCATTGGCCGGCGACCTTGCTGAAACGCAGGCGCAAGGCGTCGTGCTGTTCGATCACCGCCAACAGCGCTTGCTCCAGGCGATGGGGTTCGAGGGCGACAGTCGGTTGCAGCAACAACGCCTGGTTCCAGTGCTGGCGCTGCGGGATGTCGGTGTCGAAGAACCAGTGCTGGATCGGCGTCAGATGCGACTCGCCCATGATCAAACCCTGCTCGGCGCTGACCTGCTCGCTGCGGCTGGCCACGGCGGCGAGGGTCTGCACGGTCTGGTGCTGGAACAGGTCGCGAGGGCTGAAGTGGATGCCCTGCTGCCGCGCCCGGCTGACCACCTGGATCGACAGGATCGAGTCGCCGCCCAGCTCAAAGAAGTTATCGTTGAGGCCGACCTGTCCGACGTTCAGCACTTCGCACCAGATCTGCGCGAGGGTGACTTCAAGCTCGTTGCCGGGCGCCACGTAGTGTTGGCGATTCAGCTCCGGATCCGGTGCCGGCAGCGCGCGGCGGTCGAGCTTGCCGTTGGCGGTCAGCGGCATGCTGGCCAGCAGGATCAGGTGCGTGGGCACCATGTAGTCTGGCAGTTGCGATTTCAGATGCGCCTTGAGGGCTTCGCGCAAGACCGATTGCTGCGCTTCATTCTGTTCAGCGACGTCAGTCACCAGATAGCCGACCAGTTGCTTGCCGCTCGGGGCATCGAGGGCCAGCACCACTGCTTCACGGATCGATTCGTGCTCCAGCAGACGGGTTTCGATCTCGCCGAGCTCGATGCGGAAACCACGGATCTTCACTTGATGGTCAATGCGTCCGAGGTATTCCACCAGGCCGTCAGCGCGCTGGCGCACCAGATCGCCGGTGCGGTAGATACGCCCGCCGCTGGCGGCAAACGGATCGGCGACAAAGCGCTCCGCGGTCATGCCCGGACGCTGGTGATAACCCTGCGCCAGGCCCGCGCCACCGACGTACAACTCACCCGTCGCGCCTTGCGGCACCAACGCCAGGTCGGCGTCGAGAATGTAGGCCACGCGGTCGCCGATCACGCTGCCGATCGGTACGCTGCCGGCGCCCTCTTCCAGTACTTCAGGGGCAAGACTGGCCAGCGGCATGACCACGGTTTCGGTCGGGCCGTAGGCGTTGAAGAACTGGCTCGGCTGGAAGGCTGCGCGAATGCGCGCCAGATGTTCACCAGTCAGCGCTTCGCCGCCGGTGATGATCATGCGCACAGGCAGGGTTTCATTTTGCGTAGCCAGCCATTGCGCCAACTGGCTGCCGTAACTCGGGGTGAAGCCGAGGATGTTGATGTGATGACGACGGATCAGGCCACAGATTTCTTCCGCGTCCCACTGCCCTTGAGCCCGCAGCACCACTTGCGCACCGCTGAGCAACGGCACCAGCAAGCGCTCGGTGGCGGCGTCGAAGTTGATCGAATAGAAGTGCAGTTCGCAGTCGTCGGCGCGCATGGCGAAACGCTCGATCACCGCGCGGCAGTGCATGGCGATTTCGCCGTGGGTCACCACCACGCCTTTCGGTTTGCCGGTCGAGCCCGAGGTGTAGATCAGGTAGGCCTGATGCTGCGGCAGGCTGATCAACGGCAGCTCGGTGTCCGGGTAGCTGGCCAGTGCAGCGGCATCTTCTTCAAGGCACCAGCGGCCGACGGTCGCCGGCAACTCGCCCAACGCCTTGAACATCGCCGCATCACTGAGCAGCAAACCGATACCGCTGTCTTCGATCATGTAATGCAGGCGGTCCAGCGGGTATTCCGGATCCAGCGGCACATAGGCGCCGCCGGCCTTGAGGATCGCCAGCAGGCCGACGACCATCTCCAGCGAGCGCTCCAGCGCCAGGCCCACGCGCACCTGCGGACCGACACCGCGGTCACGCAGCATCCACGCCAGGCGGTTGGCGCGGCTGTCGAGTTCGGCGTAGCTCAAAGTCTGCCCGGCAAAGGTCAGGGCCGGAGCGTCTTGGCGCAGCAAGGCTTGCTCGGCGAACAGGTGATGGATGCATTGATCCAGTCGATGCTCGCCCGGCTCGACGCCGAGGCTGTCGAGCAGGTGTTGTTGTTCACCGCACGCCAGCAGCGGCATTTCGCTCAAGCGCTGCTGCGGATCGGCAATCAGCGCCTCCAGCAGGTTGCGCCAATGCCCGGCCATGCGCGCAATGCGCGGTTCGTCGAACAGATCGGTGCTGTAGGTCAGGCAGCAACCCAGGCGATGGTCGAGGTCGGTGACTTCCAGGTTGAGGTCGAACTTGGTCGCGCGGGCATCGTTGGCCAGGTACTCGACCGTCATGCCGGCCAGGCTGCGACTTTGCTGGAATTCCCAGCGCTGCACGTTGCACATTACCTGGAACAACGGGTTGTAGGCCGCGCTGCGGGGTGGTTGCAAGGCTTCCACCAGATGATCGAATGGCAGGTCCTGATGGGACTGGCCTTCGATCACCGTGTGGCGCACCTGCTCGAACAACTCGCCCACGGACATCTGCCCGTCGAGCCGGCAGCGCAGCACTTGGGTGTTGAGGAATGCACCGATCAGCCCCTCGCTTTCCGGACGAATGCGGTTGGCCACCGGCGCGCCGATGCGCAGATCGGTCTGACCGCTGTAGCGGTACAGCAGCGTGGCCAGGGCGGCGGTCATGGTCATGAACAGGGTCAGGCCGTTTTTCGCGTTGAAGGCGCGAACATTTGCCGCGAGCTCATCACTGAGGTCAAAGCGATACAACTCACCCTGATGGCTTTGCACCGGCGGACGCGGTCGGTCGGCCGGCAGCTCCAGCAGTGGATGTTCACGGCCCAGTTGCGCGGTCCAGTAATCGAGCTGGCGCTGACGCTCGCCGGACTCCAGCCACTGACGCTGCCACACGCTGTAATCCAGGTACTGCACCGGCAATGGCGCCAGCGGTGATTCACGATCATCGACGAACGCTTCGTACAGCGCGCTGAGCTCCCGGGCAAAAATGTCCATCGCCCAGCCTTCGGTGACGATGTGGTGCAGGGTCAGAACGAAGTAGTGTTCCTGTTCGGCGGTCTTGACCAGGCAGGCGCGCAGCAGCGATCCGGTTTCCAGATCGAACGGCTGGTGCGCTTCGTCGTCGGCCAGTTGCTGGACCTGCCACTCGCGGACTTCAGCCTCCAGCGCGGTGAAATCCTTCCACGCCATGCGCACGCCGCTTTGTGCGTGTACTTGCTGGCGGGCGACGCCGTCGATGCTCGGGAACGTGGTGCGCAGGGTTTCATGACGCAGGATCAGGGCTTGCAGCGCCGCCTCGAAACGCGCCACGTCGAGCACGCCGCGCAGCCGCGCCATGCCGCCGACGTTGTAGGCCGGGCTGTCGGGCTCCATCTGCCAGAGGAACCACATGCGCTGCTGGGAATAGGACAGCGGCACTGGCTGGCTGCGGTCGATTTTTTCAATCGGCGGCTGCTTGTTGGTACTGCCGCTGGCCTGGATCAGGCGAACCTGTTCGGCAAAGGCACCGAGTTCGCTGTGTTCGAACAGCGCCCGCAGCGGCAACTCGACGTCGCAGGCCTGGCGGGTGCGGGAAATGATTTGCGTGGCCAGCAGCGAGTGGCCTCCGAGGGCAAAGAAATCATCGCGCAAACCGACTTGCGCCAAACCCAGCACTTCGCGCCAGATGCCGGCGATGCGTTGTTCCAGTTCAGTCACTGGCTCGACGCGTTCGCGAACCTGCCACTGCGGTTCCGGCAAGGCGCGGCGGTCGAGTTTGCCACTCGGGCTGAGGGGCATTTCATCCAGGCGCATCAGTTGCGCCGGCACCATGTATTCCGGCAGTTCGGCGGCCAATGCGCTTTTCAGGCGCGCGGTTTGCTCGGCTTCCTCCCCGGCATTTTCCGTAGTGGTGTAGTAACCGATCAACTGCGCCCCGGCCACGGTGTCGCGCACCAGCACCACGGCTTGCGCAACGCCGTCCTGGGCCAGCAGCCGCGCCTGGGTTTCTTCCGGTTCAACGCGGAACCCGCGCAACTTGACCTGCTGATCGAGGCGACCGAGGTATTCGATCACGCCGTCCGCCGTCCAGCGCGCCCGGTCGCCGGTGCGATACAGGCGTGCGCCCGGCTCGCCCAACGGATCGACCACGAAGCGTTCGGCGGTCATCGCCGGGCGACCGAGGTAACCACGGGCCAGGCCAACGCCGCTGATGCACAGCTCACCCGGCACGCCGGCCGGTACCGGGTTGAGATCGCTGTCGAGTACACGGCAGATCACATTGCCCAGCGGCCGGCCAATCGGCGAGCGTTCACCATCGGCGCTGGAGCAATGCCAGTGGGTGACGTTGATTGCGGTTTCAGTCGGGCCGTAGCGGTTGTGCAGTTGCACCGCCGGCAGCTGCGCCAGCACCCGGTTGCGCAGCTCCGCCGGCAAAACCTCACCCCCGGAGAACACCCGGCGCAGGCTGGTGCATTCAGCGCTCAGCGGTTCGTCGATGAACAGCGAAAGCAGCGGCGGCACGAAGTGCAACGTGGTCACGCCGTACGCTTGCACCAGCTGCGCGATGCGGTGCGGATCGCGGTGTTCGCCGGGACCGGTGATCAGCAAACGCGCGCCAGTGATCAGCGGCCAGAAGCACTCCCACACCGACACGTCGAAACTGATCGGTGCCTTTTGCATCAGCACATCGGTTTCGTTCAGGCGATAGGTGTCCTGCATCCATTGCAGGCGCTCGGCCAGCGCGGCGTGGGTGTTGCCGACGCCTTTGGGCTGGCCGGTGGAACCGGAGGTGTAAATCACATAGGCAAGGTTGTCGCCGTGCAGGTGCAGCCCCGGCGCATGGCTTGGCCAGCTGTCCAGGTGCAGGGTGTCCATGGCGATCACGCTGACGCCGTCAGTCGCTGGCAGGCGCTCAAGCAATCGGGTTTGCGTCAGCAGCAATTCAACACCGCTGTCGCTGAGCATGTAGGCCAGGCGTTCGGCCGGGTAATCCGGGTCCAGCGGCACGTAGGCGCCACCGGCCTTGATGATCGCCAGCAGGCCGATCAGCAGCTGCGGCGAGCGCTCGCAGGCGATGGCCACGCAGACGTCCGGACCGACGCCTTTGTCGCGCAGGTAATGGGCCAGACGGTTGGCCCGGGTGTGCAGTTCGGCGAAGTCCATCTGGCCGCCGTCCCACACCAGCGCAGTGCGTTGCGGGGTCTGGCGTGCCTGCTCGTTGAGCCATTCCGGCAGCCATTGGCTGGCCATTGCGCAGGGTGCAGTGGCCCAGTCCGATTGCTGACGGTGCTCGGCAGCCGTCAACAGAGGCAGGTCACCGATGGCGGTGTCCGCTTGCTCGCAGACAGCCCGCAGCAGGTTGCTGAAATGCTCGGCCAGACGCCCGATGGTCGCGGCGTCGAACAATTCGCTGGCGTAGTCGAAGGACAAGGTCAGGCGACCGTTACGGTCCTCTTCGCTGTGCAACTGCAAATCGAACTTGGCTTCGCGGCTATGCCAGGGCAACTCTTCGGCCAACAGCCCCGGCAAGCGCTTCAAGGCGCCGAGGTCTCGTTGCTGATGGTTGAACATGACCTGGAACAGGCCCTGCTCGCGGGCCTGCGGGAAGGCTTCCAGCAGTTGCTCAAACGGCAGGTCCTGATGCGCTTGTGCACCCAACGCGGCCTGCCGGGTCTGCGCCAGCAGCTCAACGAATGGCAGGCGTGAGTCCACCTCGGCACGCAGCACCTGGGTATTGATGAAGAAACCGATCAGGCCCTGGATTTCCAGGCGCGGACGGTTGGCATTGGGCACGCCGATGCGGATATCTCGTTGGCCGCTGTAGCGATGCAACAAGGTCTGGAACGCAGCCAGCAACAGCATGAAGGCGGTCGATTCATGGGCCTGGGCGGTCTGACGAATCGCATCGCTCAGGGGAGCGCTCAGACGCAGGGTATGGCGAGCGGCGCTGTGCAGTTGTTGCGCCGAACGCGGATGGTCGGTGGCCAGGCTCAGGGTTGGATGCTCATCACCCAAGCGGTCTTTCCAGTAGGTCAGTTGACGTTCGCCCTCCCCTTGTGCCAGCCATTGGCGCTGCCAGTTGCCGTAATCGGCGTACTGCGTCGGCAATGGCGCCAGCAGCGCTTGCTGGCCTTGGGCAGCCGCCGCGTACAACCGGGAGAGCTCATCGATCAACACATTCAGCGACCAGCCGTCAGCGATGATGTGGTGCATCGTCACCAACAACTGATGGTCTTCGTCGTCGAGGCGAACCAGCGTCACCCACAGCAGCGGGCCTTTCTCCAGATCGAATTGGGTCCGCGCTTCGTCCTCGCGGATCTGCTGCGCCCAGGCCTCACGCTCGGCGACCGGCAGATCGCTGATGTCGATCAGTTGCAGGTTGAACTCACCGGCCGCATCCACCTGTTGCAACGCCACGCCGTCACGTTCGAAGAATCGCGTGCGCAGGGATTCGTGGCGCTCGATCAACTGCTGGAAACTGGTGCGCAAGGCGTCCACATCCAGCTCACCGCGCAGGCGCAAGGCACCGGGAATGTTGTAGGCGCTGCTGTGCGGATCGAGTTGCCAGGTGATCCACAGGCGGTTTTGTGCCAGGGATTGCGGCATCGGTTGCTGGCGCGACAGCGCCATGATCGCGCCCTGGGCCAGGCCACCGTCCTGTTGCAGACGCGCCACGACATCGGCGAATGCGCCGAGGGTCGGCGCTTCGAACAGCAGGCGCAGGTTCAACTCCAGCCCCAGTTCTTCCCGCAGGTGCGCCACTACCTGCGTCGCCGCGATGGAGTTACCGCCGAGCAGGAAGAAATGATCGTCGGCGCCCACCTGCGCCACTTGCAACTGCTCACACCAGATCCGGCCGATCAGGCTTTGCAGTTCGGAGCCCGACTCGACCCGGTCTGCACTTTCGGTGGCGGCCGACGGGAACATCGCGTAGCTGTCGAGACTGCCGTCCGCCAGGCGACTGCGGCACGCCGAGCGTTGCAATTTGCCGCTGGACGTCTTGGGCAGCGCGCCCGGATTAAGCAGCACCACCACGCTCGGCGCTTGCTGATATGCCTCGGCAACGGCTTGGCGAATGGCTTTGATCAAGGATTCCGGCGGCAGGATTTTCTGCACACTGCGGCTGATTTCGGCGGCGATGCCGATGCCTTCCTGTCCATCAACCGTGACGGCGAAGGCTGCAACCCGGCCTTTGCGCACCACTTCCACTTCGCGCTCGACGGTCTGCTCGATGTCCTGCGGGTACAGGTTGTGCCCGCGCACGATCAGCATGTCCTTCAGGCGCCCGGTGATGAACAGCTCGCCGCTGCGCAGGAAGCCCAGGTCACCGGTGCGCAACCAGGTCTGGCCGGCGTGCCGGACGAAGGTCTTGGCGGACGCCTCGGGGTTGCGCCAGTAACCGGAGGCGATACTCGGCCCGCTGGCCCAGACTTCACCGACGACGTTGTCGGCCTGTTCGGTGAGGGAGACCGGGTCGATGATCAGCACCGCGTGCGCCGGTTGGCTGATACCGCAACTCATGAGCGGGCTGCCCTCGCCCACTTCGACACGGTTCTGCGCCAAGGCCTGATCGTCCACCCGCAGGTTGCCGATGCCTTGGCCGCGCGCTGTGCCGGCCACGAACAAGGTGGCTTCGGCCAGACCGTAGGAGGCCATGAAACTGTCCGCGCTGAAGCCGCAGGCTGCGAACTTCCCGGCGAAGCGTTCCAGGGTGTCGAGGCGAATCGGCTCGGAACCGGAATACGCTACGCGCCAGCCACTCAGGTCGAGCCGCTCCAGGGCCGACTCGCTGACTCGCTCACTGCACAAGCGATAGGCAAAATCCGGCCCGCCGCTGATGGTGCCGCCGTATTCGCTGATCGCCTCCAGCCAGCGCAACGGCCGGCCGAGGAAATACGCCGGGGACATCAACACGCAAGGCACGCCACTGAAAATCGGCTGCAACAGGCCGCCGATCAGGCCCATGTCGTGGTACAGCGGCAGCCAGCTGACGATGACGTCATCGGGGTTCAGGTCAATGCCGAAACCGTGGCGAATCAGCAATTCGTTGGCCACCAGATTGCCGTGGCTGACTTGCACGCCTTTGGGCAGCGCGGTGGAACCGGAAGTGTATTGCAGGAAGGCGATGTGATCGGCCTGCAAGTCCACCGCGAGCCAGCGCTCGGCCAATGCACCGTCGAGGGTATCGACACACAGCAGCGGCGGCGCCCCTTCGATTTGCTGCAACCCATCGCGCAGCCCGGCACTGGTCAACAGCAAGCGTGGCTGGGCATCGCTGATGATCGACAGCAGGCGCTCCTGATGATGACGGCGCGTCGACTCCGGCGGATAAGCCGGCACCGCGATCACCCCGGCGTACAGGCAACCGAAGAACGCCGCGACGTAATCCGGGCCGCTGGGGAACAGCAACACGGCGCGGTCGCCAACTTCTGCCTGGGACTGCAACGCGCCGGCAATTGTCCGCGCCCGCAGATCCAGTTCGCGATAGCTGAGCACCACCGCCTGGTCCGGGGTCTCGGCGAGAAAGCGCAGGGCCACCCGATCCGGCGTCAGGGCCGCGCGGCGCTGAAGGGCTTGGACCATTGTGCTGGGGAGTTCGAACGCGTCGGTCATGAGGTTTCCTGCCTGAATTCGGCTTGCATGTGGAATCGGTTTTCTGACGTCGCACCCTGGTGGAGGGCGCGCAGGACGCGGTCTTCGCCGACCGCGCAAGGCATTGGCAATGCGGTTGTGACCCGGGCTGCTGCCCGGTTCCATTCACCAATGAGAACGGATGACGTCTGGAAATAATTAGTCGCGAGCCGGAACACAAAGCGGTCTGAAGTGAGTCAGCGTGTCGCAGTTCTCACTCCGCACCTTTAGAGCGCACTAGTTCTTTTTCTCATTTGACAATCATTATCATTAAGCCTAATTTGTCGCTCGATGTGTAGGACGGCCCCCCGGTTTTTCGCCGTCCCACTAACCTTTTGGCAGCAGGGTGATTTCCATGATGGAACCAGTATCCACAAGCAGGTGCGATACACCGCTACTTCAGGCATTCGTCGACAATCGACTGATTCTGGTGAAGATCGCAGCCCGAATTACCGGTTGCCGCTCACGTGCCGAAGATGTTGTGCAGGATGCATTCTTCCGGTTGCAATCGGCCCCGCCCATCACCAGTTCGATCAAGGCTCAGCTCAGCTACCTGTTCCAGATCGTGCGCAACCTGGCGATCGACCACTACCGCAAGCAGGCGCTGGAGCAGAAGTATTCCGGCCCTGAAGAGGAAGGGCTGAATGTGGTGATCCAGGGTGCGTCACCGGAAACGTCGCACATCAATTTCTCGACGCTGGAGCACATTGCCGATGCTTTGACCGAGTTGCCGAGCCGCACCCGCTACGCCTTCGAGATGTATCGCCTGCACGGCGTACCGCAAAAGGACATCGCCAAGGAACTCGGCGTCTCGCCGACCCTGGTGAACTTCATGATCCGTGATGCGCTGGTGCATTGCCGCAAGGTGTCGGGCAAGCGTGGGGATATGGCTGCCCGCCAATAAGATCCGAGATCTGCGGCGCGCCCTTCGCGAGCAAGCTCGCTCCCACAGGGTCCTGCGAACACAGGGCAAATGTAGGAGCGAGCCTGCTCGCGAAGACTGACTCAAGACCACAACGAATCTTGAATCTCAAGCATCAGGCCAGTCTGCACCGATCAAAAAACCGCTCCCGCCCCAACACCATCAAGGCCGCGCGCTTGTGCGGGAAGTCGAACTCTTTCTCGCAGTGAAAGCGCTGCTCCTGCATGTACCTGATCATCTTCGCGTTATCGGCACGCGGCTCGGCAACCACGCGCTGGGTGCGCGGATCATCGAGAAACAGGTAATGCACCAGCGCCGATAACCAGCTCTCCACCTTGTGCGGACCGCGATGGTTTTCTTCGCCCACCAGCATGTGAATGCCACGGTCGTAATTCCCGACCTCGTAGAACGGTGCGATGCGATCTTCCCTGGCCCAGTAGGCTTCAAAATAAGCGAACGGCTGGTCGTCAAAACAACCGATCAGCGTCAGCGTGTGCGGGTCGGCGTCGAGTTTGCTCAGGTATTGGCGATGCTGTTCGAGGCTGCCCTCCTCCTGCCAGAAACTCGCGACGCGCGGGCTGTTCTGCCAGCGGTTGAAATGTGCCAGGTCTTGCTCGATGTCCAACGTGCGAAGAGAAACCCGGGCGCCCAAACGCGCATCGAAACGTCGATACACTTCACCCCGGGGCTTGACCGGCCGCCGTGGATGACGCTTGCCGTCGGTGATGAGCATTTGCTGCGGGTAGCTACCGGTCAGGGAATGCCCCAGCCACGGCTGCGGCAACTGCCAGAACACGGTGCGCTCGCAGAGATACTGGCCACTGACGGGAGCCGGAATCAGCAGACCGCTGGACACGGCTTCGTCCGGCACGTCTTGCAGTTGCCAGGTCAGACGCTGGCAGTCGGGGTCGCGAGCGAACAACCAGTAACAGGCCGCCCACAATGCCGCCCCTTCAGGGCGACTGAAGCGCTCCTCCAATTGCACGTGCAACTCTGGGCCACGACTGAGCCACAGGGCCGGCAACGGCTGCCCTTCCAGGCTGAGGCTCAGGCGGCAATCGGTTTCATCAGCGGCAAGACGACTGCCTGTCGGCAGACACAGGGCAGTCAGGTCATTCAGATTGGGCATGGGTCGGGCTCACGATAGTCGTCGACAGTTCAACGAAGTGACGTGAGCCAGGGCGGGAAATTTAGCCAGAGACCATCAATTGGCGACTTGTGGTTCCGGTGCTTTGTGCGGGATCGGCACCAGCGCAATCTTGTACGGATCGAAAATCCTCAGCATCTGGCCGTTGTCCCGCAAGCCTTGCAACAGCTTGCCGAAGGCTTCGCCAGTGATGGGCGCGGCCGGACGCAGAATGGCGTAGTGGTGATAGACCTGGTCGACGCGTTGGGACGCCAGCAACTCGCTGGCGACTTTTTCATTGCGCAGGAAGTAGTCGCTCAGGTACGAACGCGTGACCAGGGCGATGTCGGCCCGGCCGCGCAATACCATCAGCAGATTACTGTCATGGGAATAGGTCAACGTGGCGTTGTAGTTTTTCGCAAGGTACTGGGGGTCGGCATTGAAGTTGGCGAACTCGTAGTGATAGCCGCTGAACAGTGCCAAGCGCTTGCCGCTCAGGTCGGCAAAATAGCTTTGCTGTCGATCGGGCAGGCGTTGCGCGACAAAAATTTCGGCGTCCTCCAACCCCATGTCGACGGCCGTGTGGGGGATCTCTTCCCAACCCCAGGCGGGATTCTCGAAGATGGCCATGTCGACCCGGCCCTGCTTGAAATCACCGAAGCGCCGGGGAATGGAAGTGGGCACCAGGACAAACTGGTAGTCAGTTTGCGATGCGTTCAGGGCCTCGACCAGTTGCGGCAGCAACCCGGTATCGGCCCCGGATTCCGGGCGCACGGTGTAGGGCGGAAAGTGCGCGGCACCTATGCGCACCAGTTGCGCTGCCTGGGACGGCATCATCGTCGACGCCGCAAGCATCGCCAGCAAAAGCCGCGAGGCTGACCGAATTGGCGAACCCATCAAAACGCCCCCACTCCCCAATAAAACGGTACCAATGCATTCAAGCTAGGCGGTTTCGGCAAGTTAGCCAGTTTAATGCTGGCCAATACAAGCTTATTGCCGGTCTTCGAGCACCAGAATCAACGCCTCATCGGCCAACTGATCGAGGCTCATGCTGCCGCCGGCACGAAACCAGGTGGTGGTCCAGGACAATGCACCGGTCAGGAAGCGGCGGGTGATGAACACATCACCACGGATAAACCCGGCGGTCTTGGCTTCACCCAGCACCTGCAGCCAGATGTCTTCGTAGATGTCCCGCAGCGCCAGGACCTTGGCCTGACCCTCCTCGGACAGCGAGCGCCATTCGTAGACCAGCACGGCCATGGCCTCGCCGCTACCGCCCATGATCGACTGCAACTCACAGCGGATCAGCGCCAGCACCTGCTCGCGCACACTGCTAGCCTCGGCGATGGCCGCACGCATCAACGCGGTGTTGTAGCGGATGGTCTCCTCCATCACCGCCCGCAGGATTTCGTCCTTGCTCTTGAAGTGATGGAAAATACTCCCGGACTGAATACCCACGGCGCCGGCCAGGTCGCGCACAGTCGTGCGCTCATAGCCTTTGTTGCGGAACAGGTGGGCCGCCACTTGCAGCAGCTTGCCGCGGGCGCTGTCCGGGTCGGTCAATTGGCCGTCGTCGACCAATTGGCGCATCACCCTCAGGGCTTTTTGCTCGTCCACCCGTTCTCTCCTACAGTCGTTCAATCAATAACGCCGATCCCCCCGAAAACAGCGGGGTTGCGCGGGCAATTTAAGCGCATGGATGCAGCCAAGCAAGCGCTTGGGCAGAAGATAATCAAGTCATTTACAAACCAAGCGCTTGCTTGGTAATGTCGACGCACTTCGGTTGGAGGTGGCTATGGAATGGACTGCGCCTAAAACAATTCGCATCGGATGTGCCAGCGCCTTCTGGGGCGATACCTCGACCGCTGCCGCGCAACTGGTCGAACACGGGCAACTGGACTATCTGGTCTTCGATTACCTGGCTGAAATCACCCTGTCGATCATGGCTGGCGCACGGATGAAAGACCCCAAGGCCGGCTATGCGGGTGACTTCATCGAAGTGCTGGCGCCCTTGCTGCCGCAGCTCGCACAGCAGAACATCCGGGTCATCAGCAATGCCGGCGGGGTCAATCCCCAAGCCTGTGCCGCCGTCCTGCAAGCGGCCTGCGACAAGGCCGGGGTGGCGCTGAAGATCGCCGTGCTGCTGGGTGACGATCTGCAACCGCAATTCAAACAACTGGGCAACCTGGGCATTCGTGAAATGTTCACTGGCGCGCCCCTGCCATCGATGTGCGTCTCGACCAACGCCTACCTCGGCGCACCCGGCATTGTCGAAGCCCTGCGCCTGGGGGCGGACATCGTGATCACCGGGCGCGTGGTCGACAGTGCGGTGGTCAGCGCTGCGCTGGTACATGAATTCGGCTGGTCGTGGCACGACTACGACAAGCTCGCCCAGGCGGCATTGGCCGGACACATCATCGAATGCGGCGCCCAGTGCACCGGCGGCAACTTCACCGACTGGCGCGACGTACCCGACTACGAACACATCGGTTTTCCCATCGTCGAAGTCAGCGCCGACAGCCAGTTCATCGTCAGCAAACCCGAAGGCACCGGTGGGCTGGTCACGCCGCTGACGGTGGGCGAACAGATGCTGTACGAAATCGGTGACCCCCGCGCGTATCTGTTGCCCGACGTGGTGTGCGATTTCACTCAGGTCAAACTGCTGCAACAGGGCAAGAACGCGGTGCAGGTGCACGGTGCCAAAGGCCTGCCGCCGACCGCTCAATACAAAGTCAGCGCCACGTACCCTGATGGTTTTCGCTGCACCGCCAGTTGCCTGATCGCCGGCATCGATGCCGTCGACAAGGCGCGGCGAGTCGGTGATGCGATCATCAACAAGACCTCGGAAATGTTCCGCCAGTGCGGCTGGGCGCCGTACAGCGATGTGAGTATCGAGTTGCTGGGCAGCGAGGCCACCTACGGTCCCCACGGCCAGCGTCAGGACAGCCGCGAAGTGGTGATCAAACTCGCGGTGCGCCATCCGGACAAACAGGCATTGATCGTGTTCTCCCGGGAAATCGCCCAGGCCGCCACCGGCATGGCGCCGGGGCTGACCGGCATTGTCGGTGGCCGGCCGACGGTGTATCCGCTGATCCGACTGTTCTCGTTCCTGATCGACAAAACCGCCTGCACGCTGGACATTGATTGCATGGGCCAGCGCCACCCGTGTGCCCTGCCCGCCCTCGATGTGCTCGACCCGCTGGACCTGCCAGCCCTGCTCGCGCCACCGAAACCGCTTGGCCTGGCCGACGCCAGCGTGGCCCTGGTCAAACTGGCGGTCGCCCGCTCGGGCGACAAGGGCAACCACAGCAACATCGGCGTCATGGCCCGCGCACCCGATTTCCTGCCATGGATTGCAGAAGCCTTGACCCCGGAAGTGATCGTCGACTGGATGGGCCACGTCCTCGATCCAATCCACGGGCGGGTCGAACGCTGGTACTTGCCCGCCAGCCACAGCCTGAATTTCCTGCTGGAAAACGCCCTCGGCGGCGGCGGTGTCGCCAGCCTGCGCATCGATCCGCAAGGCAAGGCCTTCGCCCAGCAACTGCTGGAAATCCAGATCCCGGTGCCGCAGCGCATCGCCGACCAATTCAACTAGAGGATTGCCGCCATGGCCTACGATTCGATTTTCAAAGCCGATTTGTTTGCCGGCCAAAACATCATCGTCACCGGTGGCGGCAGTGGCATCGGCCGCTGTACCGCCCACGAACTGGCGGCCCTCGGCGCCCATGTACTGCTGGTCGGGCGCAAGGCCGACAAGCTGAAAACCGTTGCGGCGGAGATCGCCGAGGACGGCGGCAAGGCTGATTGGGCAGTTTGCGACATCCGCGAGGAAGAACTGGTGCAGCACCTGGTCAGCGAATTGATCCGCAAGCATGGCCCCATTCACGGCCTGGTCAACAACGCTGGTGGGCAGTACCCGTCGCCCCTGGCCTCGATCAATCAGAAGGGTTTCGAAACTGTGATGCGCACCAATCTGGTGGGCGGCTTCCTGATGGCCCGGGAAGTGTTCAACCAATCCATGAGCAAGCACGGCGGGGCCATCGTCAACATGCTCGCCGACATGTGGGGCGGCATGCCCGGTATGGGCCACTCCGGCGCGGCACGTTCGGGCATGGACAACCTGACCAAGACCGCCGCGTACGAATGGGGTCATGCCGGGGTGCGGGTCAACGCCGTGGCGCCGGGGTGGGTTGCCTCCAGCGGCATGGACACCTACGAAGGCGCCTTCAAGGCCGTGATCCCGACCCTGCGCGAACACGTGCCGCTCAAGCGCATCGGCACCGAATCGGAAGTCAGCGCGGCGATTGTTTTCCTGCTCAGCCCGGCAGCGGCGTTCGTCAGCGGCAGCACCTTGCGCATCGACGGCGCCGCCAGCCTCGGCGGCCGCGCCTGGCCGATCCACAAGGCGACCAACAGCGAGTCGTACAACGGTTTCCACCGCGCCTACATACCAGACGTGTTGAAGGACAAGGAATAACCCATGCCGGTGATTCAGTCGCAACTCGATCCCCACAGCCAGCCGTTCGCCCAGAACCGTGCGGCGATGCTGAGCGCCATCGAGCAAGTTCGCGTGCTCGAACAGAACCTGCTGAACAAGGCGGCCGAAGCCAGGCCGAAGTTCGAAAAACGCGGCCAGTTGCTGCCCCGCGAACGTCTCAATCTGCTGCTGGACCCCGGCGCGCCGTTTCTCGAACTGGCCAGCCTGGCCGGCTACAAGCTGCACGACGACAAGGATGGCAGCTCCGCCGGTGGCGGCTTGATTGCCGGCATCGGCTATGTGTCTGGCGTGCGTGTGCTGGTAGTCGCCAACAACAGCGCGATCAGGGGCGGGACAATCTCCCCCAGTGGGTTGAAGAAATCCCTGCGCCTGCAACAGATCGCCATGGAAAACAAATTGCCGGTGATCACCCTCGCCGAAAGCGGCGGCGCCAACCTCAATTACGCGGCGGAAATTTTCGTCGAAGGCGCGCGCAGCTTTGCCAATCAGGCGCGAATGTCGGCCATGGGCTTGCCGCAGATCACCGTGGTGCACGGCTCGGCAACGGCGGGTGGTGCCTATCAGCCGGGATTGTCGGATTACGTGGTGGTGGTGCGCGGCAAGGCCAAGTTGTTTCTCGCAGGTCCCCCACTGCTCAAGGCCGCCACCGGCGAAGTCGCCACCGATGAAGAACTGGGCGGCGCCGAGATGCACGCACAAACCGCCGGCACCGCCGAATACCTGGCTGAAAACGACGCCGACGGTGTGCGTCAGGTACGCGAGATTGTCAGCCTGCTGCCGTGGAACGAGCAGTTGCCTCCACTACCCGAACGTCGCTGGGAGGAACCGCTCTACCCCATCGACGAACTGCTGGGCTTGATCCCTGATGATCCGAAAAAGCCCTACGACGTGCGCGAAATCATTGCCCGTCTGGCCGACGCTTCGAACTTTCTTGAATTCAAGGGCGAGTTCGATCAGCAGACTGTGTGCGGTCATCTGAAAATCCAGGGCCGCGCCTGTGGCTTCATCGGCAACAACGGCCCGATCACGCCAAAAGGTGCGAGCAAGGCCGCCCAGTTCATCCAGCTGTGCGACCAGAGCCAGACGCCGCTGCTGTTTTTCCACAACACCACCGGGTTCATGGTCGGCACCGAATCGGAACAGCAAGGCGTGATCAAGCACGGCGCGAAGATGATTCAAGCGGTGGCCAACGCCCGGGTGCCGAAGCTGACCATCGTCGTCGGTGGCTCCTACGGCGCGGGCAACTATGCGATGTGCGGACGCGGCCTGGACCCGCGTTTTATCTTCGCCTGGCCCAACAGCCGCACCGCCGTGATGGGCGGCGCGCAAGCGGGCAAGGTGCTGCGCATCGTCACCGAGGCCAAGCAGGCCAAGGACGGCCTGGTGCCCGACCCGAAAATGCTCGACATGCTCGAGCAGGTCACCGCGCAGAAACTCGACAGCCAGTCCACGGCGCTCTACGGCAGCGCCAATTTGTGGGATGACGGTTTGATCGACCCGCGCGATACCCGGACCTTGCTGGGTTACTTGCTGGATATCTGTCACGAGGCCCAGGTGCGGCCATTGCAAGCCAACAGCTTTGGCGTAGCCCGGCTCTAGGCCGGCTCAAGGAGAACAATAAAAATGATCTTCACCCAGGAACACGAAGCACTGCGCCGCACCGTACGCCAGTTCGTCGAGCACGAGATCAACCCCCACGTCGATGAATGGGAAAAGGCCGGGCGCTTCCCCATCCACGAAATCTTCCGCAAGGCCGGCGACCTCGGTTTGCTGGGCATTTCCAAACCGGAAAAATTCGGTGGCATGGGGCTCGACTACAGCTATTCGATCGTCGCCGCCGAAGAGTTCGGCACTATCCGTTGCGGCGGCATTCCGATGTCCATCGGCGTGCAGACCGACATGTGCACCCCGGCGCTTGCACGGTTCGGCTCTGATGAGCTGCGCGAGGAATTCCTGCGCCCGGCCATCAGCGGTGAGCAGGTCGGCTGCATCGGCGTCTCCGAAGTCGGTGCCGGTTCCGACGTGGCCGGGCTGAAAACCACGGCGCGCAAGGACGGCGACGATTACGTGATCAACGGCAGCAAGATGTGGATCACCAACTCACCGAGCGCCGACTTCATCTGCCTGCTGGCCAACACCTCGGACGACAAACCGCACATCAATAAGTCGCTGATCATGGTGCCGATGAACACGCCGGGCATCAGCTTGAGTTCGCACCTGGACAAGCTCGGCATGCGCAGTTCGGAAACCGCCCAGGTGTTTTTCGACAATGTGCGCGTACCGCAGCGCAACCGCATCGGTCATGAAGGCGCGGGGTTCATGATGCAGATGCTGCAGTTCCAGGAGGAACGCCTGTTCGGCGCGGCCAACATGATCAAGGGCCTGGAGTATTGCGTCGACAGCACTATCGAATACTGCAAGGAGCGCAAGACCTTCGGCAACGCGCTGATCGACAATCAGGTGATCCACTTCCGCCTGGCTGAACTGCAGACCGAAATCGAATGCCTGCGGGCGCTGGTCTATCAGGCCACCGAGCAATACATCAAAGGCCAGGACGTCACGCGCTTGGCCTCCATGGCCAAGCTCAAGGCCGGGCGGCTGGGCCGCGAAGTCAGCGACAGCTGCCTGCAGTATTGGGGCGGCATGGGCTTCATGTGGGACAATCCGGTGGCCCGGGCTTACCGTGATGTGCGGCTGGTTTCGATTGGCGGCGGCGCCGACGAAATCATGCTGGGGATCATCTGCAAACTCATGGGCATTCTGCCGGGGAAAAAGAAATGAACAACCTGCCGGTTTGCCAGACCTTGCTGCTGGAGCTGCACAACGGCGTGTTGCACATCACCCTCAACCGCCCGGAATGCCGCAATGCGATGAGCTTGCAGATGGTCGCCGAGTTGCGCTCGGTGCTGGCTGCGGTACGCGATAAACCTGGGGTTCGCGCCCTGGTGATCGGCGGCGTCGGCGGGCACTTCTGTGCCGGCGGCGACATCAAGGACATGGCCAACGCCCGCACTCAAGGCTCGACTGCGCACCGGGACCTGAACCGGGTGTTCGGCGCGCTGCTGCAAGAGGTGCAACACGCACCGCAAGTGGTGATCACGGTGCTGCAGGGTGCGGTACTCGGCGGCGGTCTAGGCCTGGCCTGCGTCAGCGATATCGCCCTGGCCGATCACCAGGCGCAATTCGGCCTGCCGGAAACCAGCCTCGGCCTGTTGCCGGCGCAGATCGCGCCGTTCGTGGTGCAACGCATCGGCTTGACCCAGGCCCGGCGCCTCGCCCTGACGGCGGCGCGTTTTGATGGTCACCAGGCGCGGCGCATGGGGCTGGTGCATTTTGTCGAGCATGATCCGCAGGCCCTGGCCGAACGTCTCGATGAGGTGTTGGCCCATGTGTTGTGTTGTGCGCCGGGGGCGAATGCGGTGACCAAGAAACTCCTGCTGGCCAGTGCTTGGCAGCCCTCGGATGCCCAGCTTGATCAAGCGGCTGAATGGTTCAGCGAAGCGGTGACCGGAGCCGAAGGCATCGAGGGAACGATGGCCTTCGTACAGAAGCGCAAACCGGGGTGGGCCTCCTGAAAAGCATCGCGAGCAAGCTCGCTCCCACCATGGATTTATGTCGTTCATAAACCCTGTGGGAGCGAGCTTGCTCGCGATGAGGCCCGACCAGACACCGCTAAAAATCAGAGAGCCTACCCATGCCCGGACTCAAAAAAATCCTCATCGCCAACCGCGGTGAAATCGCCTGCCGCATCCAGCGCACGGCCCAGGCGCTGGGCTATCGCACGGTCGCCGTGTTCAGCGACGCCGACGCCGATGCACTGCACGTGCAGATGGCCGACGAGGCGGTCAACATCGGCCCGGCCCCGGTGCAACAGTCTTACCTGAACATCCCGGCCATCCTCGACGCGGCCCGGCGCACGGGCGCGGATGCGATCCATCCGGGCTACGGCTTCCTCTCGGAAAACGCCGGGTTTGCCCTTGCTTGCCGGGATGCCGGTATCACCTTCATCGGCCCCAGCCCCGAGGCCATCGAACTGATGGGCAGCAAGCGCCTGTCGAAGATCGCCATGATCGAAGCCGGAGTGCCGTGCATCAACGGTTATCAGGGCGCCGGGCAGGACGACGCCACCCTGAGCTGCGAAGCCGAGCGCATTGGCTATCCGTTGATGATCAAGGCCAGCGCTGGCGGCGGTGGACGCGGCATGCGCCTGGTGCACGACGCCAGCGACTTGCTGGAACAGGTTCGCACCGCGCGCTCCGAAGCCCTGAACGGCTTTGGCAGCGGCGAACTGATTCTTGAACAAGCACTCATCGAACCCCGCCACGTCGAGATCCAGTTGTTCGGTGACCGGCATGGCAACCTGATTTACCTCGGCGAACGTGATTGCTCGGTGCAGCGCCGGCATCAGAAAGTCATCGAGGAAGCGCCCTGCCCGGTGATGACCACTGAGTTGCGTCAGGCCATGGGCGAAGCGGCGCTCAAGGCCGGGCGAGCTGTGAAGTACGTCGGTGCGGGCACTGTGGAGTTTTTGCTGGATGCGCGCGGGCAGTTCTATTTCCTGGAGATGAACACCCGACTGCAAGTGGAGCACCCGGTGACCGAACTGATCACCGGGCTGGACCTGGTGGCCTGGCAGTTGAACATCGCCGAAGGGCAACCACTGCCCTTGCGCCAGGAACAGGTGCAACTCACAGGCCACGCCATGGAAGTACGCCTGTATGCCGAAGACCCGGCCCAGGGCTTCCTGCCGCAAACCGGGCGCGTCGTGGCCTGGGAGCCGGCATTGCAGGACGGCGTGCGGATCGACCACGGCCTGATCGAAGGCCAATTCATCAGCCCCTTCTACGACCCGATGCTTGGCAAGCTCATCGCCCACGGTGCAACCCGCGAGGAAGCCCGGCGCAAACTGCTGCGGGCGGTACAAGACAGCGTGCTGCTGGGCCTGCAAAGCAATCAACGCCTGCTTGCCAGCCTGCTGGAGCACCCGCAGTTCGCCTGCGGTGATTTCAGCACCAGTTTCATCCCGCAGCACTTCGCCGACCACCCCTGCCTGCATCCCGAAACCCCAAGCGCGCAGCACTTGGCCATCGCCGCCGCCCTGTTCTATCAGGCCGCGGCGCAGGCTCACCCGGCCCCGCTTGGCGGTTGGCGCAACAACGCCAGCGTGCCGTTGCACTATCGCATCGGCCTTGAGGATCAGGACTGGCCGGTAGCATTGCAGGCGATCCCGGGCGAGCCGTTGCGCATTCAGGTCGCCGAGCGCAGCCTCGAACTGAAGATCATCCATAGCGACGGACGCTGGGCCACCCTCGAAATCGAAGGCGTTCGCCAACGCCACGCCTACCGTCTGGAGGCCGGGCGTCTCTGGCTGTTTACCCGGCCGGGCAGCCTGCAGTTCGTGGATCGCACTCAGGCGCAGGTTACCGGCCAGGCCAGTGTCAGCTCCGGCACCCTCAAGGCACCGATGGACGGGGCGATTGTCGACGTCCTGGTCAACGAAGGCAGCAAGGTGACCAAGGGCCAACTGCTGGTGGTACTGGAGGCGATGAAAATGGAGCATCCATTGAAGTCGGGCATCGACGGTGTTCTGAAACGCCTGCAAGTCAAAGTCGGGGATCAGGTGAAAAACCGGCAGATTCTATTGGAGGTCGAATAAGCCGCTAGGCGGAACCGCCGGGTTTGGCTACGCTCAAACCCTACAGGACGCGGATACCAGGAACCCTGCAATGCCTCATTGGCTGGTCATTGATCTGGAGGCCACCACCGATGAAGGGGGTTGGCCCGTAACGGATATGGAAATCATAGAAATCGGCGCCACCCTGGTGGACCGCAAGGGTCGCGAACTGGACCAGTTCCAGCGCTTCGTCCGGCCTTTGCGGCGGCCGTTGCTGACGCCGTTTTGCCGGGAGTTGACGCACATCACCCAAGCCAACATCGACGCCGCGCAACCGCTGGGCGAAGTCTGGCCGGCATTTGAACGCTGGCTCGGCCAACACCAAACGCGACTTGAAGGCTGGGTCAGCTGGGGCGATTACGATCGCAAACAACTGCTTCAGGATTGGCAGCAGCTGGGACTCGCCAGCGTGCTGGCCAACGTGCCGCACATGAACCTCAAACAGCGCTTTGCCAAGGCCCGGCGCCTGGAACGCCCGCTGGGGCTCAACGGCGCCCTGCAACTGGCCGGCCTGCAGTTCACCGGCCAGCAACACCGGGCGCTGGAAGATGCGCGCAATACCGCACGCCTGCTGCCGCTGGTTCTTCCGCTTTAGACAGGTGACGACTCCCGGGGCCTTGTGCATACTGGCCGGCCCTTTTTAGCCCTTTTCGAGGAATCGCCCATGTTTAAAGTCAACGAGTACTTCGACGGCACCGTCAAGTCGATCGCCTTTGGCACCGCAGAAGGTCCAGCGACCATCGGCGTCATGGCTCCGGGCGAGTACGAATTCGGCACCAGCCAGCGTGAAATCATGCACGTGGTCAGCGGCGCACTGACCGTCAAACTGCCGGACAGCAGCGACTGGGAAACCTTCGCCGCCGGCAGCCAGTTCAACGTGCCGGCCAACAGCAAGTTCCAGCTGAAAGTCGCCGTCGACACCGCTTACCTGTGCGAATACCGCGGCTAAACCTGCCGGGCTTCACTGCAATAAAAAATGCCCGTGTTTTTCGACACGGGCATTTTTTATTCTGCGCAAAATTACTCGAGGATCTCCACCGGCATGCCGACTTCGAGTCGACCGTTGCCCTCGTTGACCAGGTTCTGACCGAACATTGCGCCGTCCGCCTGGGAACGGTATTTCTGCAAGGTGGCCAAGGGTTCGCGGTCTTCGCTGCGCTCCCCGGTTTGCGGGTCGATGGTGGTCAGGATGCAGCGTGAACAGGACTTGACCACGCGGAACTCGACCTCGCCGATACGGATACGCTTCCAGCCGTCCTCGGCGAACGCTGCACTGCCTTCGATCACCAGGTTCGGCCGGAAACGCAGCATCTCCAACGGACGCCCGACCCGTTGCGACAAGTCCTCGAGAGAGGCCTGGCCTATCAGCAACAGCGGATAACCATCGGCGAACGCCACCTGGTCGTCATCCTTGCCGTAACCGGCCTCCGTCATCCGCGCACGATCCAGCGGCACCTGCACCAGGCGAGTCGGTTTGCCAATGAACTGGCTGACCCAGGCCCCAGCTTCATCGCCTGCATCGGGGACTCGCAAGGTATCGCGCCAGATCGTCACGCCACGCAGTTCTGCACCGTTACCGGGCAAGGCTATGTCGATCGGCGAATGGCCGGGCGCGCTGAGGGTCAAGCCACCCTCGGCATTCCACAGCGCCGACAACTGGCTCATCTGCGCCACCGCACGCTGTGTCAGGAAGCGCCCGCTGGCCTCGTCCACCAGCATCCAGCGGCGATCGCCGTCCAGCCCGAGTTTATCGAGACCGATCACCTGCAAGGTCTCGCCCTTGGCGGACTTCAACGGATAACGATACAGCGCACTCAGACGCAACATGGCCAGCTCCCTGGTAGGTAAAAACGCCACCCTATACGAGCTTGATCAGCGAATCAAAGAGCAAAGACCTGTAGGAGCGAGCTTGCTCGCGATGGTGTATCAGTCACATCAGTCCTGGATGTGCCGACGCCTTCGCGAGCAAGCCCGCTCCCACAGTTGTGCGGACCCGCTTAGGCCGGCACTTCGTCAAGCATCAGGCGCTGGCGCACCACGTCGACCAGCTTGTCCGGCTGGAATTTGGAGAGAAAATTGTCGCAACCGACCTTTTTCACCATCGAGTCGTTGAAGCTGCCGGACAGCGAGGTGTGCAGCACCACGTACAAGCCGCGCAGGCGCGGGTCGTTGCGAATCTCGGTGGTCAGGCGATAGCCATCCATTTCCGGCATTTCCGCATCGGTGAAGACCATCAGCAGTTTTTCGGTCATGTTCACGCCGGTATCAGCCCAGGCCTTGAGCATGTTCAAGGCCTTCAACCCGTCGCTGGCGATGTGCATCTTCACGCCCAGCTGTCCCAGGGTATCGCGCAATTGCGCCAGGGCCACGTTGGAGTCATCCACCAGCAGCACCTCACGGCCACGGGCACGTTCCAGCACCGGATCCTCGAGCTTGGCGCGGGAGACCTTGGCGTTGTACGGGACGATTTCGGCCAGGACCTTTTCGACGTCGATGATTTCAACCAGCTGGTCATCGACCTTGCTGATGGCCGTCAGGTAGTGCTGGCGGCCGGCGCTGCTCGGGGGCGGCAGGATGGCTTCCCAGTTCATGTTGACGATCCGGTCCACGCCACCGACCAGGAAGGCCTGAACGGAACGGTTGTATTCGGTGACGATAATCGTGCTGCCAGGCCCCGGCACCAACGGGCGCATACCAATGGCCTGGGACAGGTCGATCACCGGAAGGGTCTGGCCACGCAGGTTGACCACGCCGCACACAAAAGGATGGCGCTGCGGCATCAGCGTCAACTTCGGCAGCTGCAGGACTTCCTGTACTTTAAAGACGTTGATTGCGAACAATTGCCGTCCGGCGAGCCGGAACATGAGAATTTCCAGGCGATTCTCACCCACCAGTTGCGTGCGTTGGTCTACCGTGTCGAGAATGCCGGCCATCAATGACTCCAGGTCTTGTTCGGATGAATTCACTTCAGGAAGGTTATCGGCTGTTTTTGCCGAAGCTTGACCCTCTCTAAAATGCCACGCCCGGCCATTGATGTCATATTAACATCATGCTTTACTGGCGCTGTGATTACATCTGCTGCACTTCTGCGCCAGCGCGACCCTTGTTTGCGCGAAAGGTTCCCCTGCGTAAGGGATTCCCCTATCAACAATCAGGTGCAACCTGATATTCGCAATATCCAATAGCCATTAATGTGACGCCATTCTCATTGCATGAACGGAGTCAGGCTTTTGTGTGCGATCGCAAGTCAGTGGCCAACCACCCTCTCGTGTTCCCCAGCCTGTTTCCGGGCCAGCCACAGTTCGTTCACCCGACGACTCGGCAATGCCGGGGTTCCGACCGCCCTCGTCGACACACACGATATCCCCTCATTTGACATGACGTTGTGGAGATAAGTATGCCGAACGACCGTAAAGAGTGGGCCCAGCGGCTCCCGGAGTTTCTTGTCGAGGCTGAAACACTCCTGGCTAAAACCGAGGAATGCCTGAGCCATCTGCAGTTGATCTGCAATGACAAGGACGCTATCGACTGTCTGCTCAGCACACTGCTCAAGCTGGCCAACAAGGCCGATGCCCTGGCATTGGCGGCCGTGTCTGAATTCTCTCTGCATATTCATGGCCTGCTGAACCACGCACAGAACACCATGAGCCTGCACGACGACGCGCTGAATGCCTTGAAAGACTGCCTGACCCTGATTGCCTGGCAACTCGAACTCATCGACCAGACCACCGGACAGCTCAGTCTCGACGACAGCGAACAGGCCACCCTGATTGAAGCTTTTGCCTTTCAGGTCGGGCAAAGCCGGTTTCAACCACCGGTCAACTCCAGGCCCTTCACCCTCGTAGCCTATTCGGAACGACAGGCCTGAACTTGCCAAACATGCCGTATGGCGTGTTTTTGGTTATCAATACCGCGCTGTAACTTGAGTGCGCACATGTCGCAAATGAATATTTCATAGCTGTAAGCGACATCTTTAAGCAACCACTGTTGCCCATCGACAATTGCGCGCCTGCCTTGACCAGGGTATTGCCTGGTATCAACAACAAAACCCGGGGCAACCGGCATTTTGCAGCGGCAACAACCAACTTGTTCCATTATGGAATCATCGTCCAGACGACTGGACTCCTGACTTTTCGGACATACATACGGACGCGACCAACGGTATCTTAAGTGCTAACATGCCGCCTGTTAGTTGACGCCAATTAATGGCAGTGTGATTGCAGCCGGATACAGCTCGCTGCAGTTCGGACCTGAACGCGTCGGCGCTCCACATTAAAAAAACAGGGGCCTGTCAGCCAGCATGACCGGTCAGCCCGCAGCGAACATCCATTGGCTCCATCCGCTATGCACGCCAGCCTCAAGTCAATCGCCACGTGGCCACCTTCCCGAGCAAATGCACGCGTATTCACGCTGTTGCTATGCGTCTGCTCGACCCTCGGCAGCTTGCTGGTCCATGGCTTGTCCATCCCGTTGCCCCTGTCATTGCTGGTGCTCAATGTTGCGGCGCTGACCAGTGTTGCCGTGCAGTACTGCCTCTCGCGCAAATCGATCAAATTCCAGCCTCAGGAACTGGCCGACCGGCTGTTGCAGGTCCAGGAAAACGAGCGTCACCGGCTGAGCCGCGAACTGCATGACGACATCGGTCAATTGCTGACCGCCGCCAAACTGCAAAGTGACTGGCTCAAACGCCGGATGCCCGAAGAGCTCCAGGAACAATGCACGGTCCTCTGCGACACGCTGGAAGAAACCCTGGCCAAAGTTCGTGACGTATCCGCCATTCTCAATCCCCGGCAGTTGGCCAGCCTTGGGCTGGAAGCCAGTCTGCGGGCGCACCTGCTCAAGACTTTGGCCAACACCCCGGTGCACTGGAGCCTGGAATGCCAGCAGCGCCTGACCGGCATACCGGAGGAAATGGCCGTGGCAGCTTTCCGTATCACCCAGGAAGCGGTCACCAACATCCTGCGCCATGCCCAGGCCAAGAACCTGCTAGTGTGCCTGCAGCGTCTGCCCCAAGGCCTGAAGTTGCAGATCAGCGACGATGGTCAGGGCTTCGCCCCCGCAACAGACCCTGGTCGTGAAGGGCAGCGCGGTATGGCCGGGATGTCGGAACGGATCGATCAACTGGGCGGCACACTGACCGTTACCAGCGAGCCGGGCAAAGGCACTCAAATCGAAGCTCTTTTTCCCTGGGCGCCCCGTGCGCTCGAACGGGCCAGTTCGAATAAGGTTATGCATTGACTTGTAATTTACTACTGGTGGATGACCACTCGCTGATCAGGGCTGGCGTGCGCGCCCTGGTAATGGATCTGCCCGGCTATGCCGTCATCGGTGAGGCCAGTGACGGCTCGCAGCTGCTCGAGATGGTCGGGCATCTGTCCCCGGATATTGTCCTGCTGGATATTTCGATGCGCCAGACCGGCGGCCTCGAAGCCTTGCAGCAGCTCAAGCGGGTGCGCCCGCAGAGCAAGGTCCTGATCCTCTCGATGCATACCGACCCGGCCCTGATCATGAAGGCGCTGGAGTCCGGAGCCCATGGTTACCTGCTCAAGGACACCACGGCGACCGAACTCGAACACGCGCTGGAGGCCTTG
Source organism: Pseudomonas sp. GL-R-26 (assembly GCF_019947365.1). Classification (NCBI taxonomy): domain Bacteria; kingdom Pseudomonadati; phylum Pseudomonadota; class Gammaproteobacteria; order Pseudomonadales; family Pseudomonadaceae; genus Pseudomonas; species Pseudomonas sp. GL-R-26. The sequence continues at coordinate 5,793 of NZ_JAGYGI010000032.1, read as the reverse complement.
CGCAACAACGAGCGCTATCTGAGCCCGGCCATTGCCCACACGGTGATCAACCAGGCGTTGACCCGAAACCAGAAGCACCCACCCGAACCCGCCGACTCGCACAACCTGACGGCACGTCAGCTGGAAATCCTGCGGTTGATCGTTCGCGGAAAATCCACCCGAGAGATCGCCAATGGCCTGGGGCTGAGCGTCAAGACCGTCGAAACCCACCGTTCGCAGATCATGAAGCGTCTGCAGATCTACGATGTGGCCGGCCTGGTACTGTTTGCCGTGCGTGAACAAATCATCAGCCTCGATGACTAGGCACCTCACCGGCACGTAACAGCGGCGAATCGTCTGGCAGATGCACGAGTAACGCCGCCGGGCGAACCGAGAAACGCAGGTTGTCCCCCTTCCAGGGCGGGCGCGCACGAATAACATGCTGTCGACGCCAGATGCCCCCCCCGTTAAAAGTCGAAAGAAAACGAATTGTTTCCAGTCGGAAGGATTTGATCCCTACACGGCAGGATTTTTCTTACAAAACGTGAGGAATCGGCTCAATTGACCACAAATCCGAATTGGTAGACCTTGGGCTGCAAGACATCACAAGGACGTGCCATGCAACGCCAAAACCTCGCATCACCGGCCATTTCGGTCTTGCCGCTCACAGATGATAAAAATGCAGGCCATCGAGCTGAATGCCGCAACAGCACAAAAGCCACGGGAGAAGTTGATATGGAACCTCGCGTCACCGAGCTGGAAACACACCTCAAGTGCATACGCAGGGACATGGAAGAAGCCCGGGATGACGTCAAATCCATCAAGCACCGACTTGCCTATTCCGCCTGCGGAACAGCCGTGATCCTCGGCCTCCTTGGCTGGATCGCCAATAGCCGTTTCGAGCAGGTTATTTCATTGCTTCTGGCACACTGAGTTGCCTTCAACACAAAACCCGGTTCAATCAACCGGGTCTTGTGTGACAAAGCCGCTGAAGCTATCAGCTCAGGACTTCGCTCAACGGAATGAAGAAAACGCTATCGCCCTGAACCAGCGTGCGACCTTCCAGGACTTCCACCAGTCCATCAGCCCAGGCAGCGCTGCGCAGCACACCGGAACTCTGGTTTTTGTAGATCGTCGCCCTGCCGTTTTCCAGCCGTCCGCGCAAATACTCGCGCCGATTGCCGGGCTGGAGCCAGTCAAACCCTGCCGGCACCTGCACCTTCAGCGGCTCAACGTCCTGCACTCCCTGACGACGCAGGAGATAGGGCCTGGTCAACAAGGCAAAGGTCACGAGGGTCGATGCCGGATTGCCCGGCAAGCCAATTACAGGTACACCGCGAAAATGCCCGAACGTCAGCGGTTTACCGGGCTTGATGGCGAGTTTCCACAGCGTCAGTTCGCCCTCTTCGCGCAAGGCGATGCCCAGAAAATCGGCTTCCCCCACCGATACGCCACCGGTCGAGAGGATCAGGTCGACACCCTTCAACTCACCTAATCGGGCGCGAGTGGTTTCCAGATTGTCCGGCAGAATTCCCGCGTCAACGACCTCACACCCCAAACGCTGCAACCAGCTACACAACAACACGCGGTTGCTGTTGTAGATCTGTCCCGGGCCCAGCGTCTGCCCCGGCTCAATCAACTCGTCGCCGGTAGACAGCACCGCCACGCGCACCTTGCGAACCACCTCGAGCTCAGCGCATCCCAAGGAGGCAGCCAATCCTTGCTCGATCGGCCCCAGTTGCGTACCTGCCGGCAAAATCAACTCGCCGACGGTGGTTTCCTGGCCTTGTGGGCGGATGTTCTGGCCTTGGGTCAAGGCTTGAGTGAAACGTACTCGCTCATCGGCCTGAACCTCGGCGTTTTCCTGCATCTCGACGCAATCGGCACCGGCGGGAACAGGCGCCCCGGTGAAAATGCGCGCACAGGTGCCTGGCTGCAACGGACCGGGGGCCTGGCCGGCAAACACCTTCTGACTGACCAGCAACGGCTCTCCCGTCCAGTCAGCCATACGCAAGGCATAACCGTCCATGGCGCTGTTGGGCCAGGGCGGCAGATCAAGCGTCGACACCAGGTCTTCAGCCAGTACGCGCCCCTGTACCTGCGCCAACGGCAAGCGTTCACGCTCGACAATCCTCGAGGCCTCGGCCATTTCCAGCAAGCGCGCCAACGCCTGCTCGACAGGCATCAGGCTGCCAGACTTGCCAGGCTTACCCACGGGATTCACAAGGCGCTGCCTGTTTCAAATGAGGCACGAAATTGCACGGCCGATGCCGCGAATCCAGTTGCTCGGCCAGTATGCCGTCCCAAGCGGTGCGCACGGCATTGGTCGAGCCCGGCAAGCAGCAAACCAGCGTGCCGTTGGCCAGTCCAGCCAACGCCCGGGACTGAACGGTTGAGGTGCCGATATCGGCAACCGAGATCTGGCGGAACAGCTCACCAAATCCATCGACCTGTTTGTCCAGCAGGCAACCGACGGCTTCCGGCGTGCTGTCACGTCCAGTAAAACCGGTACCGCCGGTGATCAGCACCACCTGCACGACATCGTCGGCAATCCAGTTGGCGACTTGCGCGCGAATTTTGTAGAGGTCATCTTTGAGCAACACCCGGGCGGCCAAGTAATGACCGGCAGCGGTCAAGCCGTCGACAAAGGCCTGGCCTGAGGTGTCGGTTTCCAGTGTGCGGGTATCGCTGACAGTCAGCACTGCAATATTCAGCGGTGCGAAAGGTACATCAGCCTTGGCTTTCATAGGCTCGTCCAGTTGTAGGAGAAACAGCCCGGTGTTATATCACAGCGCTCCGTTTTTTCGCCGTCCCCATGGAGGCCTGCCATGACCACGAATTCACAATTGCCACCCTGCTCCATTCTGCTCCTGGCGGGCGGGCGCGGCCAACGTATGGGTGGTCGGGACAAAGGGTTGCTGGACTGGCACGGCGAACCCCTGATTGCACATCTGCATCGCAAGACCCGCCCGCTGACCGATGACCTGATCATCTCCTGCAATCGCAACCTTGAGAAGTACGCCCCCTACGCCGACCAGTTGGTCCACGATGATGAAGGTGACTTCCCCGGGCCACTGGCCGGTATTCGTGCAGGCCTGAAAGCTGCTCGCCATAGCCATCTGCTGGTCATACCCTGTGACGTTCCGGGCATCGATGCGGCGCTGATCGGCACTATGCGCGAGGCCGCCAATCTGCATCCGGACAAGCCGCTGATGGTGCGGCACGATGACCACTGGGAGCCGTTGTTGTGTGTGATTCCCGTGCAACACAGGGCAGCATTTGAAAATGCCTGGAACGAGGGTGAGCGCAGCCCTGGCCGGTTGATGCGCAAGCTCGGCGCAACCGCGCTGCAATGCCCCGACAAGGACCCACGATTGGCCAACCTCAACACGCCGGAACTTTTAAGCGGTCATGGCACTGTGTCAGACTGATATTCATCAGGAACTTGCGCAGACGGTGCACGTCTCAAGTTCAGCAACCACAGAATTCTTATTCGGAGACACAACTCATGAATCAACGGACCCTCGCCACTTTCATGCTCGCACTGGGCCTTGCCACCCTCGCCGGTTGTGCATCGCCTACGGTGATCACCTTGAATGACGGTCGCGAAATCCAGGCCGTCGACACGCCGCAATTCGACAAGGATTCCGGTTTCTACGAATTCGAACAGCTCGATGGCAAGCAGACCCGCATCAACAAAGATCAGGTTCGTACCGTCAAGGAGCTGTAATCCTGGTGCCACCGGATACAGAAAAGCCCGCTTGATGCGGGCTTTTTCATGCCTGGAGAACAGCGCGCCAGGATCGCTTATCAATCACCATTGCAGGGTGATTTCACTCTCGAACTCTCGCGACTGGCCCGTGACCGGATCGATAAACTTCAGCCCCTGAGCCAGCAGTTTCAAAGGATTTGCATAGTCATCCTGCGCATCCTTGAGCACCTCGGGGTAAAACGGGTCGTTGCAGATTGCGGCGCCCAACGCCGCCATATGTACCCGTAGCTGATGTTTCTTGCCCGTCACTGGGTAAAGACCATAACGCCAGAGATCCTCCTGCTTTTCCCTGACTTCGACCGCCGTCTCGGTATTGCTGGCCCCCGGACCTTCCTGCATGCGGAAGAACGGTTCGCCATCGACCAGTCGGCTTTTATGCACCAACGGGAAAGCCAGGTCGGGCAACGCCTTGGCGATGGCCTCGTAGCGTTTTTCGATCTGCCGGGTTGGAAACAACGACTGATAAGCCGAACGAGTCTGCGGGTTGGCGGAAAACAGCACCAGCCCTGCGGTGTGCCGGTCAATGCGATGCAATGGCACCAGGTGCGGATTGTCCAGACGCCGGATCAAGCGCCTGAGCAGCGTCTGTTCGACGTATTCGCCAGCCGGTGTCACAGGCAGGAAATGTGGCTTGTCGGCCACCACAAGATGCTCGTCCGCGTACAGAATCGACTCGATCACCGGGATCGGTTTTTCATCCGGAACTTCGCGAAAATAATGAATCCGCAAACCTTCCCTGTACGCCAGATCGAGGGCAATCGGCATGCCCTGTCCATCGAGGACCCGGCCACGGGCAATTCTGTCCAGCCATTGTTCACGACCGATGGCGCTGAAATGCTCGCACAGGCAATCGACAACGGTCTGCCACGGGCCAGGTGGCAAGTAGAGCGTACTGGCCTGACTGTGTGCCGCGGAAAAAGAAGAAGTGGACATACGAAAGCTCTAGCCTCAGTGCAGAGCGGCATTATCCAACAGCAAGGGGAATGAACCTAGGGGGCGTTCTCAATTAGTTTTCCCGGCGTGAAAACTAATTGAGAACGCCCCCTGGAGGAGATTCCTCAAGCCGGGATCTGTGTGCGCGCCGCCGCTTCGGTGTACTCCTTGAGCCAACGCAGTACATCGACCGCCTCCCAGCGAGCGGGGTCATACAGGGCGTACAACAACCCCTGATAACCCACGACATCGAGTTGCCGGTGATAACCCGCGCGCTGAAACAAGGCTTCGATTTCTGCGAAACAGGTATTGAAATGCGTTTTGTTGAAGGGCGTTTTCCCCTCGGTCACCAGACCATCCAGACGCAACTCAAGGACAGCCTCGCGCACGACGTCCGCGGACATCCGGTTCACGCTGTTCTTCAACTGTTCGACATTGACCACGATTCATCCCTCTGACGCCCGGGCTTGCCAGCTCACTCCCGAAAATCAGGAACGGCAAGGCAGGCACCACGAATAACTGTATACGCATACAGTATCCGATCAACACCGAATAAGCCAAGGGGATCAATCGCAAAGTTCGACAGACGGAACACGCCACCAGCGCAAGAACCGCTTAATGCAGGAACGCCACCACCTGATCGGCACTGAACGGCCAGCCCAGTTCAGCACCGGTATCGACTCGCCGCAACACCGGAATACGCAGGCTGTAGGCTGCGAACCATATTTCATCGTCGGCGATGTCCACCAGTTCCACCAGCAGACCGCGCTCGACGAATTCCATCAACATGGCTTCGGCTACTTCACAGAGATGGCATCCAAGGGTGCCGAACAGCTGACATTCGGGAAGCATGAGCGCTCAACCAGAAAATGAAGTGACCATTCTAGGCCTGCCCCGAAAAACCGTCGAGCCATTGAGGCCCCTGCCCTGATGCCACCGACGATAAAGAGACCCGAGTCAGTCCTGGCTCACGGCGCCGATCTTGTGGATCGACAGGTCCGCGCCGTAATACTCCTCTTCCTGACTCAGGCGCAATCCATGCAGCGCCTTGATCACGCCATACACCGCAAACCCGCCGGCCAGCGCAACCGTGATGCCCAGTGCCGTGC
>NZ_JAGYGI010000031.1:0-61141 GCF_019947365.1 Pseudomonas sp. GL-R-26 | reverse complement strand
CGACAGGGCGTGCGGTCGGTGGCTCGACCGGTGGTTCATCCGGGTCCACCACGGGCGGTACCGTGGGTGGTGGCGTCACCACGGGCGGTACTGTGGGTGGTGGCGTCACTACGGGCGGTACCGTGGGTGGTGGCGTCACTACGGGCGGTACTGTGGGTGGTGGCGTCACTACGGGCGGTACCGTGGGAGGCGGCGTCACCACGGGCGGTACTGTGGGAGGCGGCGTCACCACGGGCGGTACTGTGGGAGGTGGCACGGCCGCCACCGACGATCTCAGGTACCAGTTGTTCTCAGAGCCGGCCGTGACTCCGCCCTTGAACAGGTAGTACTCGTAAGCCCCCGCAGATAGCGAACCTTTCAGGGCAAAGGCGTCGATGCTGCTAGTGGCACCATTTCGCGCCTGTACCACTTCGATACCGTTTTGCCGGGTCAGCCCGCCAAGTCCGCCCAGGTTGGTAACGCCCAATTGGGTGTTGCCGCTGATGGTGCCCTGGGAGACCACCAGTTTGTCGCTGGCGGAACTGTCGTCGCCGAGCACCGTTTGCAGCAGTAATTGGCCACCGTTGCCGACATAGTTGCCGTGGACTGTGAGTAAGTCGGTTGCACTGTTGCTGCCAGTGGTCATGTCGATGGCGCCCGCGTTGTTCAGTGTTGCCAATTGGCCCGCGGTATAGGGGCGTATGCTGCCTTGGGTCACGGCCAGGGTGCTGCTGCCATCAATCGAGAATTCGCCGGTTTCGGTCGCGCTGTCGCCGAGGAAAAAATCCCCGGCCAAGTCGAAGTGCGAATGGTTGGTGAGATTGACGCTTTCCCAGCCGATGTACCGGGAAGGCGTGGCCGACGTGGTTTTGTCTAAGGTCAATTGGTCGTCGCCCAAACCGCCGTCGATGAAGGGTGTAAGGCTCAGCAGGCTTTCGTTCAGGTCGCCGAGCAGGACGGTGTCGTCACCATCGCCCATGAGCACCGCTGATTTGATCTGGCCGCCGTTCGTCCACTTGAACTGGTCATTGCCGACGCTGGTACGGATTTCACCATTGATCACCCCCCCCGAGACGGTGATGCTGTCATCGCCACCGCTGGTGCTGATGTTGCCGCCAATGGTGCCGCCCGACACGATAATGGTGTCCTTGTCGAACCCTGTGACCAGGTTGCCGTCAATCGCACCGCCAGACATGTCGAAAATGTTGGTGTACAGCTTCATGTCGACGCGACCGATTCTACCGGCGGTCATCTTCGCGATATCGCCATCGACAAATGCGTCGACGATTCTGCCACCCGTCATCAGAAAGGTATCGCGCCCTCCCCCTTGGGCCAGGGACTGGATCTGCCCGCCGGTCATGATGAAATCATCGGTACCGTCATCTTGTATCACCGCGCCATTGATCTGGCCGGCGGATATTTGCAACGAGTCCGCGCCATTACGTTGATCAAGCTTGCCGGTGATGAGGCCGGAGTCCATCACTACTCGGTCAACGCCGTCGCCGAAGATGACATTGCCGTTGACGGTGCCGTTTCCATTGGCCGGAAAGGTCAATGTGTTGTTGCCGTCGGTGTCGGTGAGCGGAGCACTGGTGCCGCTGTCACAGGTGTAGGCAGTGTCACCGACACTGCTCACCAAGTTACACGCCGCCTGTGCTTGTTGTAATGCCAAGCTTAATATTGACAATGCTCCTACTTGGAGCAGCCCGTTTTTTCCTACGCGCACGGCAAGGCTCATAAGCCCCCTTAGTTCTGAACGTTATTATTGATTGTGGTAAACCTGACTTCGGGGTTATGTTTAGCTCATGGATATTCAATCCACAAGTTATTGGATGTTTTTTGGTGAGTGTGTGAGCTAATTCGCACTTCGGATCGGGAATGTTTTATTCGTCGTTTTCTCTCGCCTGTGAATGGGAGAGTTTGACAACCAGGAGGGTTATGGCATGGCGACAGGCGTAGTGAAATGGTTCGATGATGCGGTAGGTACAGGGCTCATCATCGCTGATGAAGGTGGGCAAGACCTTTTTGCACACTTTAGAAGTATATGCGGTGATGGCTCTGAGACACTATCTAAGGGTCAAAGAGTAGAGTTCGAGATTGCGCATGGTCCGAACGGACTACAGGCCGATCTCATTCGGCCGCTACAAGACCCATTGAACTAGTTTTCAACCGAACTGTATGGGTCGATTGCAGCCTTTCACGACAGACAGCAACTGGCCTAATTCCGTCCGAGCAGAATTACACCACGACTCTTATTGGGTAACACAAAGTACTCAGGATCAATAAAGCCAGGCACTTCCTTACTTTGGATTACCCGCTTTCCCCCCTGACTACACGGTCAGCGGTATAAAAATTGGTATATGCTCATTCCCTCCTACGGCGTCCAGCGGACCTCATACAATCCCTACTTTAGAAGACCGTCGTACGCCTGCTCGCAGGTCACTCCCCGGGCTCTGGCTTGGTCAGCAATTGCAGCCAAGTCGCCCGCTCGCTGGTCAGCGCGTTTGGCTACGAGGCGAGCGGCAAGGTTGTCGACCGCTCCGCGCACGCCGTCAGTAGAAGCGCGAGCGGCAGTAGCGTCAGCAGAGTACAGGGTGGTTCAATTCAACCCGCTCTGATGTTGCCCGGCGAATTGTCTGTGGAACCAGTCCGAGAGCATGGCTTTCTCGGAGTAGAGCCTGTCACTTCTGTTGACACGCCCCGGACGCTGGAGGTAGAGCTGATCCATGACCCTGGCGTCGGCTTGGCTGACGATCTGGCCGTTTTGTTTGAGCACGTAATGTAGATCGATGCTCGGCCAGGTGATGTCGCGCATGAAGCGCACTTCGTAGGCATCAGGCCTCCAAGGTTCATAGCGACCGGCCAGGTCGATGTTGCGTATTTCAATTTGCAACTGCTGGCCGGGTGGCAGGTACCGCTCGCCAAGCTTCTGGATGTAGCTACGCAGCTCTTTCATGACATAAGGATCGGCACCACGTTCATAGCCCGGACGATCAAGGCTGGCATCGCTGAATTTTTCGGGGTTCTTGAAGACGACTTCGACCGAAGTCGCTGCGGTGGCAAGTGGCACCATAAATAGCACCAGCAGTGCGATCGAGGTGTAAAGGGTAATTGAGCGCATGGCTCACCTCCAGGTGCAGCGCTTTTCAACGCATGCTGCACCGTGTCTAGGGGGCGCTCTCAATTAGTTTTCACGCCGCGACGGGAAAACTAATTGAGAACGCCCCCTAGTTTACACCTGAGGTGATCCACCCTGCCCCGGTCGCTTTAATGCCCGCGAATGTAGTGTTCCAGTTGCCGGATCAACTCGGCCTGCTCGACGATGGCTTCTTTGACCAGATCACCAATCGACAACAGGCCGATCAGTTGGTCGCCCTCCACCACCGGCAGATGGCGCAGATGACTGTCGGTCATGACCGCCATGCAACGCTCAATACTCTGCTGACTGTCTGCTGTCACGACGGGGGCGCTCATGATGGCCCGGACCGGCGTACCGACCGAAGAGCGCCCCTGTAGAACGATCTTGCGCGCATAGTCGCGTTCGCTGATAACGCCGACCACCTGCCCCTCCTCTATGACCGGTAGGGCACCGACGTTTTTTTCGGCCATCATCTTCAACGCTTCAAGCACCATCTGGTCTGGCGCGATGCTATGCACCCGCCGGTTCTGCACGGCCTTGAGTTTCAGCAGTTGTGCGGCTGTTTTCATACGAGCCTCCGATACTGTTTTTCATTGATCATCGACTCCGCCGGAGCCTGGCATGATTCATTGATTGAATAAGCGCTCAGCCCCCGGCGAAATCCATGGGGTCAGGCCACCGCGACCTCCACCCGGCCTGCGTTCAGGCGCACCGGCCAGACCCGCAGGCGCTGCTGCGGATACTCCAGGCAACTGCCGTCCTCAAGGCGGAAATGCTGTTTGTAGAGTGGCGAGGCAATCACCAGATCGCCCTTGATGCTGCCGATCAGCCCCCGACCGATGACATTCGCCCCGGATTGCGGGTCATGATTATCGACGGCATAGAGGGTCTTGCCTTCGGCATCCGGCAGGTAGAACAGCGCCACTTGTGCACCGTCGAGCCAGGCGACGACGCCGGAGTTACTCACCAGATCCTCCTGGCTGCACACCGCTTGCCAGGCATCGGGATTGACCAGGGAGGAACTGCAATAGGCGCGCTGGGTATCGGACTGGCTCATCAGGCAATCTCCTCGATGACAGGGATAAGGTGGAGTTCAGAGGCCATGATCGGCCGGCGCTGACCGCGTTCCTGGACAAAATGGATGTCCGGGTCCGGGCGTTGATCGTTGACGAAGGTGCGGAAGCGCTTGAGTTTTTCCGGGTCTTTCAGGGTGTTGGCCCATTCGCATTCGTAGCGGTTGACCACCAATTGCATCTGCGATTCGAGCTCAAGGCCAAGCCCCAGGCTGTCGTTGATGATCACGTCCTTGAGGTAATCCAGGCCGCCCTCCAGGCTCTCGCGCCAGACCGAAGTGCGCTGCAATTTGTCGGCGGTGCGGATGTAGAACATCAGGAACCGGTCGATGTAGCGAATCAGGGTGGCGTCATCGAGGTCGGTGGCGAACAACTCGGCGTGGCGCGGGCGCATGCCGCCGTTACCGGCCACGTAGAGGTTCCAGCCTTTCTCGGTGGCGATCACGCCCACGTCCTTGCTCTGCGCCTCGGCGCACTCACGGGTGCAACCGGAAACCGCGAACTTGAGCTTGTGTGGCGAGCGCAGGCCCTTGTAGCGATCCTCGAGGGTCAGGGCCATTTTCACGCTGTCCTGTACGCCGTAACGGCACCAGGTGCTGCCGACGCAGGACTTCACCGTGCGGGTCGATTTGCCGTAGGCGTGCCCGGTTTCGAAACCCGCTGCAATCAGCTCGGCCCAGATGTCCGGCAACTGATGCAACTGAGCGCCGAACAGGTCGATGCGCTGCCCGCCGGTGATTTTGCTGTAGAGGTCGTATTTCTTCGCCACCACGCCAATCGCGATCAGCTTGTCCGCCGTGATCTCCCCCCCGGCGATGCGTGGCACCACCGAATAGGTACCGTTTTTCTGCATGTTGGCCATGAAGGTGTCGTTGGTGTCCTGCAACGGCACCAGCGACGCGTCCATGATCGGCTGGTTCCAGCACGAGGCGAGGATCGAACCCACCGCCGGTTTGCAGACGTCGCAACCGGTGTGGCCACGGCCATGTTTGGCCAACAGTTCGTCGAAGGTGATCACGCCCTCTACCCGTACCAGCGCATAAAGCTCCTGGCGGGTGTAGGCGAAGTGTTCGCACAGGCTTTTGTCGACACTGACGCCACGGGCAATCAACTCATGCTCGAAGACTTGCTTGAGCAGGCCGGCGCAACCGCCGCAGCCGGTGCAGGCCTTGGTCTGCGACTTGAGTTGGCCCAGGTCGGTGCAGCCGCCGTCGATGGCCGAACAGATGGAGCCCTTGGTGACGTTATGACAGGAGCACACCGTGGCCGACTCGGGCAGCGCACCCGGGCCCAGGGTCGGCGCGCCTTCGCTGGACGGCAGAATCAGGCTGGCGGGTTCTGCTGGCAAGGCGATGCCGTTCTGCATGTATTGCAGCAGGGTGTCGTAATAGCTGTTGTCACCGACCAGCACCGCACCGAGGACGTGTTTGCCACTGGCATCCACTACCAGGCGGCGATAGCTGGCGCTGGTTTCGTCGATGAATTGATAGCTGCGTGCGCCCGGGGTGTTGCCGTGGGCGTCGCCGATGGAGCCGACATCCACCCCCAGCAGCTTGAGCTTGGTCGACATGTCGGCACCGGTGAACGGCTCGGCGACTTCGTTGCACAGACGAGCCGCAACGCTGCGTGCCATCTGGTAGCCCGGCGCGACCAGGCCGAACAGGCTGCCGTTCCATGAAGCGCATTCACCGATGGCGTAGATGTTCGGGTCGCAACTGAGGCACGTGTCGTCGATCACCACGCCACCGCGCGGACCGATCTCCAGCGCGCATTGACGGGCCAGCGCGTCTTGAGCGCGGATACCGGCGGAAAACACGATCAGGTCGGTTTCGAGGAATTCGTCATTGGCGAAATTCATGCGATAGCGGTACTGCTCACCCGCGCTGATCGATTGCGTGGCGCGGGACAGATGTACACCGACGCCCAATCGTTCGATCTGCGCCTTGAGCGCCTGGCCACCGAGGTCATCGAGCTGTACCGGCATCAAGCGCGGCGCGAATTCCACCACGTGGGCTTCAAGGCCCAGGCTCTTCAACGCGTTCGCAGCTTCCAGACCCAGCAAGCCACCGCCGACCACCACACCACGCCGGGCATTGGCCGCAGCAGCCCGAATGGCATCGAGGTCTTCCAGGGTGCGATAGACCAGACGCGACTCACCTTCGGCGCCTTCGATTGGCGGAACAAACGGATAAGACCCGGTGGCCAGGACCAATTTGTCATACTGGACGCAACCTTGCGAGGTGACCACCTGGCGACGGACGCGGTCGATTTCCAATACCGGTACACCCAAATGCAGCGTAACGCCGGGCGTCCGGTAGAGCGACGCATCGGACAGCGCCAGCGACTCGGCATCACGACCAGCGAAGTACTCGGAAAGATGCACACGGTCATAGGCACGCATCGGCTCTTCACTGAAGACGTGCAGCCGGTATTGGTCAAGCGCTCCCCGCTCGATCAGCTGTTCGACACAATGATGTCCGACCATGCCATTACCGATCACGATCAGCGTTTGCATCTTGTTCAACGTGGCAACATTGGAATTCATAGAAAGCACCCAGCCCGAGCCCATCACGGTTTTAAAAGCAAAAAAAACGCCTGAAACCTTTCGGTTCCAGGCGTCTTTGCCTGTTCTTTTGCGGTGTTGAAACCAGGCATCTATGCCTGATCCACCGATGCTGCCCACGACCTGTTCGGCCAATCGATCGTCGTTGACCGAGGGGGCTGTCCACACGAATGCTCTCCAGGTGGACCTGATGTCAGCCTTGCAGCCTTTGTGCCAGTCAGCCACAGAGAGACTTCAACTATCTGGAAACACTGACTCTTGGGCCAGGGGGGATTGTCACAACGCTGGAGCTATCGCAGGCGAAAGCGCTTTGCGGCGCTTCCGAGTGGTGCACGTTGTTGCGCATGGCGCTTTATAAAAGTGCATGTACAGCTCGATTCCACAGCTCGCTGCAACGAAACCCTGTTTCTGGCTGTGATCAGCTTTTCCTGTCAGCCCTGTCATGTCGTCGTCACATCCACCACGCACAATGGGATCAGCCAAAAGGATTTGGCCCATCTACAAAGAGCCTGGCCGACGCCGGACTTTTTCATTGCTACGACATGTTTTTCACGAAACGCTCACAAGATGGAGCGCAGATTGAAAGCACAAAAGGATTTGACCCCAAACAGAAGGCCCGCCATTGCGCGGGCCTTTTGCTGCCTGCATTGAGCGCGTGACGAAGCGATTTCAACCCTTCGCAAGGTGAAACTGGCGGCCAGAAGCAGAACTGACAGCGAACCTGGCCATTACGCAGTGGTCATAACAGCTGATGGCAGCGTAAACGATCAGTGGCCCAGAGCCGACTTCATTCAGGAGCGCTGCCTGCAATTCACACATTTCAGGGCGCGCCGGATAACCTCAGTGGGTTCGGTTCCTGCATGACGCAGGTACTTGCCGCTGCTCTCATCCCCCTGCTCCCTCAGCGGAGTACGCAAATGACTCAATCAATGCGGTTCTTCCTCTCGTTCTTCTTCGCGATTGCAACATTGGCATCGGCCGGTTTCCTGAACAATGCCGGAGCAGCCACCGCCGAGGATCTGAATGCCGACGCACGACAAGCGTTGCAGATGCTCTACAAGACCCATCCTTTTTCCGAAACCATCTCGCACCAAGCCAAGGCGGTGCTGGTATTCCCGAACATCATCAAGGCCGGTCTCGTGTTCGGCGGTAGCTACGGCGAAGGCGTACTGATGAAAGGCTCGAAAGTCGAGAACTACTACAACTCCGTCAGCGGTTCATGGGGGCTGCAGGCCGGCGCCCAGTCGTACGGCTATGCGGTTTTTCTGATGACCGATAAAGCCGTGAAATATGTCGCTGAAACCAAGGGCTGGGAAATCGGTGTGGGACCAACGGTTGTCGTGGTGGATGAAGGGGTTGCGAAGAACCTGTCCAGCTCGACACTGAAAGACGACGCCTACGCGTTCATCTTCGACCAGCAAGGATTAATGGCGGGGATCAGTATCGAGGGTACGAAGATTTCGCTGATCAAGCGCTGAAGTCTGCGTTTGACTGGCCATCGGGAGCGTGATGGCGGCCTATGCCAACCCGGATGAGTTTACCCGTTTAGGCTAGGCTGTCCTCACTCCTGGCGCACAGACGCACCTGATGATTGGGAAGCCATCTGGACGAGCAAGGCTGTTTCGACCGTTCATTGATACAGGTCTAAACATTGAACGAGCGAATCCTGATAATGATTTTCCAGTTTTTAGGTAGGCCTTAAATGACTTCACAGATCTTCCAGGTTCACGGCCTCGTGAGTTTTACACTCGCCATCCTCCTGCTTTTCCTCGGCAAGACCCTCGTCCAGCACAACACCTTTCTGCGTCAATACTGTATCCCGGAATCGGTGGTCGGCGGCTTCGTCTGTGCGGCGGTGACGTCCTTGCTGTACTTCGGCCTGAAGATCCAGATCGAATTCGACCTGCAAGTTCGCGACACCCTGCTGCTCTATTTCTTTGCCGGCATTGGCTTGAAATCGGACATGCGCCAACTGCTCAAGGGGGGGCGCCCGCTGCTGATCCTGCTGTTGCTCGCCGCCGTGTTCATCCTGTTGCAGAACTCGCTGGGCATGGGTGTGGCCCAGGCGTTTGGGCTTGATCCCAAGGCGGGCTTGATGGTCGGTTCCATTTCCCTCACGGGTGGCGTGGGCACCACCCTGGCCTGGGCACCACTCTTCGTCGAAAAACTGGGCATCAGCAACGCCCACGAACTGGGCATCGCCAGCAACACCGTCGGCCTGATTGCCGCTTGCGTCATCGGCGGCCCTATCGCCAACCAGTTGATACGCCGTTATCAACTGACGCCGTCCAGGGATGCGGAGCTGGAAGTCGGCATTCTCGAGCAACTACCGAGCAAGGCGCTGGACTACTACGACGTGCTCTGGGCCTGGATGTGGCTCAACCTGACCCTGATGGCCGGTTACGGACTCAATCTGGTGCTGGTCGATGCCGGCGTCACCCTGCCCAAGTTTGTCAGCTGCCTGTTCGCGGGCATCGTCATTCACCACCTCGTTCTGGCCTTTGTAGGTGATCAGCGACTGAAAACCTGGAGCGGTGCCAGCCTGGGCCTGTCGCTGATCTCCGACATCTGCCTGGGCATGTTCTTGACCATGGCCCTGATGGGGCTTCAGCTATGGCAACTCAACGGCGCGTTGATGTTCATTCTGTGCGCAATGACCCTGCAAATCCTGCTGACGGTCGCCTATACGTATTTTGTGGTCTTCCGCTTTATGGGGCGCAATTACGAAGCCAGCGTGATTGCTTCCGGGTTCGGCGGGATTGCCCTCGGTTCCACGGCAACGGCCATCGTCAACATGTCGACCGTGACGCAAAAGTACGGTGCGGCGCACCAGGCCTTCCTGATCGTGCCGCTGGTGTGCGGCTTTTTCATTGACCTGGTCAATGCCGTGATCATCAGCATGTTCAGTGGTCTGTAGCGACCTCAACTGGACTCTTGGACGGCCAGACACACCGAACTTGGGAAAGCGGACGAAAGGAGCAGCAGGATCGATGCCGCAAGGATAGGCTCAGAGTAAGAGTGTACCCCGGCCCTGATCCGGCCAGGTACGATCTCAAATGCGCCTCTTGCTACAGGGGAACCGGGATGACGGGACACACTGTGCGCCAATGCTCGTCATGGATCCTGCTATCCCTGCTCGCCATCGACCTGGCACTGACAGCGGGATGTTCAGGCAAAGCTACCACGGCTCGATATTCAGCCCCAAACACTGGTTCAACCTGCTACGCAAAAGCCCTCCCCACTGTCGGCGAAGGTGGCCTCGCCTGGGCGGACACCTTGGACATGGCTCGCCAGAAATCCATGGATAATTGCATCCGTTATGCGGGCCGTTCCGGCGGCACGCCGAATACCTGCCACGTGGTGATGGCGGAATGTAAGCATTGATAGAGCGGTTTTTCATTTCTGCGCCGCTTTTGCATTTTTGTGCGACAGATCCCACTTCAGGGGCTCCCGTTTCACACGCTCGCGGTGTTAGTTTTGAAATGTTTCTGATCGACCGATCAGATATTTCTTACAAACCGCCTGCAAAGGAATGCCCCCAGCAATGGATTTTTCCCTCAAGCATCTGGCTGCGACCACCCTCATGCTCGCCAGCCTTTCGTCGTTCACCACCGCTGCCCACGCCAACATCACCCCGCAACAGAACGCGATCATCCTCAAGACCTTCAGCGATGCGTCGGTCAAGGATTTCAGGCAGTTCCTGGGAAGCCTGGCCAAGAGCGATATCGCCAAGACCGACGACCTCGGCTCGGCCATCAGCGCGTTCCTCGACAACAAGACGCTTAGCGCTGAACAGCAAAACGAAATCCATCGTTTGCTTGGCCTCTATGCCCGGGTGAAATACGGCAGCGCGGCCACCGAAACCTTGAAGGAGCTGGTGGCCATTCCCACCGTGAACGTGGACGGGGTAGCCCAGCACGACAATCCCGAATTCATCAAGATTGCCGAGAAGATCAAGGGCCTGGCCCAGGCGTTCAACCTGAACTTTCGCAACATCGACAACCGCGTCTACGAGATCTCCCTGGAAGGCAGCGGCGATGAAGTCGTAGGCATTCACGCCCATGCCGATGTGGTGCCGGTGACGCCGGAGAACTGGGTGCTGCAGGACGGCACCCGCCTCGACCCGTTCAAGGTCACCCTGATCGGCGATCGCATGTATGGCCGCGGCACCGAGGATGACAAGAACGGCATCGTGGTGGCGCTCTACGCCATGAAGATCATCAAGGAAGAGAAACTGCCGCTGGCCCGCAACTTCAAGCTGCTGGTGGACACCACCGAAGAGACCACGGGCGACGCCATCCCCTACTACTTCGAACGCAACCCCACCCCCAACTACAACCTGGCACTGGATGGCGGCTACCCGGTGGTGATCGCCGAGAAAGGCTACGGCACGGTCATGGCCAGCTTCGCCAAGCGCGCAGCGCAGGGCAAGGGCGCGGAAATCACCTCGATGACCGGCGGCCTGGCCACCAACCAGATTCCGTCGACATCGGTCGCGACCCTGGTGACCGACAAGCCCGCCGAACTGGCCGCCAGCCTGCAAAAGGCCGGCACCGAATATGCCAAGCGTAACGGCGGCAACTTCGAGGTCGCCGCCAAGGTCGACGGCAAGGACGTCAAACTGACGGTCACCGGTGTGTCCGCCCACTCCTCCGAGCCCGAGTCCGGCGTCAACCCGGTGGCCAGGATGCTCGACTTCCTCAATGGCCTCGACGGCAAGGTCGCGCTCAAGCACAACCAGATCACGGACGCCGCCCGCTACGCCGCCGACAACTGGGGGCTGGACTACCTGGGTGGCAAGTTGGGGGTCGGTTTTGCCGATGAATTCATGGGTCCGCTGACCACCTCCCTGACCTATGTCGGGATGGACGACAAAGCCTTCAAGCTTGCGGTCAACCTGCGCGTGCCGAAGGGCAAGTCGCCAGAGGTGCTCAAATCCGAAATCGCCGTAAAACTGGACGCCTGGAGCAAGAAGACCCGCATCGCACCAGCCTTCGACCTGTCGATTGCCGAACCGATGTACCGCAACCCCGAGGGTGAATGGGTCAAGGCCCTGCTCGCGGTGGCCAGCGAAAACCTCGGCATGGAACACAAGTTCGGCACCTCCGCCGGCGCCACCTCCGTGCATGAACTGCCCAACGGCGTGCAATTCGGCCTGGCCATGCCGGACGTCAAATACACCGGCCACAACGACAACGAGTTCAAGACCACCGAGCAGTTCCTGCTGGACTTGCAGATCGTGACCGAAATGATGGGCCGCATCGGGCAGTTGCCGAAACTGTGATCCCCCTTCGGACCCGCCGCCCTGGCGGGTCCTTTGCTTTCACTCCCACTCCCAAATCACATGCCGGCCCTTGTAGGAGATTCTATGGTTGAGGAAAAGTCCTCAACCGGCTTTTGGTTGGTATTCGCTCTGCCCTTTCAGCAGGGCGAATACAATCCGAGCCAGCTTCCTAGCCAGGATGACCAGGGCCTGTGTGGTGCTGAAGCCCCGAGCCCTTTGTTCTTCGTAAAACCCTTTCCAAACAGACGTACGACTGGCCGACATGGCGGCATTGTGCAGAAGTCGGCGAGCCTCGGGGTCGCCTCGCTTGCTCAGGCTTCGGCGGCTGTCTTTTTGTCCTGACTTTGCCACTCGTAGGTCCATCCCCAGCGGTCCTGCACCCAGCCGATATCACTGACGTGCAGCCTGACCATCAACGTGCCCATCGTCTTGTTCTGGGCACGTGCGATCTTCTGCTCTCGGATGACAGGCAGTCGATCCGCGGGACCACTCAGCTCGCAATGCGCGACAATGGCGTGACGACCTGGATCAATACTCAGGTTGAAGCTATACCGAAAGGGTTCTGAGTGGGATGGACCACACGCTCGATTAGCGACTGAGGAGAACTTCGCGGTGTCGAATCAGCTGGTCATACGCAACATGACCCGTCCCGAGCTGGACGAGCTCGTCGACTGGGCTGCCCGTGAAGGTTGGAATCCCGGCCTTCACGATGCCGAGCTGTTCTGGGCTACGGACCCTGCCGCCTTCATCGCGGCGTACCAGGACGGCGAAATGATCGGTGGCGGTGCCATCACCTCCTACAATGGCGAATTCGGTTTCATGGGTTTTTTCATCGTCCGGCCTGAATATCGCGGTCAAGGTCTGGGCAATACCCTCTGGCACGCACGCCGCGAGCGACTCCTCGCCCGCCTGCGCCCAGGCGCGAGCATCGGCATGGACGGCGTCTTCGCGATGCAGGACTACTACGCCAAGGGTGGTTTCGTCTTCTCCCATCGCAACATGCGTTTTCGTGCCAATCCCACCGCCCGCCCGACGACCTCGCAGGTAGACGGCCAGGACATAGTCCCGTTGGCCTCCTTCCCGTTCGATCAGGTTGTCGATTACGACCGCACCTGCTTCCCCGCCACGCGCGCAAGCTTCCTGAGCGGGTGGATTGCCCAGGCCGATGCACTCGCCGTGGGTTGCCAGCGCGAGGGCAGGCTAAGCGGCTATGGTGTTGTAAGGCGCTGCCGGGAAGGCTACAAGATCGGCCCCTTGTTCGCCGATGACGCCCTGGCAGCCAATGCCCTCTACGCGCGCCTGGCGGAATTTGCCGAGGGTGGTCCGCTGTTTCTCGATGCCCCGCAGAATAACCCCGCCGCAATGGCGCTCGTGCACCAACAGGGCATGGTCGAGGTTTTCGGCTGCGCACGCATGTACCTCGGCCCTCCTCCGGCAATCGCGCACGAACGTGTGTTCGGCGTCACGACCTTCGAGCTGGGCTGATGGCCGCTCGCGACCTCATCGGTTATGGCGGCTGCCCACCCCACCCACGATGGCCCGGTGAGGCGCGCGTCGCGGTGCAGTTCGTACTCAACATCGAAGAAGGCGCGGAGTCATGCATCCTCAATGGCGATGCCCAGTCGGAAGCCTGGCTTCACGAGCTGCCGGGCCGTCCGCCGCGTGTGGGGGAACCGGACTTGAGCGTCGAGGGCATGTACGAATATGGATCGCGCGCAGGTGTGTGGCGCATTCTGGAGCTGTTCAGCGCCCGCGGCCTGCCGCTGACCGCCTTCGCCGTCGGCCGGGCACTGGAACTCACCCCGGCGATTGGCCATGCGCTCTGCGCTGCCGGGCATGAGATTGCCGGGCATGGCTACCGTTGGCTGGATTATCGCGACATGCCTGAAGACCAGGAGCGGCGCCATATCCGCCTCACCCTCGACGTGATCGAGCAGATCTGCGGTAAACGCCCCGTAGGTTGGTACACAGGAAGGGTCAGCCAGAACACCCGCCGCCTGTTGCGTGAGGAAGGCGGGTTTCTCTATAGCTCGGACGCCTACAACGATGATCTGCCCTATTGGCTCCCAGGCTCGCCCGCCCACCTGGTGATCCCTTACACACTGGTCAACAATGACGCCCGCTATCTGCTGCCCAATGGTTTCGCCAGCGGTGAAGACTTCTTCGGGCTGCTCAAGGATGCTTTCGACCTGCTGTGGCAGGAGGGCGCGCAACACCCGAAGATGATGAGCGTCGGCCTGCATGGGCGGATCAGTGGCCATCCCGGTCGTGCGATGGCGCTGGCGCGCTTTCTTGATTACGTGCAAGGCCACGATGCGGTGTGGATCTGCCGGCGCGAAGAGATTGCCAGGCACTGGATAGCCCAATTCCCCGCGTGAGTGGCAAGTGGTTCGCAACGGCCTGAGCCACGCTGGCGTATCACCCTCCAATCACTACCCCTTTCGAGTAACAACGACGCGACCGCGCTCGTCTCGGCTGAGGTGAACGACAACCCGAACATCTACCCCACTGCGCAAGTGATAGCCACTCTGTTCACTCGCAAGCCACGCTCAATGAAGTGGCAAGGCAGCTAAATAGCCGCCCTCGGAAAACACTAAACTACGAAACGCCCGCTGAACGATTTAGCCAATCTGTTGCATCGACCGGTTGAATCCACAGCCAAAAGCGGCCCTTTACTCGGAAGTAGACGACACCTCTGCGAGATATCCCATGTACTCCTGCGAGAAGTCCAGGTACGCCCGCACAATGGCAGACGGGTGACGATGTGATGGGTAGAGCAAGTTGATTTGCTGTTCCGGTAGTGGATGTTCGGGAAGTAGCGCAAGTAACTTCCCTTCCCGGATGGCACTCGCCGCCAAAAATGGCGGAAGCTCCGTTACCACATCACCGATCAACGCCCGGCTGCGCAGGTGCGCATAGTCGTTGGTGGACAGCATCGCCTCAGGTTTGAATACCACTCCCCCCAACTGCCATGTCGCATTGGCACCCTGGCTCCAGACCGCACATGGATAACCGTATAAAGCCTCGACGCTGCTAAGTGCACCTAGTCGCTCAATCAATGCCGGACTGGCCACGAGAATGTGACGATAGGTCAGCATGCGGCGGGCGACCATAGTCTCGTGCGCGATCATGCCTACGCGCAGCGCCACATCGACACCATCTTCGATGAGATCGATGCGGCGCTCGGTGGTGTAGACGCTGATCTGGATCTGCGAATAGCGGCGCTGGAAAGCCGACAGTACCTCCCACCACGGTTCAAACGACGGCGGCAATGACAGCCGCAAGCGCCCTTTTAAATGCGCCTGATCACTGATCACGGCCTGTTCGCCTTCAATCAAAGCCTCAATGCCACGGCTCGCATGTTCGTACAATCGCGTCCCCGAATCAGTGAGTTTGGTGCCACGTACAGAACGTTCGAGCAGTTGCACCTTCAACTGCTGTTCAAGCTCGCGAATGCGTCGACTCAAGGTAGGTAGCGGAATGTCCAGGCGCTCGGCTGCGGCCGAGAGGCTACCGGTCTGCGCCACGCTGACAAACATCCGGACGGCGTTGAAGTCCATTACAGCATTCCTCTCATTTTTGAGATAAAGCTTATCTATAGCGTGGATTATCCTCCATATACGAGTAGTTGATAGTGCACTCACTTGCTTGAAAGCAACGTTTCAACCAACCAGCCACGTACCTGAGAAAACGACCATGAAAGCTTATGTGATTGAACAACCGGGCGGCCCTGAAGTCCTGCAACTGCGAGATATCCCGTCACCCGAGCCAGCTCCGGACGAAGTGCAGATCCGCGTCCGTGCGTTTGGCCTCAACCGCGCAGAAACTTACCTGCGCGCAGGCAAAATGGGTGACATCACCACACCACGCGTGCCCGGCATCGAGGCCGTGGGCGAAGTCATCCATGACCCCGCCGGTGTCTTGCGCACCGGCCAGCGCGTGGCCACGGCCATGGGCGGCATGCAGTTCAGCCGCAATGGCAGCTATGCCGAGCAGGTTACGGTACTGCGCAACAACGTGATCTCACTGGACGACACGTCTCTCTCGTGGGAAGAACTTGCCACTCTGCCGGAGGCGTATCTCACCGCTTG
The DNA here is from genome assembly GCF_019947365.1 of Pseudomonas sp. GL-R-26. NCBI lineage: Bacteria > Pseudomonadati > Pseudomonadota > Gammaproteobacteria > Pseudomonadales > Pseudomonadaceae > Pseudomonas > Pseudomonas sp. GL-R-26. Next base: position 45,012 of record NZ_JAGYGI010000031.1, on the reverse strand, counting down.
GGGGGCGCTTGACAAGAGTTTAGCCATTCAACATGGCCAGACTCTGCTGGTACGGGGAGGCACTTCATCAGTAGGCCAGGCCGCCATCACCTATGCCAAGGCCCGCGGATTAATAGTGATCGCCACAACGCGCAGCTCTGCGAACACCCAACGCTTGTACGAAATAGGGGCCGACGAGGTCGTCATCGACAGCGGTGACATCGCGCAGCGTATTCGCGAAGTCGCTCCTCAAGGCGTGGATGCCGCACTTGAAGTCGTCGGTGCCACAACACTGCGCGACACGATCAAGACGTTGCGACCGTTCGGTGTGGTGAGCGTCATCGGCCTGCTCGGCGGCCCGCCGGTAGTGGAGCAATTCCACCTGATGCAGGACCTGCCTGGCGGAACGCGACTGAACTTCTTCCCGAGCGGCTTATTGGGAACACCGGCCTTGCCATTGCAGGACACGCCGTTGCCGTGGCTCGCAAAGGAACTCGCAGCCAAGCGGATGCCTTCCATCCATACCCGAACCTTCGCCTTCGACGAGGTCCGCCACGCGCACCGCTTGATGGAAAGCGATCGCGCACTTGGCAAGCTCGTCGTCTTGCTCTGACATTAAGGAGTACTGCCATGCGTACCGCATTGATCGCACTGGTTCTCGGCGCGTTTCTACTACCCATGACGGTTCAGGCCGCCAAGCCCGCCTCCGAGAATGCGGTGAAGACTGCCGTCACCCAGCAAATCAACCATTATGAAGCCGCACTGAACGCATCCGACGTCGACAGTGTCATGACCTTGTATGGAGACGATGCCGTGTTCATGCCACAGCACAGCCCGCCGGCCGTAGGCCGTGACGCAGTGCGTGCGGCGTATCGCCAGGTCTTCAACACGATCAAGCTCGACATACGTTTTACCATCGATGAGATCCGACCGCTGTCACGCGACTGGGCGTTTGCGCGTACGCGCTCTAACGGAACGGCCAAGCTGCTGTCCGGCGACCGGCAGGCCAGCGCCGAAGGCAACCAGGAAATCTTCCTGATGCATCGAGAAACCGATGGTCAATGGCGCTTTGCGCGCTACATCTTCTCGACCACCAATCCACCCAGGTTGCCGTGAGAGTCCAACATGAATACCAAGATCGAGTCTTATGTGATGGCCGCGGCCAGAACGTTGATGGCGCTGATTTTCATCTTGTCCGGCCTGTCCAAGATCGGCGAAGCTAATGCCATACGCGGCTACATGGAGATCATGCATGTGCCCGGCGCATTGTTGTGGCCCACGATCCTGTTCGAGATTAGTGCCGGGCTGTTAATCGTTGGCGGCTTCAGAACCCGCGTTACCGCTGCGTCGCTGGCTATCTTCAGTCTGGCGACGGGCGCGATTTTCCACAGCCAGTTCAGCGATCAAATCCAGATGGTGATGTTCCTCAAGAACGTCGCAATGGCTGGTGGATTTGTGCTGTTGGCAGTCGCGGGACCCGGCGCGTTTAGTCTCGACGCTCGTAGGGTTTCAGTCTGACTCAGCTGTCATAAGGCGAAATAGAAAATGCCGGTGGGAAACCACCGGCAGATACGGGTCGGTTTCAGCCCTTCGTGAAAGGCAGCAATCGCAGCGGTCGCTAAAAGAAGCCACAGATCGCACAGGATCTCTTCGGCTCCGCCCCGAAGAGATCGACTAGCGTCAGCGCTAAAAATTACGCCAGCAACCGGGCATACCGATCCAAGTCAATATTACCTCCGCTCACGATCACACCGACGCGTTTACCCTCCAGCACCTTGCCCATCTCACGTACTGCGGCCAACCCCAGGCATCCGGTAGGCTCCACGACCATCTTCATACGCTCGGCAAAAAAACGCATACCCTCGACCAGCTGTACGTCTGTGACAGTCAGGATGTCATCAACGTCGCGGCAAATGATTGGAAATGTATAGTGCCCCAGATGCTGGGTCTGGGCGCCGTCGGCCAAGGTATCTGGTGTGTCGATATGTACAATTTCTCCCCTGCGAAACGACTGTTGACCGTCATTCCCCGCCTGCGGCTCTACACCGTAAAGTTTGCAGCCGGGCGACAGTGCACGGGTTGCCAAGGCACCGCCCGCCAACAGTCCGCCGCCACCGAGGCAAACGAACAGTGCGTCCAGCGGGCCGGTCTCTTGCAATAACTCCATGGTCGCCGTCCCTTGTCCCGCGATGACATCCGGGTGGTCATAGGATGGAATCAAGGTGTAACCATGCTCCTCAGCCAGTTTTCGACCAATGGCTTCGCGGTCCTCGCTGTAACGATCATAGAGCACCACACTGGCTCCGTATTCGCGTGTCGCTGCCATTTTCGAGGCCGGAGCGTCATGGGGCATCACGATGGTCGCGGGAATACCCAGGATACGTGCAGACAAGGCGATGCCCTGGGCGTGATTGCCGGAAGAAAACGCCACCACGCCGGCTTTACGCTGGCGCTCGTCGAAACGGGCCAATGCATTAAAAGCACCGCGGAACTTGAAAGCGCCCATGCGCTGATAGTTCTCGCACTTGAAGAACACCTCGGCACCCAGTTGTCCGTTCAACGTACGTGAGGTCAGCACCGGGGTGCGATGAGCGTGGCCCTGGATACGTTCGGCGGCGTCAAGGACGTCTTGATAGGTAGGGAGCGTCAGTTGCGTCGTGGTCATAGGGCCCTCGCTTTTGATATGAAAATTTTCAGAAGTGTGCGCAATTAATACGCTCAGGCAGTCGCCGCAAGTGCCATGGCTTCCACCTCGACGGCTGAGCCAAAATGCAATTGAGACACTCCTGCAACGGCTCGGGCGGGCCGGTGATCACCTAACCATTGCTCGTAGAGACGATTGAAAGCTGGCCATTGATCAATGTCGGTGACATAGACGCGTATTTGCACCAGGCTGTCTTTGCCCACACCCGCCCGAGTCAGACAATGCTCAAGATTGGCCAGGACCTGGCGGTTCTGTTCCTCGAAACTCTTGTCTGCCAACGCCTGCCCTTGGGCATTGACAGGCAACTGTCCCGAATTCATCACAAACCCGCCGACGATGCAGAGGTGAGCATAGTGCCCCGCGGGAGGACTGATAGAGCGACTGTCAAATTATCAATATGTCCAGAAGCTGGACGTTATGTCTTGAAAAAAATCGCCTGCCGGGCGGGGGGACGGCTACGCGAGCGCGCCACGGACTGACCGCTGGTATCCCGCATAGTTCGGCCCTGCTGGTCCGGGCGATAACCCTATGAGACCTCGATTTCCATTGTCAGCTTGGGGATGGCAGTCGACGACGAATGACTGCTTTGGGTAGCTGCCCTTCGCGACAGGCAGCTCTCGGCCAGAAGCGGCCCCTCACGTTCAACTGAACCCATGTTACGACCGGGCTAACAGCGCTTGCTCAGGAGCCGCGTACATCTTGAGTTAATTGCCCATCACCCCGCCTCAATCTGGTTGGACTTCCGGGTTTCCAGTATTGGCGGCAGGCCGCTCTCAAGTGGTTGTTCAGAACAGCGCCCCCTTACCCCGTCGATGCATTGCATGCATAGGCGTATCCTTGGCTGCAGAGTAAACTTCGCTCCAGGCCTATCGGAGCAATTCATTTTTATATTGGGAATTATTGTGTCCAAACCTATTGAGGATAATGCATCCCTCGAGCCCTTTTCGCTCGAAAGCCCCTCCCCGCTTTATGCACGGGTCAAGCAAATCATCATGCAGAAGATTCGCTCCGGTGCGTGGCTGCCCAATTCCAAACTGCCCTCTGAAAGTGAACTGCTGAATTTGCTCGGTGTGAGTCGCATGACCATCAACCGGGCGCTGCGAGAACTGACCATTGAGGGTTCGCTGGTGCGCATGCAGGGTGTAGGCACTTTTGTAGCCGAACCAAAAGGCCATGCGGCGCTCTTCGAGATCCACAACATTGCGGAAGAGATTGCGGCCCGAGGTCATGAGCATCGCTGTGAAGTGGTCGTGCTTGAAGAGATGCCTGAACGGGCGCGAGCTTCGATGCCCTTTCCCCTCGAGGGGGTCAAGCGCTTGTTCCATTCGGTTGTCGTGCATCACGAAAATGATGTGCCGGTGCAGATCGAAGAGCGCTTCGTCAATGCCGAGGTCGCACCCGCCTATCTGCAGCAGGACTTTACCAAGGTCACGCCTTACGCCTATCTGATTCAACTGGCCCCGCTGACCGAAGGCGAGCACGTGGTCGAGTCGATTCACGCCAAATCTGCCGAGTGCAAGCTTCTGCAAATCAATCGCTATGAACCGTGCCTGCTGATTCGCCGTCGTACATGGGCGGCAATGGGTCAAGTGGGTTGCGCACGCCTGGTTTACCCAGGTTCGCGCTATCGCCTCGAAGGCAAGTTCGGCAACTGACTCACAGGTCGAGCGGCCCCCGCCTGCCGCTCGATAGACATCTCCCCCTAGCCATCCCTCTGAAGCTGTTACCCGTGCCGACCCAATTGGCAGAATGGTGACACTCCTCAAGCCGAGCGCGTAAAAGTGTTACATAACGCGCAGCTGCCGTGACTACCTATCGAAAAGCTGCAACAACATTTTCGTCCATCCCGCCCCGCTCAGAAATTTCGTATAAATATTAACTATTTGATTTAAAACTATTTTATTTACTTTCTAATTTTCATTCGGCTTTCATCAGGCGCATTTGGCCCTTCACTTGCATTCACTTGTACATACAGGCTGGTATAAGCGCATACAGACATCGTAAGCGTGACTACCACCCCGTTCACCACTGAATGAGGAGATAACCATGACCACCAAGACCACTCGCCTGCGTGATGTCGAAATCCGCTCTGCCCGCGGTAACAAGCTGACCGCCAAGAGCTGGCTGACCGAAGCGCCGCTGCGCATGCTGATGAACAACCTCGACCCGGAAGTCGCCGAGAACCCTAAGGAACTGGTGGTTTACGGTGGCATCGGTCGTGCGGCACGTAACTGGGAGTGCTACGACAAGATCGTCGAAAGCCTGACCAACCTGAACGACGACGAGACCCTGCTGGTGCAATCCGGCAAGCCGGTCGGCGTGTTCAAGACCCACAGCAACGCCCCGCGCGTACTGATCGCCAACTCCAACCTGGTACCGCACTGGGCGAGCTGGGAGCACTTCAACGAACTCGACGCCAAAGGCCTGGCCATGTACGGCCAGATGACCGCCGGCAGCTGGATCTACATCGGCAGCCAGGGCATCGTTCAGGGTACCTACGAAACCTTCGTCGAAGCCGGTCGCCAGCACTACAACGATGACCTGAAAGGCAAGTGGGTACTGACCGCAGGCCTGGGCGGCATGGGCGGCGCTCAGCCACTGGCTGCAACCCTGGCCGGCGCGTGCTCGCTGAACATCGAATGCCAGCAGAGCCGCATCGACTTCCGTCTGAACAGCCGCTACGTCGATGAACAAGCCACCGACCTCGACGACGCGCTGGCCCGCATCGACAAATACACCAAAGAAGGCAAGGCGATTTCCATTGCCCTGCTGGGTAACGCCGCTGAAATCCTCCCGGAGCTGGTCCGTCGCGGCGTGCGCCCGGACATGGTCACCGACCAGACCAGCGCCCACGACCCGCTCAACGGCTACCTGCCAGCCGGCTGGACCTGGGAGCAGTACCGCGACCGCGCCGTCACCGATCCGGCAATGGTGGTCAAAGCCGCCAAGCAATCGATGGCCGTGCACGTCAAAGCGATGTTGGACTTCCAGAAAATGGGCGTGCCGACTTTCGACTACGGCAACAACATCCGTCAGATGGCCCAGGAAGAAGGCGTGGAAAACGCATTCGACTTCCCAGGCTTCGTACCGGCTTACATCCGTCCGCTGTTCTGCCGCGGTATCGGCCCGTTCCGTTGGGCTGCACTGTCGGGCAACGCCGAAGACATCTACAAGACCGACGCCAAGGTCAAAGAGCTGATCCCGGACGACGCCCACCTGCACAACTGGCTGGACATGGCCCGCGAGCGCATCAGCTTCCAGGGTCTGCCGGCACGTATCTGCTGGGTTGGCCTGGGCCTGCGCGCCAAGCTGGGTCTGGCGTTCAACGAAATGGTCCGCAGCGGCGAGTTGTCCGCACCAATCGTGATCGGCCGCGACCACCTGGACTCCGGTTCGGTATCGAGCCCGAACCGTGAAACCGAATCGATGCAGGACGGCTCCGACGCCGTGTCCGACTGGCCACTGCTCAACGCTCTGCTGAACACCGCGAGCGGCGCGACCTGGGTGTCCCTGCACCACGGCGGCGGCGTCGGCATGGGCTTCTCCCAGCACTCGGGCATGGTGATTGTCTGCGACGGTACTGACGAAGCGGCCGAGCGTATCGCTCGTGTGCTGCACAACGACCCGGCCACTGGCGTTATGCGTCACGCCGATGCCGGTTATCAGATCGCCATCGACTGCGCCAAGGAACAAGGCCTCAACCTACCGATGATCGGCAACGTCTAAGCCCCGGAATCGAGGAGCCTGCACCATGAGCAGCAGTCCGTTTACCCAACAACTCCAAGGCATTCGCGTGCTTGATCTGAGCCGCGTTTTGGCCGGTCCGCATTGCACGGCCATGCTCGCCGACCTGGGCGCCGACGTCATTAAATTCGAAGTCCCTGACCACGGCGATGACAGCCGTCACCTGGGCCCCTTCAAGGATGGCGAGAGTGTCTATTTCGGCCTGATCAATCGCGGCAAGCGCAGTGTCGAAATGGACTTCAAGTCCACTGCTGATCGTGCCCGGCTATATGAGCTGGTCCGTGACGCAGACGTCGTCGTGGAAAACTTTCGTCCCGGCGTGACGCGTCGCCTGGGTATCGACTTCGACACCCTCAAGCAATACAACCCCAAGCTGATCTACGCGAGCATTTCCGGTTTCGGCCAGCATGGTCCGCTGTCGGCTAACCCGGCCTATGACATCGTCGCCCAGGCAATGTCGGGGCTAATGAGCGTCACAGGTTTTGCAGAGACAGGCCCTACACGCAGTGGCGAAGCCATCGGTGATCTTTGCGCCGGCGTTTATGCGGCGTGGGCCATCAGCTCCGCGCTATTCGCTCGCGAACGGCATGCACCCGGCGCCCAGTACATCGACGTCGCCATGTTCGATGTGTTGTTCAGCCTGCAAATGACCGGCCTGTCCAATCTCTTCGCCAATGGCGTTGCGCCTGGGTTGGTGGGCAACCGCCACCCGGTTTCGACCCCCTTTGACACTTACCGCGCCGCGGACGGCCAGGTAGTCATCGCCGTGGCGAGCAACAAGCTCTTCCAACGGTTATGCGAATGCCTGGGCAAGCCAGCACTTGGCAAAGACCCACGCTTTGCCGATGACCCGCAACGCACACTCAACGAGCCGGCGCTACGCGCCGAAATCGAAGTCTGGACGCAGCAAATGAGCGTTGAGCAGGTCTGCGACATCCTGCTCGAGGCGGGCGTGCCGTCCTCCCCGGTGTGGAACCTCGCCCAGGCCGCCAGCAGCGAACAGGCCCAAGTACGACAGTTGCTGATTCACCCCGAAGGCTCCGCGCAACCGCTGGTACCGCAACCTGTTTTCTTCAATGGCCGCAAACCCCACGCAGTCACTCACGCCCCACGCCTCGGCGCCGACAACCATGCTTTCGGACTGAACAAACAGGAGCTTTCCCATGAACTTTGAATTAGATCAGGTCGAATTGGCCGTTGTCGAAACCGCTGAAAAACTGGCTCGCGAGGTGATCCAGCCGCGCGCCCAGCATTACGACGAAACCGAGACATTCTGTGCCGAAAGCCTGCAGGCGTTGGCCGAGCTGGGTGGCATGGGTATCAATTTGCCCGAAGAGTACGGCGGACTGGGCATTGGCAGCCTGGCCATGAGCCGCGTCGTTGAAGCCGTGGCTGGCGCCTGCGCCTCCACTGCATCGGCGTTGACTGCGCATTTCCTGGCAACCGATTCGATCCTGATCGGCGGCACCGAAGAACAGAAACAGGAGTGGCTACCTCGCGCGGCGAGCGGAGAATTACTCGGCGCCTTCGCACTGACGGAACCGGCAGCAGGCTCCAACCCGGCCGACATGCGCTGCCGTGCGCAGCGTGAAGATGGTGGTTGGCGGGTGCGCGGCAGTAAGCACTACATCACCAATGCCCGCGAAGCAGGCTTCATTGTGCTCTATGCCAAGACCGCCGCTGAAGCCGGCCACAAGGGCATCAGCGCCTTCATGATTCCCCAGGGAACGGTAGGGATCAGCTTCTCCAGTCCGGAAAAAACCATGGGACTGCGTGGCAGCACGATCTATGAGCTGGCCCTGGACTGCTGGTTGCCCGAATCGGCATTGCTGGGCATCGAAGGTGCCGGCTTCAACACGGCAATGGCGGTGCTGGACCGGGGTCGCGTTGAAGTGGCGGCCATGTCCTTGGGGATCGCCAATGCCGCCTTGCAAGCGAGCTTGAACTGGGCCCGCGAACGGCAGATCGGCCCCAAGCCGCTTGCTGCCTATCAAGGCACACAGTGGCGTCTCGCCGATATGTACGCACAGCTGGAAGGTGCCCGCATGCTGACCTGGAAAGCCGCCGCCCGCCGCGACAGCGGTGAACGCTTCAGCCTGGACTCGGCCACCGCCAAACTGGTCGCCGCCGAATGCGCCGGTTTCATCACCGATGCAGCGCTCCAGCTCCATGGCGGTTATGGCTACATCCGCGACCTTCCACTGGAACGCTACGTACGCGACGCACGGATCCTGCGCATTTTCGAAGGCACGTCCGAAGTGCAGAAAATCATCATTTCGCGAAGCTTGCTCGACGCCCAGCGCTGATCGAGCGAAAAACAGGGCCTGTTTAACAGGCCCTCCCCTGAGTCACTCCCCCCACGAGAAGGCTGTCGTACGGTACGACGCCCGAGAGGAACTGCCATGTCCGCCACCAAAGAAAGTGCGCAGCGCAAGACGTATATAGAACGGCGATCCATCGATTACATACCTGAGTCCGAGCGCCATGGCCGGCTGCTCAGTCAGTTCACCCTGTGGTTCGGCGCCAACCTTCAAGTCACTGCGATCGTCACTGGTGCACTGGCTGTCGTATTGGGCGGCGATGTGTTCTGGTCGCTGATTGGCTTGTTGATCGGGCAACTGTTGGGCGGCGCAATCATGGCGCTGCATGCCGCTCAGGGCCCCCAGTTGGGCCTGCCGCAGATGATCTCCAGTCGCGTGCAATTCGGCGTCTACGGCGCCGTTATCCCTATCGTCCTGGTCTGCCTGATGTACGTGGGCTTTTCTGCCAGCGGCTCGGTGCTTGCGGGCCAGGCCATCAGTCAACTGGTCAATGTCAGTGACGCCGCTGGCATCCTGATTTTCGCGGTGATGATCGTTGTGCTCACAGTGCTGGGCTATCGGACTATCCACTTGATCGGACGCCTGTCGAGCCTAATTGGCGTGGTGTCTTTCTTCTACTTGTTCTACCGCTTGCTGTCAGCTCATGACATCAGCGAGCTGCTTGGAAATCGACACTTTTCACTGGCCAGTTTTCTCTTGGCAATATCACTCTCTGCTTCCTGGCAGATCGCATTCGGCCCCTATGTCGCTGACTATTCGCGCTACCTGCCGAGAAAGACTTCAGCCTGGAAAACCTTTTTGGCTGTGGGCCTGGGCTCAGTGATCGGCACTCAAATTTCCATGGTCTTCGGTGTATTCGTCGCCGCCTTGGCGGGTGATCAGTTTGCCGGCCACGAGGTGTCCTACATCGTCGGCATGGGGGCCAGCGGCGTCGTCGCGTCACTGCTGTTTTTCAGTATCGTGTTCGGGAAGGTGACCATTACCACGCTCAACGCCTACGGTAGTTTCATGTCTCTGGCTACCATCATCAGCGGTTTCAGAGGCAACCAGGAAATTTCCAAACCCGTGCGGTTGATCTACATCCTGGTCATGGTCGGATTCGCCACGGCGCTGGCGCTGTTAGGGAGGCATTCGTTCCTTCATGACTTCTCAGCGTTCATCCTGTTCCTGCTGGCCTTTTTCACGCCCTGGAGCGCCATCAACCTGGTTGACTTTTATCTGGTGACCAAGGAGCGCTATGACATCCCCGCCCTCTCCAATCCGGATGGTCGATACGGACGCTGGAATGTCACCGGCATAGCAGTCTACGCCCTCGGCGTAGTGATTCAGATGCCCTTCATTGCCACCAGTTTCTACACCGGCCCCTTGGTTGAAACCTTGGGTGGGACGGACATTTCGTGGTTGATCGGCCTAACCGTACCAGCCCTCATTTACTACTGGGTGGCGCGTAACTCGACGCAACGGATTCCCGCGCAGCTGATTCTTCCGGAAGAAGCCAATCCAGCCTGATTACACACTCACGGCAGGGCGGTCCAGCAGGACCGCCACTGCACCTCTCTCAACGCAGAGCGCCTGACCTCCTATGCTTGCCGCAAACACACCAAAGCACCCCGTCCCGAGTGCCCGCGACCGCCTGCTCGATGTAGCACTGGAACTCTTTGCAACGCGCGGCTACCAGGCCATCGGCCTGCGTGACCTGGCTGGCCAGTTGGGGCTGCATGCCGGCTCGCTGTACAACCATATCGAGAACAAACAAAGCCTGTTGTTCGAACTGATCGAAGGCGCGGTCTCCGACCTGTTGGCCGGTACCAAGCGCCGCATGCGGGGAGCCCGGACGCACCGCGACCGTCTCCAGCGCTTTGTGCACGCATTTGTGGTGTTCAACCTGACCGAGAAACATCGGCTAATGCTGGTGACACGAGAGTTCGTCAACCTCAGCGATGAGCAACAACAGGAGATCAATCAGCTGAAGAGCAGCTACGCCACCCTGCTGAAGGCCATCGTTTCCGCCGAGTGTGGCGAAACTGGCTGCATCAGTGACCGCACAGGCCTGATCACAGAGGCCGTCATCGGCATGCTTTACGGACAGTCCCTCTGGCAAAGCATTGACGTCCCGGAACAAAAACTCACGGATGCCCTGACTCACTTTGCCCTGGGCATCATTGCCTGCAGCAGAGACTCAGCGCTCAAGGCATAAGCACTATGCACCCGTTACGACATACGCTTCATGACGAACTGCACGCCCGCCCTTCCCTGTACTTCAGCGAGCCGGCTTATGTTTTTCACCTGGCCGTCATGGGCAGCGACAATGAGCGACAGGCACTGCTCAACAGCCTCTACGACGAACCGGTCAGTGGTGAAATCCCCCAAGGCATCACCAGGCTTGACGAGCATTGGCTGAAATGGGAGCGACATGCGGAGTTCTTTACCCTTACTTACGTCGTCACCGCGAACACGGTTCGCCCGCACTGGACTTCCTTGCCTGAGGCCCTGGCAGCAAAGATCAGCCCTTACACCCAGCTGCTGATCAACAGCGTGCAAATTGTGGTGCGCAACCATGACTCATGGGAGGGGGATCATGCGGCGTACGGATTCAAGGACCCGTGCGGCTCGTCCATCGGGGGTGGCGATGCGGCGGTGTGGAGCGACTTCCGGCTGAGCGAATGCGGTGAAAACAGATTTTTGTTCATCAACACTCACCTCAACGCCTACCGCCAAGGTCGAATGATTCGCCGGCTACTCGAGATTGAAACCTATCGCATGATGGCCTCGCTTGCGCTTCCAACAGCGAAGCAATTGAGCTCGCAACTCGATGCCTTCGATAGAACCCTGGTCGACCTGTCGGAGCGAAACGCTGCGCCCGACTCCAGCAATGCAAAAAAACTGCTTTCAGAAATTGCAGCGTTGTCGGCCAAAGTCGTCAGTCTCTCAGCCAGGCACCGGCATCGCTTCAGTGCCACACAAGCTTACGCGCAGCTCGTATTCGAACGACTGGCAGAATTGCGGGAGAATCGCGCAGGTGACTACCAGCGCCTGGGAATCCTCATTGAGCGACGCTTCAAACCGACGGTAAGGTACTGCGCCGTGACGGAACAACGGCTCGATGTGCTGGCCAAGAGCGTGGCCAATCTAGGTGACCTTTTGCAGGCGCGCGTACAGGTAGAGATGGAAGAACAGAACGCCGAAATCCTGAAAAGCCTGAACGCCCGGGCCGATGCTCAGATCAAGATTCAGCGGGCGGTTGAAGGCCTTTCCATTATTGCCATCACGTACTACGTGCTGAGCTTGTTGAAATTGCTGTATTCGGGCGTCCATCTGCTGGGAGTCGACTTGTCACCAAGGTCCGCCGTGATTGTAATTGCGCCCGTCGCAGCACTCATACTTTTACACATACTGATGCGGATTAGAGCCGTAAAACATCACTAAATCGTACTGGAAACTGCAGTATCAAGAGGTGGGCGACCCCACCTTACTGTTGATCTGACGATCTTTACGATGAGTCAGCCCAGGCCGAAATCAGCTGACCGCAACCGATTGCTTTCGGTTGAATCCACAGTCGAAATCAGCCCTTAACGACAGGCAGCAATCGGCCAGTAGCAGTCGTTCACTCCATCAACTTACTACGCGCGATGGAAATGCAGCGTGCTGCGGGGGGGGATGAATTGACTAGTGTTCTACATTCAGGTTCGCAGGAAAGAACTATGGAAGTAGTCCGGCACAGCCGCGTAGATAGTTGAGGTTCTGTTGGAGCGGGTATTTGATCTGTTTTTAGTGCTGAGTCGACTTTCGGACTGGCTGAGTTGCAGGTTGTACAGCGGGTTGGATTTGCGCAATCTGCGGAGCTGGAGCTGGAGCTGGAGCTATTGCTTGCGGCGGAGCTGCATCCGCCAAGGCCTCTTGGGCAAGGATGATCAGCGGCATATTCCGAAGGTATGACCACTGTCACCAGCAAGCCGACCACAGTCAGCAGTACAATGTCTCGTGCTGGTGGACAGGTCGACGTATCAAACACCTCCAGCGAACCCAGTATTTCGGGGGATTGATATCTACCATTTGCTGTTCAGACTCAGTCCCCCGTCAGCCTATTTTTTCAGTTTCTCATTGTTTTCCTCAGGTGCTCAGCAATGACGCAGAGCATTATCCAGATCAGCGATCAGATCTTCCTCGTGCTCGAGGCCAATCGAGATCCGGATCAACCCCTCGGACACCCCTGCTTTACTGCGCAGAGCCTGCGGCACACCCGATTGTGTGGTCGAAGCTGGATGACAAACCAGGGACTCAGTGCCTCCGAGACTGACAGCCGACTTGAAAAGATGCAGGGCGTTGATAAAGCGGAAGGCCCGTTCGCGACCGCCGTCCAGTACGAACGAGAAGGTTGAGCCAGGGCCCGTGCATTGCCGGCGGTAGACCTCCTGATAGCTGCCATCCTCAATAAGCTCTGGATGCAGAACGACGACTTTCTGGTGGGGGTTGCTGGCCAGCCAGCGAGCGATCACAGTGCCGGTTCTTGCGGCCTCTTTCATGCGCAGGACGAGCGTTTCCATCGAGCGGGAGATCATCCATGAGGAATGTGGATCGAGTTGCGAGCCGAACGAGCTGCGAACGCTACGTATTTTACTGATCAGCTCTTTGGTGCCCGTGATGCCTCCGGCAACAAGGTCACTGTGTCCACCCACATACTTGGTTAGCGAATACACGCACAGGTCAACACCGTGTTTCACCGGCTTCTGGAAGATAGGCCCGAGCAGGGTGTTATCGCAGACAATGAATGGCCGGTAGCTATGGCGCGTTTCGAAAGCGTCTATTTCCTTGCGCAACCCTTCCAGATCGATCAGTGCATTGGTCGGGTTAGCCGGAGTCTCGATATAGCAAATTCTAACTCGCCCCTTGCAGGCAGCAGTTTCGAGTGCATCTGCAATGGATTGCATGGACAGGCCGTCGTCAAAACCATGCGAGCCGATGCCCCAATCCGAGAGAATTTTGCTAATCAGGGTCTCAGTACCACCGTACAGCGGTGCCGATTGCACCAGTTGATCGCCTGGGCGCAGAAACGCAAACAAAACAGCACTGATGGCGGACATTCCACTGGATGTAATTGCGGCGGCTTCTGAGCCATCCAGCAGCGCCAGGCGGTCCTCGACGATTTCTAGGTTGGGATGATTGAAGCGGCTGTAGACCAGGCCAGCTGATGAGTCCTGCGGAATCGGTTTACGACCCGACACGACATCGAAGAATTCTGCACCTTCCTCAGCCGTGCGAAACGCAAAGGTGGAGGTCAGGAAAACCGGTGGTTTGACTGCGCCTTCCGAGAGGAACGGGTCGTAACCATAAGACATCATCAATGTCTCAGGGTGCAACGCATGGCTTCCGATAGTTTTTTTGTGATAGCTGGAATAAGACATAAGCCGCACCTTTCTGAGTTTGCGATCAAGACTCATCGCTCATAAACGCACCGCCCTCGTAGGCATCGTTTTTGAGCCTGTTTGTGATGGAAAGAGTGTAATCAGAAGGGGGAGTATGATTTTTTCAATTTTTGTCAGGTTTTTCGTGGAATGAGAAATATCATTCTCCAAAACGGTCGATTTCGTTAAAACCCGATAATGAGAAAGCGTATTTGGATGGAATGGCGCTCTGAAGGTACTCAAAATTCCTCGGGGCGATGGACGTCCAACAATAGAAAGTTGTCGGAACGTGTATCGCTTTCGGTAATCGTCCCACTCCCAGAGCGGTAGCAGCAGAATGGGTGGGCAGGACGCGGGCTTGTAACAGGTACACCGCTGTCCTGTCAGAAATTGCTTTGTGGCAGATGCACCTGCCAAAAACAGCAGATTATCGAGGCAAAGGCAGCGCCGTCGTGTACTTGATCTGCTCCATGGCAAAGCTTGATGTGATGTTGGAAAGTCCGTCGACGCTCGTGATCAGCTTCTTGTAGAAAGTGTCATAGGCTGCAATGTCGCTGACCACAACGCGCAACATATAGTCCCAGTCTCCCGACATCCGATAGAACGCCATCACTTCCTCGAACTGCGACACGGTCTTGGCGAATGTATCCAGCCAGACCTTGTCATGACGCTGCGTCTTGACCTGCACCAGCACCGATAACCCAAGACCCAGTAGCACTGGGTCCAGCAGGGCTACTTTGGCCCTGATATAGCCCTCTTTCTCGAGTTTCTTGATCCGCTTCCAGCAGGGGGTCGTTGAAAGGTTGACGGCTTCAGCCAGATCTTTGATAGGCATGTCGGCATCGCGTTGCAGGAGGGAGAGGATGTGGCGATCAAAGCTATCCATTTTTTCTTCTTATTTGTGAGTTCGTAGAAATTTTTTCTAAAAAATAGCCTAAGAACTGAAGAAATGGAAATTAAATTTCGAGTGGGTGGCAGTAGGATTTACACCATAAAAACCGTGCTTGGAGCCACTCAAAAATGAAGAAGATCATCGCCACACTCGCCACGCCTCAGGCGATGGTCCTTATGCCGTTGACGCCTGTCGGGGCGAGGGAAACTCTGTGAACGATTGGATCCGTACAGCAGTCAGCCGTATCTCCTGCGATCTGCTGCGCTCCGCCGACACCCACATCCACAAGCTGGAAATTCCAGGGTTGAAGGGCATCGACATTTACCTCAAGGACGAGAGCACACATCCAACTGGCAGTCTCAAACATCGGCTGGCGCGCTCGCTTTTTCTACATGCCATTTGCAGTGGCAAGATCCGAGAGGGTACCCATGTGGTCGAGGCATCCTCGGGCAGCACTGCTGTGTCCGAAGCCTACTTCGCCAAAATGCTTGGCCTGCGCTTCACCGCCGTCATGCCGCGCAACACCGCGAGCAAAAAGATAGAGCAGCTCGAGCTGCTCGGCGGGCACTGTTACTTCGTTGATCATTCGTCAGAGGTCTATGCCCAGGCGCAGCGCCTGGCACGCGAAAGCGAAGGGCACTACATGGATCAGTTTACCTATGCCGAGCGGGCAACGGATTGGCGTGGCAACAACAATATTGCCGACAGTATCTTCCAGCAAATGACCGGCGAGGCGCACCCCATTCCCCACGCGGTGGTCATGAGTGCAGGGACTGGCGGCACTACCGCCACCATCGGCCGCTACATCCGCTACAAGGGTCATGACACTCAACTGATCGTGGTGGACCCCGAGTACTCGGTTTTCTATGACAGCTATCGAACAGGCGACTCAAGTCTTACCGGCAGCAAAGGCAGTCGCATAGAAGGCATCGGTCGTCCCCAGGTCGAGCCGTCGTTCCTGCCAGATGTGATCGACGACATGCTCAAGATCCCCGACGCGGCCAGCATCGCCACCCTTTATTGGCTGGAGAAAATACTCGGGAGGAAGCCAGGGGGGTCCACCGGTACCAACATGTGGGGCGCGCTCAAAGTCGCATCGAGGATGCAGGAGCAAGGCCTGCAGGGTTCTATCGTGACCCTGATGTGCGATAGCGGTGAACGCTATCTGGACACCTATTACGACCGCGACTGGGTCGCTCGCCACATCGGCGACATCACACCCTATGCGAAACAACTCGATTGCTACCTTTAATACACGTGAGTCACGACTGACTATGAGCCAGAACAAGAGCAACTTTTCGACCCAAGTGATCCACGCTGGCGAACAGTCGACCTATGCCGACAACACCATTTTCCCGGCAATCGTCACCTCCAGTTCGTTCATCAAGCGCAGCCTTGACGACAACCCAGACTACGCCTATGGACGAGTGGGTAACCCAACCCGACATGCCTATGAGAGCTGCATTGCGCAGTTGGAGCATGGCTTTGGAGCCGTGGCCTGCGCTTCTGGTCTGGCTGCGACCGCCACCGTGCTTGAGCTATTGCCCAAAGACTCCCATGTAATCGTGATGGCGGGCGTCTACGGGGGCACCTTCCGCCTGATGGAAGATTACCGCAGCAAGACGTCCGGGCTCACCACCACTTACGTCGACCTCAATGACCTTGAGGCACTGGCCGCCAGTCGCCGCGACAACACCCGGCTGATCTGGATCGAGACACCGACCAACCCTCTGCTGCAGCTGGTGGACATCCAGTGCGTGACAGAGTTTGCCCGTGCCCACGGCATCCTGACTTGCGTCGACAACACCTTCTGCTCACCCTGGAACCAGCGTCCGATCGAGCACGGCGTCGACCTGGTGATGCACTCAGCGAGTAAATACATTGGTGGGCACTCCGACCTGATCGGTGGAGTCGTGGTGGCAGCCAATGAGCAACTGTTCACCCGCCTGCGCGGCATCAGCATGGCCATTGGAGCAGTCCAGGGACCGTTCGACTGCTACCTCGCCCTGCGTGGGCTCAAGACCCTCGACGTGCGCATGGAGCGCCAGTGCAGCAATGCGCTACAGATCGCTCGCTACCTCAACCAGCACCCGCAGGTAGAGGCGGTGTACTACCCCGGACTGGAAAGCCATCCGCAGCACGAGCTGTGCAAACGCCAGATGCGTTCTGGCGGCGCAGTGGTCTCGTTGAAATTGAAGGCCAATCGCAAGGCCATAGCACTCTTCATCGAACAGCTGTCGATCTTTGTATTGGCCGATTCCCTGGGCGGGGTGGAGAGCATGATCAACCACTCCTACAGCATGTCGCACAACTCGTTGAGCCATGAACAGAAAATCAGCCTGGGCATCAGCGAGAACCTGATCCGACTCTCCATCGGCCTGGAACATGTCGACGATCTGATCGCCGATTTGAATGCGGGCTTTGTGCGGCTACCCACGACCAACGTCGAATAACAGAAATTCCCACTCCACCCACAAGAGGCTATTGAGGTCCACTGCACTGACGTTTCATGAAAACCGGCGTTCCGTTTATCAAACAATAAGGTCTATAAAATGCAAACGAACCGCATGCTCAAAAAACACTGGAAAACCGCAGTACTGGCACTGACGCTGGCAACCAGCTTCTCTGCTGCAGCTGATCAACTCAGCGATATCAAGGCCAAGGGTGAGTTAGTCTGTGGTGTGCTCGGCACCGACGAGCCATTCAGTTACATCAAGGACCCAGCGTCTCGCGCGATCGTCGGTTACGACGTCGACATGTGCAACGCCATTGCCGCGACCATCGGGGTCAAACCGGTACTCAAGCAGTTGACCGTCGCCGCACGGATTCCTGAATTACAACAAGGCCGTGTCGATCTTCTGGCTGCCTCCCTGACCCATAACAAAGAACGGGAAGCATTGATCAACTTCTCCCTTTCGACATTCATCACGGGTCAGAAAGTCATGGTCAAGACTGACAGTGGCGTCAATCAACTCGACCAACTGGACGGCAAGAAAATCTTGACGATCAAAGGCTCCACCATGGAGCAGAGCATCCGCGCGAAGATCGCTGACGCCCAGATCGTATCGTTCGACAGCAACCCTCAAGCCCTGCTCGCCTTGCAACAGGGCAAAGGACTGGGTTACGCCAACGATGAGACCTCATTGGCCGGCAACTTCGCCAAGCTGGGTGATGCGGCAAAAGATTTTCGGATTCTCCCAACGCCCCTGTCCACCGAGCACATTGCGCTGGGCCTGAGAAAAGAAGAACCCGCCTTCCAGGAGCAGGTGAACAAGACGCTGCGCGATCTGGAGTCGTCTGGCAAGGCTGAGATGCTCTTCACCAAGTGGTTTGGCCCTGAGACCAACATGAAATTCGCCAGCCGCTCATTCAAGATCGAAACCGACCAAATCAACTAACTTCATTGAGGGCCCGACCTTGGGGTCGGGCCACGGGCCTAGTTATGAATACGTTTGATTTATCGGTTGTGCTATCCGGGCAGTATCACGAGTGGCTCATCAATGGCTTCCTGCTGTCCATCCAACTCGCATTGATCTCGCTGGCCATTGCCCTACCGCTGGCAATCGTCATCGCTGTATTGCGAATGGCCCCTTACGCTGCACTCCGGGCAATCGCGATCACTTATGTGGAAGCGATACGCAACGTCCCGCTGCTGGCACACATGCTGTTCTGGTATTTCGGGGCACCGGAGCTGCTGCCAACCCCGATCAAGACATGGATCTACGAACACAATATCGAAGCGGTCAGTGCGGTTATCGCTCTGGTGCTCTACACCGCAGCCTACATGTCCGAGGACATCCGCAGCGGCTTGCGTTCCATTCCCAAGGAACAAATGGAGGCTGGCCGGACCCTGGGCTTTGGCTTCCTCGGCACCATGCGCCTAGTCATCCTCCCGCAGTCACTGCGGGTAACAGTGCCACCGCTAATTAGCCAGACACTTAACCTGTGGAAGAACACCAGCATCGCCATGGTGATCGGCGTCGCTGAAATGATGTATCAGGCCCAGCAGGTGGAAAGCTCCACATTCAGGGGTTTCGAATCGTACGCCGTTACCACGGTAGGTTATGTCGGCGTCTCGATCATCATCACACTGCTGTCCAGCTGGTACCAGCAACGCTATCCCGTCCGGAGTGCCTGACGATGCTCGATATCATCCACAACTACGGGCTTTTCTACCTGATTGGCCAGTACCCAAACGGCCCCTTGGGCGGCTTGGCAATGACGCTGATCCTGGCAGCGCTGGCCCTGGTGCTGGCCTTTCCTGTCGGGGTACTGCTCGCGCTCTGCCGCATCAGCCCGTACCGGCTGTTGCGTGTGCCGGTCACAAGCGTGGTGTACATACTGCGTGGCACACCCTTGCTGATGGTGATTTTCTGGGCCTATTTCCTTCTGCCAACCCTGACCGGTCAACGCACCGAGCAATTTGGCACCATGCTGGCTGCCTTGGTGATTTTTGATGGGGTATACCTCGCAGAAATCATTCGCGCAGGCATTCTTGGATTGCCTCGAGGGCAAATGGAAAGCTCCCGTTCACTCGGCTTTTCGTACCTGGCGACAATGCGCCTGGTCATCATGCCCCAGGCCTTTCGCAACATGCTGCCCTCGCTGGTGAATCAGTTTGTCTCCACCATCAAGGAGACCTCGCTGGGTTACATCATCAGCCTCTCGGAAGTGTCGTTCGTCGCCTCCCAGATCAGTGCTCAGTTGCTCACCAAGCCGGTCCAGGTCTATGCCGTACTTGGCCTCACTTACTTCGCTATGTGTTTCAGCTTGTCGCGCTTCGCCTTCTGGCTGGAAAGACGTCTCGCTGTCCGAACTGCAAAGGTTTAATCCCATGATCAAACTGAAAAACGTTAACAAGTGGTACGGCAGCTACCATGCTCTGGCTGATATCAACGAAACCGTCGCCAAGGGTGAGGTGGTCGTGGTCTGCGGTCCGTCCGGCTCCGGCAAGTCGACGATGATTCGCACGCTCAATCGGCTGGAAGCCATCCAGAGCGGGAATATCTTTATCGATGGCGTGGATATCTATGATCGCTCCGTCAGCGTGAACGCCTTGCGCAGCGGTATTGGCTTCGTGTTCCAGCAGTTCAATCTGTTTCCCCACCTCACCGTTCTCGAGAACTGCACGCTGGCTCCGCGTCGCCTGCGCAAGCTGGGTGCCAAGGAAGCGGACGATCTGGCCATGAGCTTGCTGGACCGTGTAGGGCTGGCCCACAAGGCATGCGCTTACCCATCCGAGTTATCGGGTGGCCAGCAACAGCGCGTGGCCATCGCCAGGGCATTGGCAATGAACCCGCCGGTGATGCTGTTCGATGAACCCACTTCCGCGTTGGACCCTGAGATGGTCGGCGAAGTGCTTCAAGCAATGAAAAGCCTGGCCAAGGAAGGCATGACCATGGTGTGCGTCACCCATGAGATGGGTTTCGCGCGTGAAGTGGCCGATCGAGTGATCTTCATGGATCAAGGCAAGGTGCTCGAACGAGCAACGCCCGAGTCTTTCTTCCTGCGCCCTGAACACCCTCGCGCGCAGCGATTCCTGTCCGATATCCGCTCGCCCTGGGTCGAGAGTGGTATGCCGCAAGCCTGCTGAATGGAGTACAGGGGGCAGGCTCGATGGCCGCCCCCTTGAGAATGGAGGCAATGACCATGCAATTTCATGTTGAGAAATTCTTCGACGCCGAGAGCTGTACCTACAGTTACCTGGTCATCGACCCGGTGACTCGGCACTGCGCGATCATCGATCCGGTGCTCGACTACGATGCCGCCGCCGCGCGTATCTCGTATTCAAGTGCCGAACTCCTTATCGAGCATGTGCGCGCCAACGCGCTAACACTGGAGTGGATTCTGGAAACCCATGTGCATGCCGACCACCTCTCGGCTGCCCGCTACCTCAAGCGTCAACTGGGTGGACAGATCGGCATTGGCGACCGTATTCCTCAGGTGCAGAAGGCCTTTGCCACGCTGTTCGACGCCGACGATGACTGGAGCCCGGACGGCAGCCAGTTCGACCGTTTGTTCGCCGACAACGAAACGTTCCATGTCGGCGCCCTGGCTGTCAGTGTGCTGCACACGCCTGGCCATACCCCGGCCTGCGTGACGTACCTGATCGAAGATGCCGCTTTCGTCGGTGACACGTTATTCATGCCCGATTGTGGCACCGCCCGCTGCGATTTTCCTGGCGGCGACGTACACCAGTTGTACCGCTCGATTGGCCGTCTGTTCCAGCTACCGGGCAGCACGCGACTGTTCATGTGCCACGACTACAAAGCGCCTGGCCGCGACGCCTACTGCCACCAGACCACAGTGGACGAAGAGCGCGCGCACAACATCCATATCGGCAAGGGCATCGCCGAGGCTGATTTCGTCGCTCTGCGCACGGCGCGCGACAAGACCCTGAACCAACCCAGGCTGCTGCTGCCGTCGGTGCAGATCAACATGCGAGCCGGTGAGACACCTGCGGCCAGCGCCAATGGCATCAGCTATTTGAAGATACCGCTCAACATGTTCTGAATGAATATCGGAACTTAGGCAGAACGACTGAAATATCCCATTTAATCAATCAAATGGAATGCAGATGACTACGCTCAATCAAAACGCAACAGCCTCTGGGACAGAAGATGCCCGTGGACGCCCCGATATCACTGCCGACGTCGTCGTCATTGGTGGCGGGTCGGCAGGCATTGGTGTCGTGGCAAGCCTGCTCAAGCGTGCTCCCGATCTGCAGATCACGCTCATCGAACCCAATGACCAGCACTATTATCAGCCGGCCTGGACGCTGGTCGGTGGAGGGGCTTATGACGCTCGCAAGACCGTCAGGCCCATGTCGCACGTCATCCCGCGCGGGGCCACCTGGATCAAGGCTGCGGTGGTTGAAGTCCTGCCGAACGGAAAACGTCTAAAGCTGAGTAACGGCAAAAGCGTCGCTTATCGAAACCTTATCGTCTGTCCCGGGCTTAGGCTTGCCTGGGAGAAAATCGAAGGGTTGGAGCAAACCCTGGGCAAGAACGGGGTGACATCCAACTACCGCTATGACCTTTGCGCTTACACCTGGCAACTGGTGCAGGGATTACGCAAAGGCAAGGCCCTCTTCTCCCAACCCGGCATGCCGATCAAATGTGCCGGCGCTCCGCAAAAGGCCCTGTACCTTTCCTGCGATCATTGGCAAAAATCAGGTGTTCTGCAGAATATGCAGGTCGAGTTCAATCTCGCTGGCGCAGCGCTGTTCGGCGTACCGGCCTTCGTCCCTCCCCTGATGAAATACATCGAGAAGTATCAAGCACAGCTGGTATTCGGCTCGAACCTGGTCAAAGTTGACGGCCCCAGCCGGACAGCCTGGTTTGAAAGCAAGGACGAACACGGCGCAGTCATTCGCCAGGCCAAGACCTTCGACATGCTCCATGTCGTCCCCGCACAGGTCGCCCCCGATTTCATCCGCACAAGCCTTTTGGCCGACGCCGCCGGGTGGTGTGAAGTGGATCCGGGGACGCTGCAACACAGCCGTTATCCGGACGTATTTGCGCTCGGTGATGTGTGCTCCACCAGTAACGCCAAGACCGCTGCCGCTGCACGCAAGCAAATCGTCGTCGTCGCCGAGAACCTCATGGCAGCACGCGACAACCAGCCCATGCCGCTGCGCTACGACGGCTATGGGTCATGCCCGCTGACCGTCGAAAAAGGCAAAGTCGTGCTGGCAGAGTTCGGCTACGGCGGGAAACTGCTGCCCACATTTCCCCTGGACGCTACGGTTGCCCGAAAAAGTGCATGGTTCCTCAAGGCCCGGTTCCTGCCCTGGTTCTACTGGAACGGCATGCTCAAAGGCCGTGAGTGGTTGACCAAACTCTCCAAGGTCGGATGAGGAGCCAGCATGCTGCTGAGTGGAATATTCGGGATCGCTATAGGCATCATTCTCGGCCTGACGGGTGCGGGGGGTGGAATTCTGGCCGTACCGGCGCTAGTGATCGGCTTGGGATGGTCAATGACTGAGTCTGCGCCCGTTGCGCTGTTTGCCGTCAGCGCAGCGGCAGCTGTAGGGGCTGTGGATGGTCTGAGGAAAGGTCTGGTACGTTATCGGGCTGCCCTGCTGATGGCATTATTGGGGGCGGTGTTCTCGCGTTTGGGCGTGTACTTTGCCCATCTGCTGCCCAACACCGTACTGACGTCCCTGTTCAGCATGGTCATGGTCATTGTGGCGATACGCATGATTCGACAGGCGAACGGCAACTCGGCTAAGGCCGCCGACAATCAGCAGTGCTGGCAAGAAAAGAATTGCATGATCAACCCTCAGACCGGCCGACTGCGCTGGACACCGAAATGCTCAGCAAGCCTTGCCGTAGTCGGCTCACTTTCAGGGCTGCTCACCGGGATGCTGGGTGTGGGAGGCGGGTTCTTGATCGTGCCTGCGTTTCAACAGCTTTCAGACATCCGCATGCATGGTATCGTCGCGACCTCACTTATGACTATCGCCTTGATCTCGGCTGTTGCGGTGACAGGCGCCATTCATGCAGGAGCCCACATAACGGTCACGGGCGGCGTTTTTATCGCTGCGAGTGTCAGCGGGATGCTGCTGGGAAGAGTCCTCTCCCTCAGGATTCCCGCCAAATCGATACAGCTGGGCTTTTCTGCTGTATGCATTGTGGTTGCCGGCTTCCTTATGTTCAAAACCTGGATGTAGAAAACCTACTGAGTATCGACCTGACTGGCCCCCGCCATTCTCTTGTCCAGGGCACTGGCAAGACTCAACGCCTCAACTCTCAGTGCCTTGCAAAAGGCGTCAACGAAAACTGAGGAAGGTCGAAAATCAGGCCTTATCAGCATGACTCGGTAGGGAATGGACACGTTGATTGGCCGAATAGCCAATCCCCTGCCTGACTCTTGCACGGCGCTCAATGGGTTGATGATCGCCACGCCCAATTGTTGCCTGACCATGGCACAGACCGACGCGGCATTGGTGGTTTCGATCACGGTGTGCCGATCGACACCAGCGAGACGAAAGTGCTCATCGAGCTTTTGACGATAAATGTCCAGGCCCGACAGGTTGATGAAATTGACACCGCGAAAGTCCTCCATTGCCAGAAGCGACCTGGACAGCAAAGGATGCCCCTCTGGCAGTATGCAGACCATGTCGGCACAAAAGAGCAATTCCCCTCGGGTGCCTCTTGGCACATGTTCACTTTCGGTCAAGCCGAGGTCGTGACGCTGTGCGCTGAGAGACTCCTCGAGCAAGGGCGATTCCTGCGCGGTGATACTCAAGCCTATGCCCGAATGCTGCTGATGAAACTGCTTGCAAACGTTGGGCAATAGCGTCTGAGAAAACAGCGGCAGGCAGGTGATGCTGAGTTGCCCATGTTCGAAACGACGGATCGATTGCGCAACGCTATTGATTCGTTCCAACCCGATATAGGAGCGTTCGACCTCTTCGAGCAGCATTACTGCCTGAGCCGTCGGTACCAACTTACCGCCCTCCCGATCAAACAGGCGCAAACCCGAAAGGCTTTCAAACCGGGCCAGTTCCCGGCTGAGCGTCGGTTGGGAGGTCAACAATAAGCGCGCCGCTCCCGTGACGCTGCCTGCTTGCATGATTGCTCGGAAAACTTCGATATGCCGCAACGAGACGTTCATACCCAACCTTCATTGATCGCTTGAAGGCCATATCAGAACTGAATTGATAACTAAAAAGAAGATATTTTATTGAATGCTCTGCAATCGGCATGATGGTCTCCACTCCCTAGATCAGATCGACTATCTCTATGCCCAACCAGCCCGACTTCCAGCAGTTAGCCGCTATTGCCACAGAACATGGCACCCCGTTCTGGTGTTATGACGCACAGACCATCAAGGCGCGCGTCGATCAACTGGCGTGCTTCGAGACCGTTCGATTCGCACAAAAAGCCTGTTCCAACCTGCACATCCTGCGCTTGATACGAGAGCAAGGCGTTCGGGTCGATGCCGTCTCGCTGGGTGAAATCGAGCGGGCACTATTGGCAGGTTTCAGCCCGGCCGGCACACCAGCAGGCATCGTCTTTACCTGTGATCTGTTCGACGATGCGACTCTGCGCCGCGTGGTCGAGTTGAATATCGAGGTAAATACCGGGTCGATCGACATGCTCCGCCAACTGGGTGAACGCTCTAGGGGTCATTGCGTCTGGTTACGGATCAACCCAGGGTTCGGCCATGGTCACAGCCGCAAGACCAATACCGGTGGTAAAAACAGCAAGCATGGCATCTGGCATGAGCAGGTTCACGAAGCGCTCGACGTCATTCGGCAGTTCGGGCTGAAGCTGGTGGGATTGCACATGCACATCGGCTCGGGCGTGGATTACGCGCATCTGGAGCAGGTGGGCTGTGCAATGGTCTCGGCCGTGAAAATGCTCGACCACGATATCGAAGCGTTTTCTATTGGCGGGGGGCTTTCCACGCCCTACCGCGAAGGCGAGGAGCCGGTAGACATCCAGCGTTATGCCAACGCATGGCGTCAGGCCCGACAGGACATCGAAGCGTTTCTTGGTCATCCGGTACGGATGGAAATCGAACCCGGCCGGTTTCTGGTTGCCGAATCCGGTTGTCTGGTGACCGAAGTCCGCGCGGTCAAAAAAGTCGGCAGCCGAAACTTCATCCTGGTGAACGCAGGCTTCAATGACCTGATGCGCCCGGCCCTTTATGGCGCCTATCACCACATGACCTTGCTGGATGCCGAGGGGGCTCCCATCAATCGCCCTGAGCACGACTACGTGGTGGGCGGCCCCCTATGTGAATCTGGCGATATTTTTACGCAGGATGAAGCAGGGGTGACGCCGCGTTTGCTGCCCGAGGCGCTGGTTGGCGACTTGCTGATCATCCACGATGCGGGAGCGTACGGCGCCTCTATGTCATCCAATTACAACAGCCGCCCCCTGTTACCGGAAGTATTGATCGAGCAAAGGCAAGCCAGATTGATTAGACGCCCGCAGCCGATGTCGGACTTGCTGGCCTTGGAATTGGGGCTTTAAAGGCCAAGTTGATGACCTGATAAAGAACGGGTTTACCCAGCTGAGTGTTCTTGACCTCTCTGCTTCAGCGCTTGCCACAGCAAAACACCGCTTGGGCAGTAGGCAGAAAAAGTCATCTGGATTGAGGGGGATGTCACTCGGGTATCGCTTGCGCCTCAGACCTATGATGTCTGGCACGACCGAGCCGTGTTCCACTTTCTTGCAACTGCAGATGAGCGACAGGCGTATATCGAAAAAGTACTAACATCTGTAAAGCCTGGTGGATACGTAATTGTTGCCACGTTTGCAGAAGATGGGCCTACCCAATGCAGCGGTTTACCTGTGAGGCGTTATAGCGCGGACGAATTGCACTCTGAGTTTGGTGCACCTTTCGAATTGCTCGGGCATGAAAAGGAAAAACATCACACTCCGTTCGGAACCCTCCAGAAATTTGTTTACTGCTATTGCCGAAAACTTCGCTGAATTCGAATCATCAACATCACATTGAGCGCCGTCAAATCACCCATCTAGGGTCTGGTCTGACGGACGGTGCGCACAGCGGACTGACGGGGTTCATCGCGGGACTCGCCCGGCAAGACAACATCGCCAGTTGCAACGTAACCATCAACAGCCTGCAAACGGGCTCGCTCGATAGCTACCCCCCCTTCCAACCTACATCTTGTGGGAAGGGGATAAGCGTCTCGTGATTATTTCACCTTCTCAATGGACACAACCGTGGCTTTTGCACCCTCAGACCGGAACTCGAAATTCACCCGATCGCCAATACCGCAGGCGCGACAGGGGAGCCACTTTTTCACCAGAGTCGGTCGTTTTCAGTCCTTCGCGACAGGCAGAAAACGGCCAAAAGCAGCCCGTCGCATGAGGCAGAAAACGGCCAAAAGCGGACCTTCCCCCGATCAATCGTGAAAATGGAGGCGCTGCACATACTACTAACGCGCCCAGACGATCACGATAACCAAGGAAACAACCTAGACGATCATGGCCGGACGGATACACATAGTGCGTAATAACCGAAGCACTTGGATAGCCTTGGTAAAGCTGGATACCTATGATGGCGTAAACGCAGAGCATGAGCCCTTGGCAGGCGAGCACAGCTGTGACAATCACAATAACGGTGGGTGGTCGGTCTGGGGAGCTCCGAAGCTCAACTGGCGACAAACCGTTTTATGCAATCGCGACCTGGTTACTCAATGCTGTGCGGATAACATCAGACAGCCATGCCTGAACAGCGGGGTCAGATTGGCTAGCTTCGGCGAACGGCGTGAGGCCTGGATGGCCCGCTACAGACCGACAAAAGGAAGTTATTTTTTAGGACTTTTCGATATTAGTATGTGTGGTTTAACTTCGCACAGTTATCAAAACTGGTGGCACATCAATCCGTTTGGAAAGGATGTGCCACTAATGCCCTTGAAAGACCCCAACCACCTTAACGCTATGCCACCAGACAAGGCCTGTGCCTGGAAGTGTATCCCCATGGCGGCTCATGGCAAATCCCGGCAGGGCGATGCTGACTCTCCCTCCCGCTGAAGCACAAGTTCTGCCAGCAATCTGAACTCTTGCAGCAGACCTCGAACATAAACGATCTGGTTGATGGCCCAACGCTCCTCCTCGGCCATCATCTGCTCCAGCGTAAAGCCTTCAGGCAGTGAGGTTTGACTCATCTCTCGGTAAGGAATAAAAGGGTCTTCGTCCTCGTCCACTTGACGGAATGCGGGGGCGATATAGTGGTTTTCCTGCTCCAGGATAAAGGCGATGACCTGGGATTCATGCTCTCCGAGCATCAACAACTCGAACAGCATACGGGCACTGGGCAAGTCATCCTCGGCAATGCCCTGCAGCACGCCATAGTGACCGACTCCATTTTCCTCGGGAACGACACGCACACCTTTCATGTGCACTTGCCGGATATGCGCAGCCAAGGTTTTCAGAGCCGTTAACGGCTGTTCGGCGGCATTGATCATATTGCCGAAATCGAACAGCGCGTGCAGGCGCGGATGATTGATGCGCTCGAGCAGCGCGACAATTTCGCGACTTTTCAGTTCTTCATGCTGTTCGAAGTCAATGTAAAGGTCATATCGATCGGCTTGTCTGGCGATGTAGCGCAAGTCCGATTCGATGATGTCTAAAACCTCGGAAAGTCGTCCTCCATAACGTGAATAGACGCGTATGTTCTGCACCCCCATCACCTGCGCCACCTCAACCACCCGATCCACGTCCACCTTTTGGGTGCTACTGATTTCCAGGTGGATGTCCAACCCCAGTGCCTCGGCCCTTTGGCTGACAATACGCAGTTGATCGTCGCTCATCCGCTGAAGACTGCGCTCTTCGCCATCCAATAGATGAATACTGATGCCATCGAGCGCATGACGATAGGCGAAATCCAGCAGGTCAATCGGCCGGTATGTTCCATAGGTCAGCTTCATAAGCTGGGGGTAGGCGTGGGCGAACAAGCGCAGGCTATCGAGTCGTTCAAGCAGCTTGCTTGCTAGCGCTGGGGTTAGCCGAGGTACCGGCAGGCCCGCGGCCTTGTGGCGCAGTAATGCATCGAAACGCGACTGGATCAACGGCATGCCGCCCCCTGGGTCTGCCCCGCGACGCTGTGCTCATCTTGCGCCAACTGCCAGTCATACTGTCGCCATTGATGCTGGTCCGAGACCTGTTTCAACGCTGGCGCGGGGTTGACGACACACGCATGCTGGACCACATGCAAAAGCGGCAAATCATTCACCGAGTCACTGTAGCCATAGCTGCCTTGCAGGCTGCTGCCATGGTGCTTCAGCCACGCCTGCAAGCGCTCCACCTTGCCTTCCCGAAAACTGAGTACCCCTTTAGTCGCGCCGGTAAAGCTGCCACCTTCCTGTTCAAGTTCGATGGCGATCACCTCGCCCACGTCCAGCATGGCCGCGACACGGCGCACGATAAAGTCAGCCGTCGCGGAGATGATCAATAGCTGGTTTCCCTGTTGGCGATGCCACTCGATTTGCCGACGTCCGGCTGGATATATGCGGGGAGCAACGATGCTGAAAACAAAGTCATCTGCCCATCGCTCCACTTCGCTGACGGCCACTCCAGACAACGGTTGGAGCGTAAAGTCCATGTACTGCGCCATGGAGAGTTCGCCCAGATGATAGGCTTGCATCATCGCCTGCTCGGTGACCAGCATGTCGGCTGCGGCCACACCACGCTGCACCAGATAGCGCAGCCAGAGACTGGAGCTATCGCAATCGATAAGGGTCTCGTCCATATCAAAAATAGCCAAAACCGTCATGCGACCTCCTGCAGTTCTTCACGATTGAACAGCAGATCGAGCGGCGCGCCTGCCGGCAGCAAAGACCCTGAACTGCGATTGAGCATATCGACCATCAACGAGCAGCCTTGCGCATCGACGTGGTAACGAATGACGTTGCCGAGCAGCTGATGGTGACGGACCGTGGCGCGGCACGGTGCACCCAGATGTGAGCCATAGCTGCGGCCGGCTTGCGCCACATGGATCGCTTCTGGCCGGATTGCCAGTTGTCCTTGTATGCGCAGCCCAAGCAGTTGTTCCGCCTGATGGGCATCCAGCAGGTTGTAGCTGCCCATGAAGCGCGCGACAAACCCATTGGCGGGACGGGTGTAGATTGTCTCGGCGCTCCCTTCCTGCACGATGCGACCGCCATCCATGACAATGATGCGGTCGGACAACATCAGCGCTTCTTCCTGATCGTGGGTCACGAAAATAGTCGTCAGTTTCAGCTGCGACTGAATCCGCCTGATCTCCTCCTGCAGGTTCTTGCGGATGCGCGCATCCAGTGCCGACAGTGGTTCATCCAGCAACAGGATGCGTGGCCGCACCACCAATGCCCTCGCCAGGGCGACACGCTGACGCTGGCCGCCGGAGAGTTGACTCACGAATTTGTTCTCGTGGCCCTGCAATTCAACCAGGCGCACCGCTTCGGTCACGCGCTGGAAGGTTTCATCGACACAGACGCCCTGCATTTTCAGGCCGAAGGCAATGTTGCCCATCACCGTCAGATTCGGAAACAACGCATAGCTCTGGAAGACCATGCCGATACCACGTTTTTGCGGAGCAACATGGGTAATGTTATTTCCCGCCACCTGGATCTGACCGCTATCGACATCAGTCAAACCGGCGATGCAGCGCAATAAGGTCGACTTGCCGCAGCCACTAGGGCCGAGCAGGGTCACCAGTTCGCCTTCCTTGATATTGAAATGGATGTCGTCAAACACGCGGGTCTTGCCCGAGCCCTTGCCGTAGTATTTTGACAAGTTGGATACTTCAAGATAATTCATCGCACAGTCCTATCGACTCAAGCGGGTGGCAATCCAGGTCACGCCCAGCGTAAATATGAAATAGCTCATCACCACGGCACTCATGAAATGGCCGCTGGTGGAGCGCACGGAATAGAGATAGACGTTCAAGGTTTCGTAACGGCTGCCCACCAATATGTTGGCGAACACGAACTCGCCCAGCAGGAAGGAGAACGAGAGAAACAAAGCGGCCATCAGGCCCTTGCGGATATTCGGCAAGATCACCCGCAAAAAAGCGGCGGGAGTGCTTGCCCCTAACAGGTGCGCCGCATCCATCAGGTCACGCACGTTCAGCCCTTGCAGACCGTTGGCGAGTGCCCGGTACATGAACGGCAGGACAATCGTGAAATAGCACCCGATCAATACCCACGGCGTACCGATCAGTGGAAGCGGTCCATCGGCATAAATCTGTAACAAGCCCACTGACGAGACCACAGGCGGCACCGCGAACTGGATCAGGATCAGGATGTTCATCCAACGATCCAGGTTCGGGAAATAATGGAACACCACAAATGCGGCAGGCACGATGACCACTGTGCTGAAGACCAATGTGCCCAGTGCAATCAACAGGGAGTGGCTAAATGCACTCAAGAACCGCGGCTCTTGCCACAACTTGAGGTACCAGTCGAACGTCAGCCCGTCGGGCAATATGGTTGCCCCCCAGTGCTGGGAAAATGAAAACACCAGGGTCGCCAGAACAGGGACACTGAGCAGGGCCATCACGCCATACAGCACGAACTGGTGATAACGGTTAGTGTGCATGGTAGCTTCTCTTCATCAAGAGCTGGTTGACCATCGCCACGAGCACCAACATCGCCACCAGAAGCACGGACAGTGCTGCCGCCAGATTCGGTTCCAGAGAAATGTCCCCGGCGACCAGGCTGGAAATGCGGATGGTGACCAGGTTGTAGTTGGAGGTCATCAGTGCATACGCACTGGCATACGCCCCCATGGCATTAGCCAACAACAATATGAAAGTGCCGAGTACCGCCGGCAGCAACACTGGCAACGCAACCAGGCGCCAGTAACTGGCACGGCTGGCACCCAGCAAAGAGGCTGCCTCTTGCCAATCATCTTGCAGCGCATCAAAGGCTGGATAGAGCAACAACACCGCTAGCGGTATTTGGAAATAGCTGTAAATCAGGGTCAGCCCGATCTGCGTGTATAGATTGAAATCAGCCAGCAAACCCCATCGCCGCAAGAGCAAGGTCACAGCGCCATTAGTTCCCATCACGATAATGAAGGCGAATGCCAAGGACACCCCACTTAGATTGCTGGCCATATTGGTGAATGCCACCGTCATGTCGCGCAGCGCGCAATCCACCCGCTTCAATGAAGCGGCGACCACCAGCGCGATGGCTAATCCGATCAAGCTGGAGCAGACGGAAACCCAAAGGCTGTTACCAAAGGCCTGCCGGTAAAACGGGGAATGCAGGATTTCACTGAAATTCGCCAGCGACCATGCGCCATCAACCTGCACACTGTTGATCAGCAGCCAGGCTGTCGGTGCCAGTGAAAACAGCGCCAACACACATAACAAAGGCAATAGAACCAGCGCCGCCCGCCAGTGGCGAAAGCGTGGGTAATGCCGGGTGTCGAGAGTCACTGGTATTGCCAGCGGATTCGATGCAGAAGTCATACAGCTAGCCATTCCGTGTTACATGGTTTTTGATAAGCGAGCGCGAAATATGGCCGGCGCAAACCTTAGTGCGACCATTACCCTGCTCTCTGCTCTAATGAACACTTCTAAAAACCGTAGCGAACGACCCAAGTCGTGCAGCAGGTTTTTAGAAGCGAACTAACGCGGGTGGAGTTACTTGTTATAAATCATGACTTGCTCTTGCCACTGCCGCGGTATGGCCTTGGTGGTCGTCTCCCAAGCCGCGAAATCCTGGATCGGTTTGGCGTTGCGATACTGTTCAGCCGACAGCATCTTGTCCTTTACATCCTGTGGCAGGACGACGTTGTTGCGAATCGGACGCGCATAACCACGCGCCAGGTTAATCTGGCCTGCATCGCTGAAGATGTATTCACGCGACAGCTTGGCGGCGTTCGGATGCTGTGCGTATTTGTTGATGAGGGTTGAATAACCGGCACTCACACTACCGTCAGTGGGAATGGATACCGTGAACTGGGATGGATCGATCTTGTCGCGATAGCTCAATGACGTGAAGTCCCATAACAGGGCAACTTCCACTTCACCTTTTTCCATGTTGGCGATATTCGCATCGGTCATGGAGAGCCGCCCTTGTTTAGCCAACTCTGCAAATAACTGATACGCAGGTTGCAAGTTCTTTTCGTTGCCGCCATTGGCAATCGCCGCTGCCAGCAGAGCGCTATTGGCTTGCGCCGAGACGCCCACTTCGCCAACCGTCACCTTGTAGTTGCCTTTGAGCAAATCGCCCCAGTTCTTAGGCGGATTTTTGACCAGCTTGTTGTTGCTGATGAAGGAAATGGTCCCGCTGTAAGCCACCATCCAATGACCGTCTGCGTCCTTGGCCCAAGCCGGAATTTCGTCCCAGGTGGTCGGCTTGTAGGCCTGGGTAACGCCCTTCCTGACGGCAATCGGGCCAAAAGATTGGCCAACGTCACCGATATCGCCTGATGCGTTCGATTTTTCAGCTTCGAATTTTGCGATTTCCTGCCCCGAACTCATGTCGGTGTCCTGATGTACCAGGCCATATGTTTGCGTGATCTGAGCCCAGGTATCTTTCCAGTTTGCCCAGTTATCCGGCATGCCCAAACTATTGACCGCGCCTTCTTTTTTGGCTGCGGCGACTAAAGCATCCAGCTCCGACTGCGCGTACGCACTGGAAACTGCAATCGACAAGGCACCTGCAAGCAAACTCGTAATCAGTATTTTTTTCATGGGATAGCCGTGTGGTATAGACCAGATTTGGGCGGAAACTGGATGCTACCCATAAGAAATGACCGAAATGTGACACTTGAGACGCTCCGACTCAGCCCCCTAATGCAATTGAATAGGCGTTAAACACCTGGCCGGGATAGAACAGGGCTGTCGTTGCGCCAAGGAATGTCTGTCGATGCCACGCTCATTCACGCGCCCGGCACGACCAGAAACAACGAAGGTCTGAGCACCCGCTCCGGGTGATCAATCGTCAAAGGGACAGTGGGCGAGGTGTGCCCGAAGAGAGACAGTTGAGTCTCGTAAAGGTAATGAAATGATGAACTGGGATAATATCAGCGCTCAAAAATCATCCAGACCATCACCGTGACAGAAAAAATAACCACCCAAGCTGCCACCATCTATCACGCCCTGGCAACGCAAATCATCAATGGCACTCTGGCGTCCGGTAGCAAGCTCCCTCCCGAACGAGAGCTCAGCGACCTGTTTTCCACAACCCGCATCACGCTCAGAGAAGCCCTGCAAAGAATGGAAGCGGAAGGATCGATCTATCGGGAAAGCAGGCGCGGCTGGTTTGTTACCCCACCCCGACTGGTGTACAACCCCTTCACAAATTCGCTGTTCCACCAGATGGTCGAAAGTCAGGGGCGCAAGGCACTCACACAGGTCATTTCCACCAGTACGGAATTGGCGAGCCCGGAGTTATGCCTGAAGTTGGCGGTGCTGCCGTTAAGCATGCTGCACTGTATACGCCGTCTACGCTCAGTCGATGGGCGCCCCGTGATGTTTGTAGAACATTATCTGAAACCAGAATTTTTCCCGGACATATTGAAACTGGACCTGACTCAGTCGCTGACATTGATTTACCGAAAACACTATGACATCCATTGCGGCCGCGCCACTTTTGATATTTACCCGACCGCGGCGCAGGCCAGCGTGGCGAACTATCTCAATCTGCCAGAAGGCAGTCCGCTGTTAATGATAATTCGCGTCAACTATGATCAGCATGGACAGATTCTTGATTGCGATCGCGAGTTCTGGCGTCATGACGCAGTCCGAATATCCATGGATAGCCAAACGCTGCATTCCATACCCTAAAAGCCTTCAACAGAGCTTGGCCGATTACCCGCACTCGGATCGACGCGCAGCCAATGACATTCCTTGGAGAAGCTGCGGACTACCTGAGTTATGCATTTATCAGCACCAACCCCAACCAGGAATGGCGAAGTATTGAACGCCCCCCCTCCTTCACTTGCCCACCGACGCGCCTTTCCAAGGCTCGGACATTAACTTTGACAGGTAAAGAACGATCCAATCCCGTCAGGTATGACAGGCAGAAAACGGCCATAAGCAGTCAGTTAAAAATTTTCTCCATAGCCGACATTAGACCAACGGCGATCAGGCTCCGCGTGAGGCAAGCATCCGTGTTAAATTGGAGCGTTTCAATCTTCTGCGCGTTTCATCCCATTTGATGAACATTTGGAAAAGGAGGATCAATTGAAACAGTGGTTGAGACGCGTCGCGATTGCAGTCGCAAGCCTACTTACAATGGGCCTATCAGGCATAGCGTGGTACGGATTTTCTACTCCTACCCTTGATCGCTTATCTCTGTCCCACACACTGATCGATGCAACATCAATTGAAGGCAAGCATTTGCTTGCCACTGCTTCGGCAAGAGCTGATTTCGACCAACTGGCGCCTTACTTTGTACAACAGTCTCGGAGGGCGTTTTGCGGCGTTGCGAGCGCCACCATCGTGATCAACGCGATCCTCCATCCTCAACCTCCCGTTACACAGTCAACTCTATTCACACCTGCGGCCTCCGCCGTTCGAAGTGAAATCGCGGTTTCCTTTGCTGGTCTCACTCTGGAGCAACTCGCCGAAATTATTAAAGTTCATGGATTACAAGTCCGAACCATACACGCAGTGCAGTCCAACGTTGAGTCGTTTCGCAACAT
The DNA here is from genome assembly GCF_019947365.1 of Pseudomonas sp. GL-R-26. Lineage (NCBI taxonomy): Bacteria > Pseudomonadati > Pseudomonadota > Gammaproteobacteria > Pseudomonadales > Pseudomonadaceae > Pseudomonas > Pseudomonas sp. GL-R-26. Next base: position 9,847 of record NZ_JAGYGI010000031.1, on the reverse strand, counting down.
GGCGCGTGCCACGCTTAGCGAACCTTCAGAGTTTCTCATTGTGAACTTCGATCGTACCACCCTTGAGGAAGAAGGCATGGGGCATATTTCTCCTGTAGGTGCATATAGCGCTGAAACAGATCGCTTGCTGGTCATGGATGTTGCTGCGACCAAGTATCCCTATACCTGGATTCCTGTGCAGGAGCTTTGGAACGCAATGAATACAGTTGATCCTGACTCTCGCCAAACGCGCGGGTTCCTTCTTGTTCGCGCAAGCGGAACCCAGCCGATCATTCCGCAGAATGCCGAACAATAACGCCCAGTGTAAGTAAGTTCAAATAAAGGAGGGACCATGGCAAAGGCACTCCAGCAGTTGGGTTTGACAGTGTTCAGAAGCGTTTACGCGTTGTATTTCCTGCACATCGGAGTCAAGATCGTCATTGCCTTTGTGGATGTCAGGCGAGAATTTTGGAAGTACGCTGATGAAAAATTTTCAAGTGATGAGGAGGCAGATGACACTCGCCCTAGTGGTTCAGATAGTCATCAGGTCGCATGCCCTTAGAAAAGATGATTTTCGGAGAGGCTGAATTGGCCCTGCTTCTCTAAAAGCATCGATGGTTGCTTATGGCCGATTTCTGCCCGTGTTGACCGGCAGATATGGGTCGCAAGCAGCCCCTCGCGACAGGCAAAAAGAGGCCGGAAACGGTCATTCCTGACCGCTAGCAAGCGGCCTTACGATTGCACTGCACGGGTTGCTGGCCTGACACCTGTGCATGATGCCCTGCAACCAGGCATTACTCCCTGTTCAGCACATCGATGATAGGGCAAGCGGCCCCGCCGTCGCCTGCATCGCACTCCTGCACCAGTCCGCCCAGTACCTGCCGCAGTGCGGCAAGGTCAGCCATCTTTTGCTCGATCAGGGCCAGCTTGTGCACGGCCAGTGCCCGAGTCTCGCGGCAAGTGCAAGCCGCATCCAGTTTCAGCAGTATGCCCACCTCATCCAGCGTGAACCCCAGCGCCTGCGCCCTCTTGATGAAGCGCAACCGCTTGACCTGCTCCGGTAGATAGTGCCGATAACCACTGAGCGGCTTTGGCGGTTCATCCAGCAAGCCGCGTCGCTGGTAATAGCGAATAGTCTCGATGTTCACCCCGGCAGCTGCCGCCAACTTGCCGATACTCAGCCCGGTCGCCATCACACGCCTCTTGATTCTGTACCCAGGTACGGAGTGTAAAGTGACCCTGGGTTAGATCGATTCAATGGAGAAAACGATGGCTCAACAGATCGGCGGGGCCTGAGGCGTTGACCAAGGCGACGACGAAGGCGGGTTATCCCTCCACCGTGCATAAATGAGGCAACCATGAGCGCCGTCATCCTCGAATCCGTGTTGACCTGCCCGCATTGCGGTTTCGCCAAGCAGGAAGCCATGCCCACGGATGCCTGTCAGTTTTTCTACGAATGTGGCAGTTGCAAAACCCTGCTACGCCCGAACCCCGGTGACTGCTGTGTGTTCTGTTCATTCGGCACGGTGAAGTGCCCGCCGATTCAGGAGCAGCGCGGATGCTGTAGTACGGATTGACCTGTGTTTATTCGGTTTGTCAGACGCCCCTGAAGCGCCTCAAACCGTGGTTATGGGAGGTAAGTATCATGTGGAGTCGCTCCCTGATGCTCGTGATTGTCTACCTGACTATCACCCTCTGCATCGGCTGGTTGTATACCATTGCTCTCCTGTATTGGCTTTGATCCAATTGGAGGCCGTGTAGTTGGATGTTTCTTCGCGCATACCGACTTGAGTATGGACATTCAGGCTGCAGCCATTAACTCCATTGGTTATGTGGGTGAGGAGCATTCGTTCTATTGCGCGCGGCATTGGTGGCTAATCTTCGGAGGTTAAGGAGGGGCAACCTCCAGGAAGGTGCAACCATATGGACGCAAATCCGATCGAAACCGACTACCTGATCATCGGTGCTGGCGCGATGGCCATGGCCTTCGTCGATACGCTACTCAAGGAAACGAATGCACGCATCGTGATGGTGGATCGACACGGTCGACCTGGCGGGCACTGGAATGATGCCTACCCCTTTGTCCGTTTGCACCAGCCCTCGGCCTTCTATGGCGTCAATTCGCGGGAACTGGGCAGCGGAACGAAAGACACGACGGCACTGAACGAGGGCTTGTATGAACTAGCCTCCGGCGCCGAGGTGGTGAGCTACTTCGACCAGGTGATGAATCAGCAGTTTCTGCCGTCAGGTCGGATCCGTTACTTCCCCATGTGCAACTACACCGGCGACCGCATTGACGACCACCGGTTTACCTCGCTCGTCAGCGGCGTAAACCATCAGGTTCGGGTGTACAAAAAGGTGGTGGACGCCACCCATGCCCAGACAGCAGTTCCCTCGACCCACCTGCCCAGGTACAGGGTGGAGCCCGGCGTGCAGTGCGTGCCACTGAACGACCTGCCGAAGATCCAGCACCCACACTCTGGCTACGTAGTGGTGGGATCGGGCAAGACCGGGATCGACGCTTGCCTGTGGTTGCTGCAAAACGGTGTTGCGCCCGCAGCTATCTGCTGGATCATGCCGAACGATCCGTGGTTGATCGACCGGGCCAACTTGCAACCCGGTCTCGATGGCTTCGAACGAACAATCGGCGGCCTCACGGCACAATTTGAGGCCATCGCAGCCGCAGACTCGATCCCGGACCTGTTCTCCAGGCTTGAGGCGGCGGGCCAGCTCCTGCGCCTGGACAAGTCCGTCGAACCCACTGCTTACCGCTGCGCCACCGTCACACAGGCGGAGTTACGTGAGCTTCGACGCATCGACAACATTGTGCGCCTGGGGCGGGTGCGAGTGCTCGAGTCAACGCGCATCGTGCTCGAGCAAGGCAGCATCGCCACGAGCCCAGATGCCCTGCACATTGACTGCAGCGCCAGTGCCATCCCGTCACTGCCTGAAATGAAGGTGTTCGACGGAAGCAAGATCAACCTGTTGATGGTAAGCAGCTGCCAACCCTTGTTCAGCGCGGCCTTGATCGCTTATGTGGAAAGCCATCTGGCCGATCAAACGCAAATGAACGCGCTTTGCACGATGGTCCCCCCGCCTCACGTTCCCACGGACTGGATCAGAATGTGGGCGGTCTACCTGGGTAACCAACTACGCTGGGGAGAACATGAAGGCCTGGCCCGCTGGATCAGGCAGTCGCGTTTGTACTTTATGACGGCGGTGGTCAGCGGCTTGCAAGAAACCGACACAGAGAAACTGGTACAGCTGCATCGCCTCTCTGTCAGCAGGCAGCAGGCAGCGGCGAATCTGCCGCGGTTGCTGGGGGCCATCCCTTGAATCGCAGGAAGCGCATATGAACGAGCCACACCTCGAACTGCTCGACATCAATGGCATCCGCATGCAGATTGCAACGCAAGGTTGCGGCCCGCTGGTCCTGCTATGCCACGGTTTTCCGGAGCTGTGGTACTCGTGGCGCAACCAGCTTGCTGCGCTGGCGGCCGCCGGCTACAGAGCGGTAGCGCCCGACATGCGCGGCTATGGCGGCACAGATGCGCCGGCCGAACCCGACGCCTACACCACGCTCCACCTGGTAGGTGACATGGTCGAGTTGGTCAACGCTCTTGGCGAACAGCAAGCCGTGATCGTCGGCCATGACTGGGGCGCGCAGGTGGCCTGGAGCGCAGCATTGATGCGACCCGATCTGTTCCGCGCAGTGGTCGGCATGAGTGTTCCCTTCTCGCCACCGGCGCGCGTGGAGCTCCTGAGCGCGCTTGCCTCGCGGGGTATCAGCGACTTCTACATCCAGTATTTCCAGGCGCCGGGTGTGGCCGAGGCCGAGCTGGAAAGGGACGTCGAGTCATCGATCCGACGCATCTACTTCAGTGGCTCGGGTGACGGGCCCGATGGGCCGGTGTTCGGCCGACTGCAGCCGGGCCAGGGCTTCCTGGGAGGGATGATCGAGCCCGAAACCCTGCCAGCCTGGCTAAGCCTCGAGGATATTGCCTACTACACCCGTGAATTCACCCGCAGCGGATTTCACGGTGGCTTGAACTGGTACCGCAACATGACGCGCTCATGGGCACTGCTGACACCTTGGCGCGATTGCATTATCCGGCAGCCGTCGATGTTCATTGCCGGGAGCCGCGACGCCGTGCTGAGGTTTGCGGGCTCCCCGCGGCAGATCGAAGCCTTCGCGCAGACACTGCCGGGCCTGCGCGGCTGTCATATCCTTGAAGGTGCCGGCCACTGGATACAGCAAGAGCGCGCGACAGAGGTCAATGAGCTGCTACTGGACTTCCTGAAAAAACTCTGATCAGAAAGTTAAATTTTTATCCATAATTGAAATGCCATAGAACGGTTCATCCCATATTGGCGTAGTGATACGAGGGACCGCTGGCATGCAGGCGGCGCCAACACCGGACCGGTGTTGGCTATATGGATTCAAGACTGGAGGGAACCATGAGTAATCTCATCGCCACCGACGAGCCACCTGAAGCCGTTCGCCTCATGGTCAAGGTTTACGCCTACTTGCTGCTCGCAGGGTTTGCGTGTGTTCCGGCCTATCTGATTGGCTACTTATACTTTTTCCAGGACCCCACGCTTTTATTCGAGAATCACCTGTTCCATGTAATTGCGATCACGACAGCCACCTTGGCAGGCTCGTTTGTTACTTACGTAACGTGGCGCTGCTATCAGTCATCGGGAGATCCGCTGCTGCGATGGATGACGCTTGGATTTCTCGGTTTTGTACTGATCTACGCGTTGCATGGTGCGTTCACCGGGCAAGCACACCACAATATCTGGCTCTTCCTGCTTTATGGACCAGCCTCTCGACTGGTCATGTCGATTTTGCTGTTAGTCGGATTGCTGTCGTACCACCGCCCACCTGATGCCGCGGACCAACGAATGAAGGCCCGCCCGTGGTTGACCTGGATAGGAGTGTTCCTGGTGGTTGACGTGGCAGTGGCGTACGTCGCGAATTCGCCGATCGCCGGCGATCTCGCGGTGCGCCTCTCGATGGAGGGTGGTGCCCTCGTTCTTTCCACATTGACCGTGACAATACTCCTGCTGCGTCGTATCCGATCGCCGCTGATGACAATTTTCATCATCTCGGTCACCGCGTTCGCGCTGTCCTCTCTTGCCTTCATCCTTGCACGTCCGTGGAACCATATGTGGTGGCTCGCTCACGCGATCTTCGCCGGTGGATTTTTCATGTTGAGCTATGGGGTAGTGCAAGCGTTCCTCACCACGCGGTCGTTTTCGAAGATTTACAGCCAGGAGGAGTTGATGGTGCGTCTTGCCGAAGCGATGGCGTATACCGAGAGCGCCCTGCAGGAACTCCAGCGCACCAATCAAGAACTCGGGCACCTTGCGGCGACCGATCCACTGACAGGCGCTGATAATCGGCGTCGGTTCATGGAGCGGGTCGAAGCCGAAATTGGCCGGACCAAACGCGGCGGTGCGCCGTTCTCCGTGTTGGCACTCGATCTGGATAATTTCAAGTCCATCAACGATCGCTTCGGGCATCAGGTTGGCGATGACATCCTGAAGAGTTTCGTGGAGAAATGCCTCGATTCGATCCGGCCGTATGACGGTGTAGCCCGAGTGGGCGGAGAAGAATTCATGATACTGCTACCTCAGACTTCACTTGAAGGCGCGCACGAAATCGCTGAGCGTCTGCGAAGCACCGTTGCAAACAGTTCTTTTCATGGCCTGCAGCGGTCAACCGTGGTCACAGTGAGCATCGGCGTATCGCAATCCGGTCGCGATGGCGACACCATCGAGGCAATTCTGCGTACAGCCGATCAACGCCTGTATCACGCTAAACACGAAGGCCGTAACCGTGTGGTCACTACCTTCAAAACCAGCCTCCAACCTCTGCCCTGACCATCGTCTCGAAGTCGCTGAAAGCGTCAGCACCGATACCTGGCTTTGCAACACAGTATTGGGCGTTACTCGATCTCCACATTCCTGAAAAACCTTGGGCGTGTGTGGATTCCATTTGAATTCGGCACACTCGCCCGTGCGCGGACCTAGCCGCGCTCGAGGCGTCATCGCAGACCATTCTTGATCTGGGTACCCGAGCGGTCGCACCGAGCTTTCGCCCCAGAGCGGATGGGCTGCGTCGGGATTCGCGGCGTTCGTGTCCTCCATCATCGAAACCGGCACACCGCCAACGCAGATGAAGGCTATCCGCGAGCGCCTGCGCTCGATCGGCCTGGAGCCCTATGACTGCCTGTCCCCGGACTTGATGGACGCACTGGCGACTCATGTCGCCAAACAGAAAGGCCTGCTCCCCACAGCCTGATCGATCGGTCGCCGCGGTTTCTTTTTCGGACCGCGGCGGCGATTCACCTTTGATGTTGTGCGCCCCACATAATTAACTGGGGGGCTTTGGGCATCAGGACAACGGGTTACGCCAGTTTTCAATTCCGCTCGTACCAATTTTGTACCACCAGGCTCTCTCAACCCATCTTTTCTCTATGGCTTACTGCATCTACATCAGGCTGATAACGGCCATATCCGGTCGCTCGTGACTGCCCACAGTCTACCCGTTGCAGGCAGTCGGCTAGCTTAGAATAAATTTGCTCCCTTCCTCGCGGATGGGGATTATCCACGCGGAGTCGAAGCAGATCCGACTCATCACCCACCGTGAGAGCCAAATATTTTCTTGTGAGTAAAGTCGAAGTAACGCGCAGTACAGTGACAGCACCGGACAAGGCAATTACAATTTGATTAACATCTAGCGACTTGAGCGATTGAATACCCCATGGAAAGCAAGACTGCGCGCCTCACTGTGCTCATTGATCCCGTCAAGAAAAAAGCCTTCGAGGAACTCTGTGCAGCACAAGACCTGACGCCTTCTCAGGTGGTCCGTCAACTGATTCGTGACTACCTGGACACCCACGGTGCCACCTATTCGACCAAAAGCAAGCATGCCGCCAGTACCAAGTCATAACCTGACACGGGCAGCAAGCCTCTAAAGGGTCGACGGACCCTCTGCGAGGCTGACCGCTTTAGCCAGCGCGGTGTTGAAGTCGGCGTGGTAATGCTCCGTGCCGATTTCTTGCAAGATACCCACCCTTTCGAGCTTGTTGAGCACCTTCGTGTTCGCTTCGCAGAGTTTCACCACGATATTGCGCTTGTGCAGTTGCTGAATGACCTCCTCCAGCACCTGCAAGCCAGTGATATCCATAAACGGTACACGCTTCAAGCGAATAATCAGCAGACGTGGATCGGTATGGGTCTGTGCCAAGACTCGCTCGAAGGTCTCAGCCGCGCCAAAGAACAATGGCCCTTCAATCGTATAAATCAATGTCCCTGGCGGCAGGCGAGTGTGCCCATTGGCCCTCAACTCTACTTCAAGCTCGTGCTCGACTACCTGTTGTACCTCAACAGATGAGGCCATGCGGCGCATGAAGTGCAGCATCGCAAGGATGACGCCGATATTCACAGCGATCACCAAGTCACTGAACACTGTGAGACTGAAAGTGATGAGCAGAATAGCTACGTCTGCGCGAGGGGCCCGCTGGACCATGCGTTTGAAGTGCTTCAACTCGCTCATGTTGTACGCGACCACGAAAAGAATGGCGGCCAGGGCGCACAGTGGGATGTTTGAGGCCAGAGGTGCCAGAAACAGAATAATAAGCACCAACGTGACCGCGTGCGTAATGCCGGCCAACGGGCTCGTGCCGCCGTTACGGATATTGGTTGCAGTACGGGCAATGGCTCCGGTAGCTGCGAAACCGCCAAACAATGGCGTGACCAGATTAGCCACTCCCTGACCGATCAGCTCCTGATTGGAATCGTGCTTAGTGCCTGCCATGCCATCGGCCACCATTGCGGACAGCAGCGATTCGATCGCTCCAAGCATGGCGATAGTGAACGCCGGACCGATCAAGTCGATGACGCGAGACAGCGTGATTTCAGGCAGGCTCAACGCTGGAAGGCCTTGAGGTATGCCACCAAATGCGCTGCCAATCGTGGCTACCCCCTCGAAATGAAAGGTTGACTGAATCGCCGTAGCTACCGCCATTGCGACTAATGGGCCAGGTACCCGTTTGAGTCCGGGAATTTTGGAAGCAGTGATTACCAGGAAAAGACTAAGTACAGCCAGCAGGGTCGTGGCCATATGAAGATCCGGGAGCGCCTGGAGCAAATGCCAGAACTTTTCATGGAAATGCTCTCCACTGATCTTCGGTAAACCGAAAAAGTCTTTCCACTGTCCGACCCAGATGATCACGCCGATGCCTGCGGTGAATCCGACGATCACCGGATCGGGGATAAACTTGATGATTGCACCGAGCCGGGCCATCCCCAGCAATAACAACATGGCCCCCGCCATCATCGTGGCGATTTGCAGACCGTCAACACCATGCTTGGCCGTGACCCCCGCCAGAATCACGATGAACGCACCTGTCGGCCCGGCAATCTGCAAGCGGCTTCCGCCAAAGAGTGAAACCAGCAGACCACCGATGATTGCGGTGTAGATGCCTTGCTCAGGCTTGACGCCAGATGCAATGGCAAACGCCATTGCAAGGGGGAGCGCCACGACCCCGACGATCACGCCAGACACCAAATTGCGGAGCCAATGCTCTCGCCCCAACAACCCTGCCTTCCATGCCTCACCTATCGCAATCATGGCTAGCTCCTCAGTGGATGCATGTGCATAATATTAACATACAGTGATAATTGAAATGCCCTTGATCCACCGCTTCCGGCGGCTGGAAATGTTTATAGAGAAAGTTCAGATGGAGCTGGGCGGGCATGCACTGCAAATAGAGAATCTTGAGAGCGCGTGTAGCGTGGTGACTGACATGAATCGTAAAACTGTGAAAAGCAAACACGCCGAAGGCGTGACCTTTGACACCCATGTGATCGCAAACCCGACCAACCCCAAGGAGTGGATCGTGTTCTTCAAGAAGGACGCCGGGAGAAGTTATTTCCTGGTTGATGACAACGAGGAAGTCGAGTCTTTCGGTCATCTGGATGACCTGATCGCCGAGCTTCGAGACTTGGGCCTCAAGACCGCTGAAATCCACTTTTAACCCTTGGATCACGCCCTGGAGACATGATCATGTCAGTGAAAATCGAGTACCTATCCAGTCAAAGCGAAGCTCTTTGGTCTGTATGTTTTGGCATCAGACGAGTTCAGTTTCGGCATGAAAAAAGTGCTCACGACTTTGCTGCCAAGCTCAAGGAGAGAATCGAGGCTCCGCATGTTTACCCTCAACGTGATCCGCCAGCGAAAAATCTTAGTTGATCGGTCCAGGCAGATTGAACCTCACCCTGCATATCTACCTGTTTGTTCTACATAACGGATCCGATTGAACTCGTGACCTCCGGTAAAAAGGCCGAGTAGCTCAATCACCGGTCATAATAGGTGTGTAACTATAAGGGAGTGACTGTTTTTTTACCGATTGATGCCTGACATGACAGGCCGCTCAGGGTCGCAAGCAGCCCCTCGCGACAGGCAAAAAGAGGCCGGAAACGGTCATTCCTGACCGCTGGCAAGCGGCCTTACGATTGCACTGCACGGGTTGCTGGCCTGACACTTGTGCATGATGCCCTGCAACCAGGCATTACTCCCTGTTCAGCACATCGATGATAGGGCAAGCGGCCCCGCCGGCGCCTGCATCGCACTCCTGAACCAGTCCGCCCAGTACCTGCCGCAGTGCGGCAAGGTCAGCCATCTTTAGCTCGATCAGGGCCAGCTTGTGCACGGCCAGTGCCCGGGTCTCGCGGCAAGTGCAAGCCGCATCCAGTTTCAGCAGTATGCCCACCTCATCCAGCGTGAACCCCAGCGCCTGCGCCCTCTTGATGAAGCGCAACCGCTTGACCTGCTCCGGTAGATAGTGCCGATAACCAC
>NZ_JAGYGI010000030.1:0-67429 GCF_019947365.1 Pseudomonas sp. GL-R-26 | reverse complement strand
GCGTCGAGTTGGGTGGGGCGGCGATTTATCACGGCGAACTGCATCAGCGTCCGCAGTTGGGCGAAGGTGTGCCGGCGGATGCCGACTCCATTGACCGAGGCTGGCAATTGGTCCAGCGCGGGGTATGGTTATGGCTGCTGATTCTCTGCCTGGGGGCCGAATTTTATGCTTGAGCACGGTGGGCGACTGCGCAAGGCGGCGCTCGAATACGGCATAGATGAAGCCGACTGGCTGGACCTGTCCACGGGGCTTGCACCCTGGCCGTTCTCGGTGCCGGATATTCCGCTGCGAGCCTGGGCCCGTTTGCCGGAGGCGGACGACGGCCTTGAGCTGGCCGCCTGTGATTACTACGGCACCCTGCAGGCATTGCCGGTGGCCGGCTCGCAAATGGCGATTCAACTGCTACCGCGATTGCGTCGGGCGGGCAAGGTCGGCGTGCTGTCACCCTGTTACGCCGAACACGCCGAAGCGTGGCGTCGCAACGGCTACATCGTGCGTGAAGTGCTGGAGCAGGAAGTCGACTTCTTTATCGACAGTTTCGACGTGCTGGTGGTGGTCAATCCGAATAACCCCACGGGCCTGAGCCTCACCCCCAGTCGCCTGCTCGACTGGCACACGCGACTGGCCCAGCGCGGTGGCTGGCTGGTGGTGGACGAAGCGTTCATGGATAACACGCCGCAACTGAGCCTGGCGCCGTTTGCCCATCAAGTCGGATTGATCGTCTTGCGCTCGTTCGGCAAGTTTTTCGGTCTGGCCGGTGTGCGCCTGGGGTTTGTGCTGGCCGAGCGTAAGTTGCTCAAGTTGCTGGCTGAACAAGTGGGTCCCTGGGCCGTGAGCGGGGCAACCCGGGTAGTGGGCCAGGCCTGCCTGCGCGATACCGAGGCGCAAACGGCGCAACGGGTGCGCACCGAGGAGGCCAGCGAGCGCCTTGAGTCGTTGCTGGCGCAACACGGCTTCGAGCCCCAGGGCGGTTGTGCGCTGTTCCAGTGGCTGATCACCGAGCGCGCCGAAGAACTGCATGAGTTCATGGCCCGGCGCGGCATTCTCCTGCGGTTGTTCACGCACAACAGCAGCCTGCGATTCGGCTTGCCCGGTGACGAAATCGCCTGGGTGCGACTGGCGCAGGCATTCGAAGAATTCCCGAAGGAAAACCAATGACCACGCTGATGGTGCAGGGCACCACATCGGATGCCGGCAAAAGCACGCTGGTGACTGCGCTGTGCCGTTGGGTCACGCGTCAGGGTGTAAGGGTGGTGCCGTTCAAACCGCAGAACATGGCCCTCAACAGTGCGGTGACCGCCGACGGTGGCGAGATTGGCCGCGCCCAGGCGGTCCAGGCCCAGGCCGCGAACCTTGAACCGCACACTGACATGAACCCGGTGTTGCTCAAGCCCAACAGTGACACCGGTGCCCAGGTGATCATCCATGGCCGCGCCGTCACGACCATGAACGCCGTCGCCTATCACGACTACAAAACCATCGCCATGCAAGCGGTGCTGGCCTCCCACGAGCGCTTGAGCGCGGCCTATCCGCTGGTGATGGTCGAGGGCGCAGGCTCGCCGGCGGAAATCAATCTGCGGGCCGGGGACATCGCCAACATGGGCTTCGCCGAAGCGGTGGATTGCCCGGTGCTGCTGATTGCCGATATCAATCGCGGCGGGGTTTTCGCCCATCTGGTCGGTACCCTCGAACTACTGTCGCCGAGCGAACAGGCGCGGGTCAAAGGGTTCGTCATCAATCGTTTTCGTGGCGACATCGCGTTGCTGCAACCCGGTCTCGACTGGCTCGAAGAGCGCACCGGCAAACCGGTGATCGGTGTGCTGCCGTACGTGATGGACCTGCACCTGGAGGCCGAGGACGGCATCGATCAACGCCAGACCGACAAAGCCGAACAGGTGCTGAAGGTGGTGGTGCCGGTGCTGCCGCGCATCAGCAATCACACCGATTTCGATCCGCTGCGCCTGCATCCGCAAGTGGACCTGCAATTCATCGGCCCCGGCCAGGCGATTCCGCCCACCGACCTGATCATTCTTCCCGGCTCGAAAAGTGTGCGCAGCGACCTCGCGTACCTGCGGGCCAACGGCTGGGACACCGCCATCGCCCGGCACCTGCGTTACGGCGGGAAACTGCTGGGGATCTGTGGCGGCCTGCAGATGCTCGGTGAGCAGGTGCATGATCCGCTGGGTCTTGAAGGTGCGCCGGGTTCCAGTGCCGGTTTGGGGCTGCTGGCGTTCCAGACCCGGCTCGAACAAGAGAAGCAGTTGCGCAATGTGCGTGGTCGCCTGGCGCTGGAAGATGCGCCGGTGGCGGGTTATGAAATTCATGCCGGCGTGACCACCGGGCCGGCGCTGGAAAACGCCGCCGTGCAACTGGATGACGGCCGCTGTGATGGTGCGCAAAGTGCTGACGGGCAGATTTTCGGCACCTACCTGCACGGGCTGTTCGAATCGCCGGCGGCGTGCAGTGCGCTGCTGCGCTGGGCGGGTTTGCAGGAGGTGCAGGACGTGGATTATCACGGGCTGCGCGAGCGCGATATCGAGCGGCTGGCGGATCTGGTGGAGAAGCATCTGGATACCGGGTTGTTGCGGCATCTCTGCGGGATTTGAGGTGTCTGCAATGGCCTCATCGCGGGCAAGTCGGATCGCCGCATCGCCGCTCCCACAGAGATTTGGGTTGACCATGAAATTTGAGTACACCTCGTAACACTGTGGGAGCGGGCTTGCCCGCGAAGAGGGCAGTCGCCTCACCGAAAATTCTAGGGAAACAACCATGCTCCAACTGATCCTCGGCGGCGCCCGCTCCGGCAAGAGTCGCCTGGCTGAAAAGCTCGCCATCGACAGCGCCCTGGCCGTGACCTACATCGCCACCAGCCAGCCACTGGACGGAGAAATGAGCGAGCGGGTGGCCCATCACCGCGCCCGTCGTCCTGCCGAATGGGCGTTGATCGAAGAACCGCTGGAACTGGCCCGGGTGCTGTGCGAATCCGCCCGTGCCGACCGCTGCCTGCTGGTGGATTGCCTGACCCTGTGGCTCACCAATCTGCTAATGCTCGACGATGCCGAGCGCTTGCAAGCCGAGCGTGATGCCTTGCTGGACTGCCTGGCGTCGCTGCCGGGTGAAATCATTTTTGTCAGCAACGAGACCGGAATGGGTGTCGTGCCGCTGGGCGAATTGACTCGCCGCTATGTCGATGAAGCCGGTTGGCTGCATCAAGCTCTGGCTGAGCGTTGTCAGCGTGTCGTCCTGACCGTCGCCGGCCTGCCCCTGACTCTGAAAGGAACTGCGTTATGACTCAATCCTGGTGGCTGAACCCGTGTAAGCCGGTCGATACCCAAGTGGTGGAACAGGCTCAGGCGCGGCAACAGCAACTGACCAAACCGGCTGGCTCCCTTGGCCAGCTGGAAGCGGTGGCGGTGCAACTGGCGGGCTTGCAGGGGCGGGTCAAGCCAAGCTTGGAGCAGGTGTGGATCGCGATTTTTGCCGGTGACCACGGCGTCGTCGCCGAGGGTGTGTCGGCGTTTCCCCAGGAAGTGACCGGGCAGATGCTGCTCAACTTCGTCAGCGGTGGTGCCGCGATCAGCGTATTGGCGCGGCAACTGGGCGCTTCCCTTGAGGTGGTTGACCTTGGCACGGTAACGCCGTCGCTGAACCTGCCGGGTGTACTTCACCTGAATGTCGGCCCGGGCACGGCAAATTTTGTACAGGGACCGGCCATGACCGAAGCCCAGGGGCAACTCGCCCTGCAGGCCGGCCGTGACAGCGTGCAGCGGGCAATTGCCACTGGTGCGCAGTTGTTTATCGGTGGCGAAATGGGCATCGGTAATACCACCGCCGCCAGCGCCCTGGCGTGCGCGCTGCTCGATTGCCCAGTGGTGCATTTGACCGGGCCTGGCACCGGGCTCAATGCCGAAGGTGTCAGCCACAAGGCCCAAGTGATCGAGCGCGCCCTGGCATTGCATGGCGCGCAACGTGGCGATGCCTTGCAGACCCTGTTCAACCTCGGCGGTTTTGAGATCGCCGCGTTGGTCGGTGCCTATCTCGCCTGTGCCCAAGAAGGTGTCGCGGTGCTGGTGGACGGCTTCATTTGCAGTGTCGCGGCGCTGGTCGCAGTACGCTTGAATCCTGAGTGCCGTCAGTGGTTGTTGTTCGGCCATCGTGGCGCCGAGCCGGGGCATCGTCATGTGCTGGAAACCCTGAATGCACAGCCGTTGCTCGATCTCGGTCTGCGGCTTGGCGAAGGCAGTGGCGCGGCATTGGCAGTGCCGCTGCTGCGCCTGGCGTGCGACCTGCACGGGCAGATGGCGACCTTCGCCGAAGCCGCCGTGGCAGATCGTCCGGCATGACCTTGCGCGTGGATCTGTTGCGTCACGGTGAAACCGAACTTGGCGGCGGCTTGCGCGGCAGTATCGATGATGCGTTGACCGACACGGGCTGGGCGCAGATGCGCGCCGCCGTGGTCGGGCAAGGGCCGTGGGATCGGCTGGTCAGTTCACCCTTGCAGCGTTGTGCACGGTTTGCCGAGGAGCTCGGTGCGCAATTGGGCGTGCCGGTGCAACTGGATAAAGACCTGCAAGAGCTGCATTTCGGCGCCTGGGAAGGGCAGAGCGCGGCAGCGTTGATGGAAACCGACGCGCAGGCCCTGGGTTTGTTCTGGGCCGATCCATATTCGTTCACGCCACCTCAAGGTGAGCCGGTTGCAGACTTTTCGACACGGGTGCTGGCAGCGCTGAAGCGTTTGCACGCGACCTGTGCCGGTGAGCGCATTCTGCTGATCAGCCATGGCGGTGTGATGCGCCTGTTGCTGGCACAAGCGCGCGGGCTGCCACGGGAGCAACTGCTCAACGTTGAGGTCGGGCATGGCGCGCTGTTTTCGCTGACGGTGGAGCCTGCGGGCGTGTTGAAGGAAGTGCTCTGACCATGTTGCCATTCTGGATCGCCCTGCAATTTCTCAGCAGCCTGCCGATTCGCCTGCCTGGTATGCCTGAGCCCAGGGAACTGGGGCGGTCGCTGCTGTTTTATCCGCTGGTGGGATTACTCTTTGGCGCGATTCTGTGGGCGGTCAACTGGCTGTTGCTAGGCACGCCGACCTTGTTGCACGCGGCACTGTTGCTGAGCCTTTGGGTGCTGCTCAGCGGCGGCTTGCATCTCGATGGCCTGGCGGACAGCGCTGATGCCTGGCTTGGTGGTTTTGGCGACCGCGAGCGTACGCTGACGATTATGAAAGACCCGCGCAGCGGGCCGATCGCTGTGGTGACGCTGGTGCTGGTGTTGTTGCTCAAGTTCACCGCGCTGCTGGCGCTGATCGAACAGCCGCATTCACTGGCATTGATCATCGTGCCGTTGATCGGTCGTAGCGCATTGCTCGGCTTGTTCCTGACTACGCCGTATGTGCGTGCCGGTGGCCTGGGCCAGGCATTGGCCGATCATCTCCCGCGTTCGGCGGGCAAGCAGGTGTTGGCGGTCAGTGCGCTGGCTTGTGTGTTGATTGCAGGCGTCAGCGGTGCGCTGGCGGTGGTGTTGGCGGCGCTGGGGTTTGTCTGGCTGCGCCAGGTGATGTTGCGGCGCCTGGGCGGCACGACAGGGGACACGGCGGGCGCGATGCTGGAGTTGCTGGAAGTTGCAGTGCTGGTAGGCTTGGCGCTGGCCTGATCGGGTTGTGTTGAGCGTTCCTGCCTGCTCGCGATAGCGATCTTCGGGGCACAGCCCAATCACTGAACAAGCCCCATGCCACTTGATTTAAGCGACTCGCGGGTATATACACGCACCATGCTCGACTCTCAATGTTTATGCATCAACCTGCGTCGCGCCGCCCGTGGCGTCAGCAGGCACTACGACGGCGCTCTCGATGGCTTCGGGATCAACGTTGCGCAGTATTCTTTGCTGTGCAACCTGCAACGTCTGGACCAGCCGAGCATCTCGACCCTGGCCGAGGCCATGGGCCTGGATCGCAGCACCCTGGGGCGCAATTTGCGGGTGCTGGAGGGTGATGGCCTGGTGACGCTGGTCGAAGGCGAGGACATGCGCAACCGCATCGTTCTGCTGACCGAGGCCGGGGCTGAGCGCCTCAAGGCTGCCTTGCCGGCCTGGGAAGCCGCACAGCAACGCTTGATCGATCGCCTTGGCGCCGAGAAGCGCGAAACCTTATTGAAGCTGCTGGACGAACTGGCATGATGCCGGTTTTTCCGATCATAAGCGGGTATATACCCGCTACCGGAGAACAACAATGACATCGATGTGGCGTACATGCGGCTGGGTTCTGTTGGGGAGTGCGCTGATCCTTGCGTTGTCGCTGGGCGTTCGACATGGCTTCGGGCTGTTTCTGGCGCCGATGAGCGCCGAGTTCGGTTGGGGGCGTGAAGTCTTTGCCTTCGCTATCGCCCTGCAGAACCTGATCTGGGGGCTCGCACAGCCGTTCACCGGTGCCCTGGCCGACCGCTTCGGCGCGGCAAAAGTGGTGCTGATCGGTGGCGTCCTGTACGCGGCCGGGCTGATTTGCATGGGGCTCTCCGACTCGGCAATGACCCTGTCCCTGAGCGCGGGCCTGCTGATCGGCATCGGACTGTCCGGTACGTCGTTCTCGGTGATCCTGGGGGTGGTCGGCCGCGCGGTGCCGCCGGAAAAACGCAGCATGGGCATGGGGATCGCCAGTGCGGCCGGTTCGTTCGGCCAGTTTGCGATGTTGCCCGGCACACTCGGTTTGATCGGATGGCTTGGCTGGTCCGCGGCGTTGCTGGCGCTGGGCTTGCTGGTGGCATTGATCGTGCCGCTGGTGAGCATGCTCAAGGACAAGCCGCTGCCCGTCCTGGGCCACGAACAGACCCTTGGCGAAGCTCTGCGCGAAGCCTGCTCCCATTCCGGATTCTGGCTGCTGGCGTTCGGCTTTTTTGTGTGCGGATTCCAGGTGGTGTTCATCGGTGTGCACCTGCCGGCCTATCTGGTGGATCAACACCTTCCGGCGACGGTCGGCACCACGGTGCTGGCGCTGATCGGCCTGTTCAACATCTTCGGCACCTATACGGCCGGATGGCTCGGCGGGCGCATGTCCAAGCCGCGTTTGCTCACCGGTCTGTACTTGCTGCGGGCGGTTGTCATTGCGTTGTTCCTGTGGGCGCCGGTGACGACCACCACGGCTTACCTGTTCGGCATGGCCATGGGCTTCCTGTGGCTGTCGACGGTGCCGTTGACCAACGGCACGGTGGCGACCTTGTTTGGCGTGCGAAACCTGTCCATGCTCGGTGGGATTGTTTTCCTGTTTCACCAACTCGGCTCGTTCCTGGGCGGCTGGCTGGGTGGCGTGGTGTATGACCGAACCGGGAGTTATGACTTGATCTGGCAGGTGGCAATTCTCTTGAGTCTGTTGGCCGCTGCCCTCAACTGGCCGGTACGTGAGCGACCGGTAGAGCGTCTGCAATCACAAATGAGTGCGATATGAACAGTCTTTGGCCGCGGATCGCTGTAGCCGCCGTCTGCGCCTTATTGCTGGCGTTGTCGTGGTGGGGCTGGCATCAGGGCGGGCTAGCGCTGATGCAGTTGGGCATGGGTGCTTGCTAGCGAGCGGCGAGGGCGAGTAACGTCGCTTTTGACGAATTATCAAGGATGCACCGACATGCTGATGCGCTGGATTGCAGTCCCCGCGTTGCTGGTGACGTTTACCGGGCTGGCCTACGCGGCCGAGTGCCCGGAGCTTTTGCAAGGATCACTTCAAAAGCTGCGCGCCAAGGAATCCATTGACCTGTGCCAACGGTTTGAAGGTAAGCCGCTGGTGGTGGTCAATACTGCGAGCTTCTGCGGGTTCGCCCCGCAGTTCAAAAGCCTTGAGGCGCTGAACCAGCGTTACAAAGGGCAGGGGCTGGAAGTGCTGGGTGTTCCGTCCAATGACTTCAAGCAGGAGTCAAAGGATGGCGCCGAAACCGCCAAGGTTTGTTACGTCAACTATGGCGTGACTTTCACTATGACCGAGCCGCAGTCGGTACGTGGCGCCGACGCAACCCATCTGTTCAAGGTGCTGGCCGAACAGAGCAGTGCGCCAAAATGGAATTTCTACAAATACGTGGTTGATCGCAAGGGTAAGGTGATCGCCAATTTTTCCAGCCTGACCAAGCCCGATGATCCCGAGTTCATTGCTGCTGTGGAGCAAGCCCTGGCTTCAAAACCTTGATCCGCACCCACTAAAAAGCCCCGCCTCTGTACCAGAGAACGGGGCTTTTTTGATTCAGCGGGCGAGTGGTTCAGGCTCGCCATGAATCATCAGAAGCGGTAGGTCGCGCCGAGACCGAAACCGTTTGCCGAGTTTTCATACTTGGCGTCGTAGGTCTGGTTACGAGGGGCATCGTTGCGGTTGTGGATATTGACCGACTCTTCACGCAGGTACGAATACGCCAGGTCGATGGTCAGATCGTCGGTCGGGCTCCAGCCGGCGCCCACGCTGAAAATCTTGCGATCGCCAGTCGGGATGCGTGGGGAGCGGTTGACGTTGTTGGTCGGTGCCTGGTCAACGGACAGACCGGTACGCAGTACCCATTGCTTGTTCAACTGGTAGGACGCACCGATGGCGTGAGCCCAGGTGTCGTGCCAGTTCTGTTCTTCGGTGATGGTGCCGAACTGGCCGTTCAGAACAGCCGGAACACCTTTGTTTTCAACGGTGATTTCTTTCAGGCGGCTCCAGCGGGTCCAGGTGCTGCCTGCGTAAAGAGTCCACTTGTCGTCGAGCTGGTGAGTGACCGAGAAGTCCACCGATTCAGGCGTTGTCACGTCCAGCGAAGCGTCGTACTTCTGGTTCGGGTTCTGGCCGATCAGGCCCAGCAAGTTGTAGTTGACCTTGGTGTCACCCTCGAGCTCGTACTTTACTTTCGAGTGGTAGGTCAGGCCAACGCGAGTACTGTCGGTGGCTTGAACCAGCACACCGATGTTGTAGCCCAGCGCGGTGTCGTCGCCTTTGATCTTGACCTTGCCATCCGGCGGACCAGCGAGGATCGACAGGTTCGATTCCAGGGTGCCGTTGATGTGGTTGATGGTTGGGCCGAAACCGACCGAGACCTTGTCGTTGAAGGCGTAGCTGACGGTCGGTTGCAGGGTGACGACTTTAACTTCGCTCTTGCTACCGAAGTAACGACCGGCAAAGTTGTTTTCGTAGTCGGTTACCAGGCCGAACGGTGCGTACACGCCCACACCGAAGGTCCACTTGTCGTCGATTGGCTTGACGTAGTAGCCCATAGGGACGGCGATGAACGGAACCATGTCGCCGTCGTTGGTGCCGCTGTTCGGGCTGGAGCTTGCGTGGCTGATGTCAGTGTGTGCATCAAGCATCGCAACACCGCCGGTGACTTGTTCACGCTTGATGCGGGACATGCCGGCAGGGTTGCCAAAAATTGTACTTGCGTCATCGGCAGCGGAAGATCGCCCGGCAAAACCTGTACCCATCCCGCTGATGCTTTGTTCGTTGATGGCAAAGCCACTTGCGAAAATCTGGGTGGATGCCATGGCAACGGCGAGACTAAGGGTGGTTTTGAGCATTACTTTTTTCATTATTAGAACTCCTGGTGATCACCGGGGCGAAAATTACCAACATTTTCGTCCCGGCGCCATAGGCTGTATGCCTTGATTTAGAGCGGTTTTGTAGGACAATCCGACCAGATTCGCGGCGTGTTGCGCGATCTTTGGATCCAGAGGTGTCAGCAGGCTACCTGATTCAGCGGTGAAACACAGGTCTGCCAGGCGCAAGTGAAATCACGCAGACGTCCCTGGGGCTGAAATGTCTGGCGCCAGATCCTGGCCATACCCAGCAAATCATCAGGGGCGGGGAGGGGGGTATTCTGTTCTTCCACCAGCAGCCAGGCGATGGCGGTGGCGTAACGCAGGTTGACGGTCAATTCGAGGTGCGGGCCACTGAGAAACGCATGCTGGCTGGCCAGGCCGCGGACCAGGCTTGCACGGTCCGGATCAAGGGCCAGGTAGTGGTCCCAAAGGGCCTGGTGGCGGGGCTCGGCAATGCGGTACAAGCCGTGCCCACGGCGGTCATGCAGGGCGGAACCAAGGGCGGACTGGCTGGCGGCAATGCCCAGCAGCAGGGATTCGGCAGTAGCGCTATGACGTCCGAGGTAGATCAAGGTCGGACGAATCACATAACGGCACAGTTCGCTGGCAGCGATACCCATAAAACCCTCGAAACCTGAAATGGACGGCGATACCTGAAAGGGGGCTTGGCAGCAGTGAATCGACTCAGGCTCGCCGCAAGCGGGTCAAGCCGCTTGAGTTGAAGTGTAGTGTCATATTCGCGCTGTAAAGGCCTGTTTTTAAAATATTTCCAGCGACCAGTTATAACCGTTATATCGGATCGTGCTTAGTCGTGATTCGAGGGGAAGGAAATATCGGGCAATAAAAAGCCCCGCTTTTCGGGCAGGGCTTTTGGGTTTTTCAGCCTTTCTGGCGTTTCAGGCAACCAGTGCCTGACGGGTACGCTCGATCACGGCCTGCAGCGGCTCGGCGCTGGAGTATTGATCGGGGTACAGGCGTTCGCTGTGACGAGCGATACCGTGTTCGTTGACCAAGGTGAAGCTGAAGCAGCCTTTGCGAGCGGCCATGATCAGGCAGTTCATTGGTGCAAAAGCGTTGGTTAGGGTGCGAATGGCATCCTGAGTGTGGATTTGAGTAGACATTATTGGGTGTTCCTACAAATGACACGGATAAGAACCGTGCAACGTTAAAACGTTCCAGTAACGTCGATCACCATTGATCGAACGAAGAACCCGACTGGAACAAAGCAGCCAGTTTGAAGCGCTGATAAGTTGGCGCGCTTGGGCTGGCAGGTAGGTACTTAGGAGGGCAGGCAACACATCAAGGGCAAAGGTTCTGGGCCCGGGGTGAAGATCCTGATCAATTTGCAGGTTGGTTCGAGCAGAGTAGACAGGCGGAGCAACACCCTTTGCTTTCGATTCAAAGGTTGTGTTGGCGCAAGATTTACCTGGAAACCATCGAGGTGGTCGATCCCGCTTGTTCGGTGGAGGCTTCCGTTGGGAAGGCTGACCGGGGGGATTTGTTCGACCAGAATTGACTTTCAGCTTGGTACTAACGCCGCGGATACTAACGGATTGAACTGGCCAATGGAAGTGTGTTAGCGAAAAGAATTTCCCGGTAGGTGCCTGATCGGGCTGTTTTGCCTTCGTAGAGGTGCGTACAAAGCTACGCGGCCCGGGATTGATACGCCCTGTTTCGGGACACAAACCGACCACTGGTCATCGAAGTTTGTAGCAACGCAGCCGTCCAGGCACCGGGTTTGCCAAGGCTTATCCCCAGGCACGACAAAAATATGCGCCGAAAAAGGGCGTCGATATAACCATCGCAAAGGCACTTGTGCACATTAGTTGCGCGGTCTGTCACCCTGCTGTCATCTCACGTTCAAGCGTAATGGCTGCCTGTAACCAAAATTTAAGTCAATGAAAAACATCGCTTTTTTTTACTGGTGAAAAAATCGTCAGTTTGACTGCGAGCCCCATTCCACAGGGCTTTGAGCGGGTTCGAAGGCGGTTGTCCACTGAGTTATCCACAGCTTCTGTGGATTGTCCCGAGCGCTTGCTCTAGGACGGGCGTGCCGGGATATTTTCAGCTTTACCTGTAAGAAAAAGAGAGTAAAGTTGCGCGCCTTCTGATCTGCCCCACAGTGCTTTATGAAGTTTCGCTCAGCCTCTGTTTCCTCTTCCTCCACACCGCCCTCTGTTGCCCCTACCAAGCGCTTTTCCATGCGCGTGGCGGAGTGGCTGTTGGACAGTCCGCATCTGGGCGAAAACCGTAACGTCAAACACATCGCCGGACGTCTGCTCAAGCAACCGGCCCGTGAAGGCGTGGTGGCTGCGCAAAGCCGTCTTGGCCAGTTGATGTGCCGCGAATGCGGGAATGCCCGGGACCGCCGGATCGGTCAGGACCTGTTGCGTCAGGCCGCTCGGGCAGGCGATCACCGCGCTCAACAGGAACTGGGGCTGATCGAAGACTGAGCTGTCCAAGACCGGACCTCTTGGTTAACCTTCAGGCTTTATCCGAATGGCAGGAATGGCTATGGCAATGGACTTGACCAGCATATTGCTGGGTCTGGCAGGGGCAGCGTTGCCGTTGCTGGTATTGGCCTGGCAACTGCAGCGTCGGGCCAGCACCACGCAAGCCGATGTCGCGCTGCTGCAAGAACGTCTGGCCATGGCGCAACTGGCGCAGGACGGCTTGAATGCCCAGCTCGAATCCAGCCGCGATGAAGCGGCTGACCTGACCCAGGCCAACGCCGCCAAACAGGCTGACCTGGCTGCGCTGCGTCGTGAAGTCGAATTGCTGCAGATCGAGCGCGACGACGCCCGGGATGCGGCCCATGCGTGGAATATCGAACGCGCCGGCAAAGAAGCCGAATTGCGCCGTCTGGATGCCCAGGCAGCGTCGCTCAACGCCGAATTGCGCGAGCAACAGGACAGCCATCAGCAGCGCCTCAACGACCTGCAAGGTTCGCGGGACGAGTTGCGCGCGCAGTTCGCCGAGCTGGCGGGGAAAATTTTCGATGAGCGCGAGCAGCGCTTTGCCGAAACCAGCCAGCAGCGTCTGGGGCAGTTGCTCGATCCACTCAAGGAACGCATCCAGTCCTTCGAAAAACGAGTCGAGGAAAGCTATCAGAACGAGGCCCGTGAGCGTTTCTCCTTGGCCAAGGAGCTGGAGCGCCTTCAACAGCTGAATTTGCGCCTGAGCGATGAAGCCACCAACTTGACCCGCGCCTTGAAAGGGCAGAAGACCCAGGGCAATTGGGGCGAACTGATCCTTGAGCGCGTGCTTGAGCATGCAGGGCTGGAGAAGGGCCGCGAGTACCAGACTCAGGTCAATCTCAAGGGACCGGACGGCGAGCGCTTCCAGCCGGACGTGATCATTTATCTGCCGGGCGACAAGCAGGTGGTGGTCGATTCCAAGGTCAGCCTGACGGCCTATCAGCAATACGTCGCGGCCGAAGACGAGGCCATCGGCCAGATCGCCATCAAGCAGCACGTGCTGTCGTTGCGCAATCACGTCAAAGGCTTGGCCGGCAAGGATTACAAGCGCCTCGATGGCTTGCACAGCCTGGATTTCGTGTTGCTCTTCGTGCCGATCGAGGCGGCGTTTTCTGCCGCGTTGCAGGCTGAGCCGACGCTGTTCCAAGAGGCGTTCGATCGCAACATCGTGATCGTCAGCCCCACCACATTGTTGGCGACCCTGCGTGTCATCGACAGCCTGTGGAAGCAGGAGCGCCAGAGCCAGAATGCCCGGGAAATCGCCGAGCGGGCCGGGTGGCTGTACGACAAGTTCGTGCTGTTCATTCAGGATCTGGACGAAGTCGGCAATCGCCTGCAGCAACTGGACAAGGCCTACAGTTCGGCACGCAACAAGCTGACAGAGGGGCGCGGCAACCTGGTCAGTCGCAGTGAACAACTCAAGCTGCTGGGCGCGCGGGCGAGCAAGAGCCTGCCGGCGGACTTGCTGGAGCGGGCGATGACTGATGTGGATGGGTTGGTCGAGTTGCCGGAATAGCCCCGGTCGACTGCTTATTACTGTGGCGAGGGGGCAAGCGTTAGCTGCCGCGCTACAACGGTATGTACCGGCTCAACAACGCCCGCAACGCCGCCGGTTTCACCGGTTTGGCCAGGTAATCCAGCCCCGCGGCATGCACCAGGTCGACCGTCTCTGGCCGGCCATCGGCGCTGATCACCACCCCCGGAACCGGCTCGCCCATTTGCGTGCGCAACCACGCCATCAAATCGGTTCCGGTCTCGCCGTGATCGAGGTGGTAATCCACCAGCGCCAATTGCGGGCGCATGCCTTCGCCGAGCAACGCGGCGCATTCCTCGCGATTGCGCGCGGTCCAGACCTGGCAACCCCAGCGGCTGAGCAGGCTGTTCATGCCGATCAGGATGCTGTCTTCATTGTCGATACACAGCACCTGCGCGCCATTGAGCAATTTGCCATTGAGTTCGGCGACCTTGACCGGTGCTGCGGTTTGCGCCCGGGCCAGCGGCACGCTGACGCTGAACACGCTACCGCGTCCCGGCCAGGAGCGTACGCGCAAGGTATGACCGAGCACGCGACATAGCCCGTCGGCAATCGCCAGCCCCAGGCCGAGGCCTTTTTCGGCCCGTGTCTGGTGGCTGTCGAGGCGCTTGAACTCTTCGAAAATCACCTGCAGTTTATCTTCCGGAATACCTGGCCCACGGTCCCAGACTTCCAGGCACAGTTGGTCCTGGTGTCGGCGAACCCCCAGCAGCACCGGCCCTTTGCCGTAGCGGAAAGCGTTGGTCAGGAAGTTCTGCAGGATCCGCCGCAACAGTTTGATGTCGCTGTCGACCCGCAACGTGCTTGCGCGAACCCGGAACTCCAGTTTTTGTTCTCGCGCCAACACCTTGAACTCTGTACCGAGGGTGTCGAACAGTTCGTTGAGGGCGAATGGCTGGCGATTAGGGTTGATCTTGCCGTTTTCCAGGCGGGAAATGTCCAGCAGGTCGCTGATCAAGTCCTCGGCCGAGCGCAGCGAGCTGTCCAGGTGCCCGACCAGTTTCTGCGCTTCGCCGGACAACCCATCGTCTTGATGGGAGAGGGCGGCGGAGAACAGCCGTGCCGCATTCAACGGTTGCATCAAGTCATGGCTGACGGCTGCGAGGAAACGGGTCTTCGACTGGTTGGCCGCCTCGGCGGTGCCCTTGGCTTCGGTCAGGGCAACGTTGAGCTGCGACAATTCGTGGGTCCGTTCGGTGACCCGTCGCTCCAGGCCTTCGTTGGCTTCGGTCAGCGCCTGCTCTGCTTCGCGGAACGCGGTGATGTCGGTGAAACTCATGACGAAGCCGCCGCCCGGCATCGGGTTGCCGATCAGCTCGATCACCCGACCATTGGGGAACAGGCGCTCGGAGGTATGCGCGCGGCCCTGACGCATCCAGTGCAGGCGACGCGCGACGTGCACTTCGGCTTCGCCGGGGCCACACAGTCCGCGCTCGGCATTGTGGCGAATAATGTCGGCGATGGGCCGGCCGACGCTGATCAGGCCGTCCGGGTAGTTGAACAGCTCCAGGTATCGGCGATTCCAGGCCACCAGCTTCAGCGACTGGTCGACGACGCTGATGCCCTGGGTGATGTTCTCGATGGCGCCTTGCAGCAAGGCACGGTTGAATTGCAGTACCTCCGAGGCTTCGTCGGCGATGCGCACGACGTCCTCCAGTTGCATCTCCCGGCCTTCAATGGCGGCCTTTACCACCGCGCGGGTCGAGGAAGCACCGAGCACGCCGGCCAGCAAGCGTTCGGTATGGGCGATCCATTCACTGTCGGCGTTCTGGTTCGGGTTGAAGCCCTTGCCCTGGCGATAGGCAAAGCGGATAAAGCTTTGACGGGCACGTTCTTCGCCGACGAAGCGTGCCGCCAGTTGCAGCAGGTCGTCGATCTGCACTGAAAGCATCGAGCGTGCGCTGGGGCGAGCGCTGATTTCCTGGCCGATGAAGCGGCCCGCCTGCCAGTGCTCGGAAACCCGGGTGCGCGACAGCACCGAGACCCAGGCGAACAGCGTGAAGTTGCCTGCCAGCGACAGCACCACGCCCTGGGTCAGCGGGGTGATCGGCAGGTTCAGTGGATTGCTGTGCAGCCAGGCCAGCCCCGGGAACGTGCTCAAGGACACACCGAGGCTAAGGGCGGCAATCGGCAGGATCAAGGTGTAGAACCACAGGAAGGTGCCTGCGGCGAGGCCAGCGAAAACACCGCGGCGGTTGGCCTGTTTCCAGTACAGCGCACCGAGCATGGCGGGGGCCAACTGGGTTACGGCGGCGAAGGCGATCTGGCCAATGGTCGCCAGGCTGGCGGTCGAGCCCAGCAGGCGATAACTGACGTAGGCCAGCAGCAGAATGACCACGATACTGACGCGGCGCACCGACAGCATCCACTGGCGGAACACTTCGAACGGGCGCTCGGCGTTGTTGCGACGCAGCAGCCAGGGCAGCAGCATATCGTTGGACACCATGGTCGACAGCGCCACGCTGGCCACGATCACCATGCCGGTGGCCGCCGATGCGCCACCGATAAATGCCAGCAGGGCCAACGCCGGATGCGCCTGGGCCAGGGGCAGGCTGATGACGAACGAGTCCGGCAACACCGAGCTGGGCAGCATCATCTGGCCGGCCAGGGCGATCGGCACGACAAACAAAGCGGCGAGGGCGAGGTAGGCCGGGAATACCCACTTGGCCAGGCGCAGATCCTGAGGGTCGATGTTCTCGACAACGGTCACGTGGAACTGCCGTGGCAGGCAAATGATCGCCATCATCGCCACACCGGTCTGCACCACCATCGACGGCCAGTTGATGGTTTCCTTCCAGTACTGTTCGAGTCGCGGCGCCAACATGGCCTGGTCAAAGAGGTCGTCGAAACCGTCGTACAGGCCGTAGGTCACGAAGGCGCCGACGGCGAGAAACGCGAACAGCTTCACCAATGATTCGAAGGCGATGGCCAGCACCATGCCGCGGTGGTGCTCCGTGGCGTCGAGGTTGCGGGTACCGAAGACTATGGTGAACAGCGCCAGCACCAGCGACACGATCAGCGCGGTGTCCTGGGCACGGGTGCCCATGGCGTCGGCGCCGGCACCGATCAGCAGGTTCACACCGAGCACGATGCCTTTGAGCTGCAGCGCAATGTATGGCAACACACCAACCAGGCAAATCAGCGCCACTACCACCGCCAGCGACTGGGATTTGCCATAGCGCGCGGCGATGAAGTCGGCGATCGAGGTGATGTTTTCCTGTTTGCTGATCATCACCATTTTTTGCAGGACCCACGGCGCGCCGACCAGCAACAGGATCGGCCCGAGGTAGATCGGCAGGAACGACCAGAGCTGTTCGGCGGCCTGGCCCACCGCGCCGAAAAAGGTCCAGCTGGTGCAATAGACCGCCAGCGACAGGCTGTACACCCAGGCCCGCACACGCGGCGGCAAGGGCGCGCTGCGACGGTCGCCATAGAAGGCGATGGCGAACATGATGGCCATATAGGCCAGGGCGACGACGGCAATCAGCCCGGTGGACAGCGACATGGGGACTCCAGACAAAAGGCTCCCGGGCCTCCCGCCCGGACAAACAGTCTCGCACGACCGCCAGCGTTAGTCAGTGTCGACCAAGGTCGTGGCGTGGTGGGGTGTCGCAGGAGGATTTGCAGTGCCTGAACCGGCCCCATCGCGAGCAAGCTCGCTCCCACATTTGCCCTTTGTTCGCCGTCCCCTGTGGGAGCGAGCTTGGTCCGGGCGGCGTTCCGACGATGGGGGCCTCACTGACTGAATGCGAGCTCGATCAACCGGTGCAATTCCTCAACCTCCAGCGGCGCCTCGGAAAACAGGATGCGAAACACCGTTGGCGCGGCGATCAGATTGATCAGGTGATCGACACCGGGCTTGGGCTCATTTGGATAGCGATCCAGAATCGTCTGAAGTTGCCCGCCAATAATGGTCGCGCAATAACTCGGCTTCAGCGCCGCCTGCACGTCGCACAGCATGTTGCGGCCGGGCTCGGAGCTCATCTCGTCCAGGTACTGCTCGGCCCACGCCCGCACGTCACCGTGAAGGCTGCCGGTATTGGCCGGCTCGTTGTCGGGCTGCATGCGGGCGAGGGCGACGTCGGCCAGCAGCGCCGACACATCGCCCCAGCGTCGATAGATGGTGGACGGGGTGACACCCGCGCGCGCCGCAATTTGCGGCACCGTCACGCTGGCGCGGTCCTGTTCCTCGAGGAGTTGGCGCACGGCCGAATGAATCGACTCTTGTACCCGGGCGCTACGGCCACCGGGGCGTAATGTGGGAGCTGTCATCTTGTGTTTCCTGTATTGCACCGGGTCTTGCGGCTGGCACCCGGTCCTGAAAGTCATGTTTCGGACCTTAACACAAAGAATTTGCTTTAAGAGGGATCCAGTAGCACACTCCGCAAAAGCGAAAAGTTAGCTTTTGCGGAGTGTGCCCATGTCCAGTTCTCATTCAAACCGAGCCAGCCTGTGGTTTCTGGCCGTTACCTTGCTCAGTTTCCTGGCGGCCTCCACTGCGCCGACGCCGCTGTATCACCTGTATCAGGAACAGATGCAGTTTTCGGCAGCGACCCTGACCCTGATTTTCGGCGTGTACGCCCTCAGCCTGTTGGCGGCGTTGCTGACGGTCGGCTCGCTGTCGGATTACCTGGGGCGCAAACCGGTGATCTTTACGGCGGTGCTGCTGAACATCCTGGCGATGTTGCTGTTTATCTACGCCGACAGCGTTGCGTGGCTGATCAGTGCCCGGGTCCTGCAAGGGTTTGCCACCGGCATGGCAACCGCCGTGTTGAGTGCAACCTTGCTGGACACCGATCGCCAGCAAGGCCCACTGGTCAATAGCGTCGCGCCCTTGCTCGGCATGGCCCTGGGTGGAATGGGCTGCGGTTTGCTGGCCGAGTTTGCCCCGGCGCCGTTGCACCTGACCTATTGGCTGTTACTTGTTCTGTTCGCGATGCAGGCCGTATTTGTCTGGCGTTTGCCGGAGAGCGTCACGCGCCAGTCCGGAGCTTGGGCATCATTGCGACCCACCCTGCATGTGCCTGTCCAGGCGCGCGCAACGTTGTGGCGGGTGTTGCCGCTCAACACGGCGACCTGGGCGCTGGGCGGATTCTACGCGTCGCTGGCACCTTCACTGGTGCGTACGGCGACCGGTTCAACCTCGAACCTGATTGGCGGGGCGACCGTCGCCGCATTGACGGTGACCGGCGCCCTGATGATTTACACCCTGCGCAATCAGGCGGCGACCAAGGCGCTGCAACTGGGCGCCAGTTCGTTGCCGGCGGGAGTTGTCCTGATTCTACTGGGTGTGCACAGCGCCAGCTTGCCGCTGTTTTTCCTCGGCACGCTGGTCGCCGGTTGTGGCTTCGGCGCCGGTTTCCTCGGGGCGGTGCGCAGTCTGGTGCCGCTGGCCTTGCCCCATGAGCGCGCCGGGTTGATGTCGGCGTATTACGCGCTGAGTTATCTGGCGTTCTGCCTGCCGGCGCTGCTGGCCGGCAACCTGGCGCGGACCTTTGGTCTGGTGGCAACGACCGATGGTTATTGTGCGGTGCTGATGGTGCTGGCCCTCAGTGCAATGGCGGGTTTACTGCGATCACGTTCGGTCAGGGCCTGCGAGGCCAACCGGTAAAATTGAGTTAGCCTTGGCCCCTCTCAGCTCACTCGAAGGATCGGACCATGAAAATCATCCGCAGCAAATCGTTCACTGGCGAGCGTGCCTGGGCCGCGCTGGACATCGCCAGCATGAACGGCATCACCACGCGGCTGCACTGGACCGATCAGCCCTACAAGTGGCACGTCAACGATGGCGAGGAAGTGTTCGTGGTGCTCGATGGCCAGGTGCAGATGCGTTATCGCGAAGATGGGGTGGAGCGGGAAGCTTTGCTGGAGGTCGGTGACATTTTTTATGCCTCGGTTGGCACTGAGCATGTGGCGCATCCGGTAGGGCCGGCTCGGATATTGGTGGTCGAATCGGAAGGAAGTGTCTGATCGCATATAGGCAATATCGATAAGATATAGAGATATTACCCGTTATATAGATATTCTATTCAGATCTAACATGGGCTCTACCTCACGAGAGGACAGGAGTTCGCCATGACATGCGCCAATAGCATCAAGCCCGGAATCAAACCTTTCAGTCACTTGCAACATCCCCGCGAGGTGATCCGCCAGTTCACCCCCAACTGGTTCGCGGCCACCATGGGCACCGGCGTGCTGGCGTTGGCACTGGCGCAATTGCCGGTCGCCATGCCTGCCTTGCACGCCTTTGCCGAAGCCCTCTGGCTGTTCAATATCGCTCTGTTCCTGCTGTTTACGGCGGTATACACGGCGCGTTGGGTACTGTTTTTCGACGAAGCGCGGCGGATTTTCGGCCACTCCACGGTTTCGATGTTTTTCGGCACCATCCCCATGGGCCTGGCGACCATCATCAATGGCTTCCTGGTGTTTGGCCTGCCGCGCTGGGGCGAAGGTGTGATTCACGTCGCCGAGGTGCTGTGGTGGCTGGATGTGGCCATGTCGCTGGCCTGCGGCGTGCTGATTCCCTACATGATGTTCACCCGTCAGGAGCACAGCATCGACCAGATGACAGCGGTCTGGCTGTTGCCGGTGGTCGCGGCAGAAGTGGCGGCCGCCAGCGGGGGGCTGTTGGCGCCGCACTTGGCCGACGCTCATTCGCAACTGGTGGTGCTGGTGACCAGCTACGTGCTCTGGGCGTTTTCCCTGCCGGTGGCCTTCAGCATCCTGACCATTCTGTTGCTGCGCATGGCTCTGCATAAGTTGCCTCACGAAAACATGGCCGCCTCGAGCTGGCTGGCCCTTGGCCCGATCGGCACCGGTGCGCTGGGCATGCTGGTACTGGGCGGCGACGCACCGCTGATTTTCGCGGCCAACGGTATGCCGGGAGTCGGAGAGATTGCTGCAGGACTGGGTCTGGTAGCCGGCATCACCCTGTGGGGTTTCGGCTTGTGGTGGATGCTGATGGCGTTGCTGATCACTGCGCGCTACCTGCGTGCCGGCATTCCCTTCAATCTCGGCTGGTGGGGCTTCACTTTCCCGCTGGGCGTCTATTCTCTGGCGACGTTGAAGCTGGCCAGTACCTTGAACCTGACGTTCTTCAGTGTGTTTGGCTGCGTGCTGGTGGCGTTGCTGGCGGTGATGTGGCTGATCGTCGGCAAGCGCACGGTGCTGGGCGCCTGGCGCGGTGAGCTGTTTGTCTCGCCGTGCATTGCCGGATTGAAGAAATAACCGGCAAAGATTAGGTAAGGTGTGGCCTGGATCGACTTTTGATAATCCAATAAGAATCCAGGCCACTTGCTACCTAACATCAGGGACACATGGAAGATGAGTCACCCCTCACAGTTCACCTTGCTGCGCACCCGGCGCTTCCTGCCGTTCTTCATCACCCAGTCCCTCGGGGCGTTCAACGACAACGTGTTCAAGCAGTCGTTGATCCTCGCCATTTTGTACAAGCTGACCATCGAAGGTGACCGCTCGATCTGGGTCAACCTGTGTGCGCTGCTGTTTATCCTGCCGTTTTTCCTGTTCTCGGCGCTGGCCGGGCAATTCGGGGAAAAGTTCGCCAAGGACGCGTTGATCCGCCTGATCAAGCTTGGGGAAATCGCCATCATGGCGGTCGGCGCCGTCGGCTTCATGTTCGATCACCTGTCGTTGATGCTGGTGGCGCTGTTCGCCATGGGCACCCACTCGGCGCTGTTCGGGCCGGTGAAATACTCGATCCTGCCACAAGCCCTGCATGAAGATGAGCTGGTAGGCGGCAACGGCCTGGTGGAAATGGGCACCTTCCTGGCGATCCTTGCCGGCACCATTGGCGCCGGGGTCATGATGTCTTCGGCGCATTACGCGCCGGTGGTGTCCATGGCGATCATCGGCACTGCCGTGCTCGGCTACCTGGCCAGTCGCAGCATTCCCCGTGCGGCGGCCGCCACGCCGCAAATGCGCCTGAACTGGAACATCTTCAGCCAGTCCTGGGCCACGTTGAAACTGGGCCTGGGGCAAACGCCGGCAGTGTCACGCTCGATTGTCGGTAACTCGTGGTTCTGGTTTGTCGGGGCGATTTACCTGACGCAGATCCCGGCCTATGCCAAGGAATGGATGCACGGCGACGAAACCGTGGTGACGCTGATTCTGACGGTGTTCTCGGTCGGTATCGCATTGGGTTCGCTGCTGTGCGAGAAGCTCTCGGGGCGCAAAGTAGAGATTGGCCTGGTGCCGTTCGGATCGTTCGGCCTGACCGTTTTCGGTCTGCTGCTGTGGTGGCATTCTGGTGGAATCCCGGACAGCGCCACCGGCCATGGCTGGATCGAGATCCTCGGTTTTGGCCACGCCTGGCTGGTGTTGTTCGATATCCTCGGCCTGGGCGTCTTCGGCGGTTTCTACATCGTGCCGCTGTACGCGCTGATCCAGTCTCGTACCGCGGAGAACGAACGGGCGCGGGTGATTGCCGCCAACAACATCCTCAATGCGTTGTTCATGGTGGTGTCGGCGATTGTCTCGATCGTCTTGCTGAGTGTGGCCAAGCTGTCGATCCCGCAGCTGTTCCTGGTGGTGTCGTTGCTGAACATCGGCGTCAACGCCTACATCTTCAAGATCGTCCCCGAGTTCACCATGCGTTTCATGATCTGGCTGCTCAGCCACTCCATGTACCGCGTCGAGCATCGCAATCTGGATTTGATCCCCGATGAAGGCGCGGCGTTGCTGGTGTGCAATCACGTGTCATTCGTCGACGCCTTGCTGATTGGCGGCGCGGTACGTCGGCCGATTCGCTTTGTCATGTACTACAAAATCTACAACCTGCCGGTGCTGAACTTCATCTTCCGTACCGCGGGGACGATTCCGATAGCTGGGCGCCAGGAAGATATCCAGATATATGAACAAGCCTTCACGCGAATTGCCCGGTATCTGAAGGACGGTGAGCTGGTGTGCATCTTCCCCGAGGGTAAATTGACCGCCGATGGCGAGATCAATGAGTTCAGGGGCGGGTTGACGCGGATTCTCGAAGAGACGCCGGTGCCGGTGATTCCGCTGGCCTTGCAGGGGTTGTGGGGGAGTTTCTTCAGCCGCGATCCGGGTAAGGGGCTGTTTCATCGCCTGTGGTCGCGGGTGACATTGGTTGCAGGGCCGGCGGTGGCGGTTGAAGTGGCGGAGCCGGCGAAGTTGCAGGCGTTGGTGGGGGAGTTGCGCGGGGCTGTCAGATAGCGGTTGTTTGCGCGAGCCGCTTCGCGAGCAGGCTCGCTCCTACAGGTTTTGTGTTGTGCCACACAGTAGGCACGCCTTCAATCCCTGTGGGAGCGAGCTTGTCTCCGGGCGGCGATCCGACGATGGCGGTCTGAAAGTTAAGCGCTGACCTTCAGGCCAACAAGCCCGGAAATGATCAACGCCACACTCGCCAACCGCACCAGCGCCATGGATTCGCCAAACAGGATGATCCCGGCGATCACCGTGCCAACGGCTCCGACCCCGGTCCAGATCGCATAGGCCGTACCCAGCGGCAATTCCTTCATTGCAAGGCCGAGCAAGCCAAGGCTGATAGCCATGGCTGCAACGGTCAACACAGTGGGGAGCGGGCGGGTGAAGCCGTCGGTGTACTTGAGGCCGACGGCCCAGCCGACTTCGAACAGGCCGGCGAAAAACAGAATGATCCAGGACATGAATACCTCCATCGTCTGACGGGGTCGTCCCCTGATTAATGACTCGATCGAGCCGCGAGGTCGTCCTCGCGTTGCGCAATATAGTGCCCAGCATTAACCCAGGGATCAAGTTTTCAGATCAAGATCGCGGATCAAGATCGCGGATCAAGATCGCGAGTCAGTCACTGACCTGTTGCGCCGCCATTTCCCGATCCTGTTTCTCGCTCATGCGGCGGAAATACGTGGAGAGCAATGCTCCGGAAATGTTGTGCCAGACACTGAACAACGCACTTGGCACCGCCGCCAGCGGCGAGAAGTGCGCACTCGCCAACGCGGCACCCAATCCGGAGTTCTGCATGCCGACTTCCAGGGCCAGGGACTTGCGCTGGGCCAGTGGCAGCTTGAACAGGCGCCCGGTGAAGTATCCCAGCAGGTAGCCGAAGCTGTTGTGCAGCATGACCACGGCCATGATCAACAGGCCGGACTCGGCAATCTTCGCCTGGCTGGCGGCGACGACTGCCGTGACGATGATCACGATGCTGACCACCGACACCAGCGGCAACACGTCCACGGCGTGGCGAACCTTGTCGCCGAACACCCGTTGGGCAACCACCCCCAGCACGATTGGCAACAGCACCACTTGCAGGATCGACCAGAACAACTCCATGAACGACACCGGCAACCAGGCCGAGGCCAGCAGCCAGATCAGGGCTGGAGTCAGCAGCGGGGCGAGGAGGGTGGTGACGGCGGCGATGGCCACCGACAGCGCCAGGTCGCCACGGGCCAGCCAGGTCATCACGTTCGACGAGGTGCCGCTCGGGCAGCAGCCAACCAGAATCACGCCGACGGCGATTTCCGGCGGCAAGTGGAACGCTTGGCAGAGCAACCACGCCACGCCGGGCATGATCACGAAATGTGCAACCACGCCCAGGGCCACGCGCCATGGATGGCGAGCGACTTCGGCGAAGTCTTCGAGTTTGAGGGTCAGGCCCATGCCGAACATCACCAGCCCCAGCAAGGGCACGATGGCGCTCTTGAGGCCGAGGAACCATGCGGGCTGCAGAAACGCCACGACAGCGAAAATCAGTACCCAGTAAGCGAAGGTATTGCCGACAAAACGACTCAATGCAGCCAGTGCGCGCATGGTCCGATCCTTGTTTTTAGACACGCTACATAAAACTGTGGGAGCGAGCTTGCTCGCAATGAGGGACTACCATTCAACAGGGATGTTGACTGACAT
Organism: Pseudomonas sp. GL-R-26; assembly: GCF_019947365.1. Classification (NCBI taxonomy): domain Bacteria; kingdom Pseudomonadati; phylum Pseudomonadota; class Gammaproteobacteria; order Pseudomonadales; family Pseudomonadaceae; genus Pseudomonas; species Pseudomonas sp. GL-R-26. The sequence goes on along the minus strand of NZ_JAGYGI010000030.1, from coordinate 43,015 downwards.
TCCGCTATCGCGAGCAAGCTCGCTCCCACAGGGTATTCATCGACTGATTCAGATCCCCTGCGGAGTCTCTTCGCCACCCAGCGCTTCAACCAGCGCCGGCAGGAAGTCGCCGAAGGTCAGCATCATCAGGGTGAAGCTGGCGTCCAGCTGGCCCAGGGCTTCCTCGCCGCCGTCCTGTTCCGCCTGGTCTTGCAGCAGGTCTTCGAACTTCAGGCGCTTGACCACCATTTTGTCGTCGAGGACGAACGACAGTTTGTCCTGCCAGGCCAGGGACAGTTGAGTGACCACTTTGCCGGTGCTCAGGTGCAGCTGGATTTCTTCGCTGGTCAGGTCCTGGCGCTTGCAACGCACGATGCCGCCGTCTTCGTGGGTGTCGCGCAGTTCGCACTCGTCCAATACAAAGAAATCGTCCGCGGCTTTCTGGGTGGTGACCCACTCGGTCATGGTCGCGGTCGGGGACATCTTCACGGTCAGTGGACGCACCGGCAGGGTGCCGATTACTTCACGCAATGTGGACAGCAAGTCTTCGGCGCGTTTCGGGCTGGCCGAGTTGACCAGGATCAGGCCCTGTTTCGGCGCGATGGCGGCGAAGGTCGACGAGCGGCGAATAAAGGCGCGGGGCAGGAAGGCCTGGATGATTTCATCCTTGATCTGATCGCGTTCCTTCTTATAGACCTTGCGCATTTGCTCGGCTTCGATCTCTTCGACCTTTTCCTTGACCGCGTCACGAACGACGCTGCCCGGCAAAATACGTTCTTCCTTGCGCGCGGACACCAGCAGGAAGTCACCGCTGACGTGTACCAGTGGCGCATCTTCGCCTTTGCCGAACGGCGCGACGAAACCGTAGGTGGTCAACTCCTGGCTTGCACATGGGCGCGCCAGTTTGGTGGCCAGTGCAGTTTCCAACGCCTCGGCATCAACAGGCAGATCTTGGGTCAGGCGATAGATAAGCAGGTTTTTGAACCACATGGGGTGAGTCTCTCCTTTATACAAAGGGGGGCATTATTGTCTTCGCCGTGCCATAGGCCAACCTTTCTCTAAGCCTTTGGAAGGGCTGAGAAAATTATTTTAAAAAGTGCTTGCCAGAGGTTGGGTCGCTCCGTAGAATGCGCGCCACACCGAAGCGAAGGGTGATTAGCTCAGCTGGGAGAGCGTCTGCCTTACAAGCAGAATGTCGGCGGTTCGATCCCGTCATCACCCACCATTCGTTTTCAGTGTTACGCGCAGCGGTAGTTCAGTCGGTTAGAATACCGGCCTGTCACGCCGGGGGTCGCGGGTTCGAGTCCCGTCCGCTGCGCCATATTCGGTAACCTGGAACACTGAACGCCAGGTCACCACGGAAAAGCCCGCTTAGGCGGGTTTTTTTCTGCCTCAAGTTTGACTGTTGTTCCTGTGGGTTGCATCGTTTCACCGGTTTTTAGATTTTTTTGAAAAAAACTTCAAATAAATCAACACTTTATAAAAACCTGTGGCATAATGTGCCCCGCAACGAAGGTAAAGGGTGATTAGCTCAGCTGGGAGAGCGTCTGCCTTACAAGCAGAATGTCGGCGGTTCGATCCCGTCATCACCCACCACTTACTTTCAACGCTACGCGCAGCGGTAGTTCAGTCGGTTAGAATACCGGCCTGTCACGCCGGGGGTCGCGGGTTCGAGTCCCGTCCGCTGCGCCATATTCGGTAACCTGGAACACTGAACGCCAGGTCACCACAGAAAGCCCGCCTAGTGCGGGCTTTTTGCTGTCTGGCGTTTGGCCAGTCCATAAAGCGATCCGAGGATCGCTTTTTTTGTGCCTGCCCGATTATTGCTCGGCGTTGCGCCTGTGGCGGTAGTCGCTGACGGCTTCATACACTGCCTTGCGCAGGCGATTGATCCCGCCGATGGGGCGGTGCGCCTCGATGCCGAACCAGGGATTGAACGACTGGTTGTCGCATTGCAGGTTCAGCGCCGGTGTATCGAAGTCCTGCGCCGGCACATTGATCCGCGCCACCGTCTCGAAGGGCGCATCGCTCTCGCGCCACTCAATGCTGGTGTCTTCGATCGGCATGTACTTGTTGGCGTCCTGTCGCTGGATCTGCAAGGCGAAACACGCAGGCACCCGGTCGGTCGACAGCTGTTGGTTCAGCGCATTGCGCAGAAAGTTCGGCAGCTTGCGATTCTGTTCCGGCAGGTTGTAGGCCGGGCAGCTCTCCGGATCAGGCATGACCCGGAACTTCGCATTGGCTTCACCGAATTTGTAGGGTGAAACCGAAAAGTACGTCGTCTGGGTCGGGCTCGACGGGGCAGGGGCCAGTGTCGCCAGGGCAATGAACAGGTGGCGAACCTGCCAGGCGCGTGGATCCCAACCAGGGAAGAAGGCCATTACCTTTTTACCGTCGGCCTGGGCGGCGACGTTCTGACGATACTCGGCGACATTACTGACAAAGAAATTCGGGTGGCTGAACATCACAAAGTCCTGTTCGCCTCGCCCCTGCTGGTCGCTCAACAGTTGCTTGCCCGGTACATCGAACAGTTTGATCGCCATGCCCCGGGCGTCACGGATGCTGTCGAACTGCGGGTAGGCATTGCCGTTGGACAGGCGCATCGTCGCTTGCCAGGTTTTGCCCGGTTCACTGAATACGCCCTGGCGCAGTTCGTCTGGCAGTTCCGGCAGCACCTGAACCTCGGCCTTCACACAGCCGTGGGCCTTGGCATGGGCGTCGCGCAGGTAGCGGGTGCTTTCACGGTGCTGATCGACGATGCGCACAGCGGTCTGGATGATGTCCCGGGTCATCGCGGCTTCGTCGTCCGCAATCAACTCCTGCGCCGAGACCGGCCCGCGATGCTGCCAGGCAAACCAGGCGCTGGCCAGGGCCCAGCCCAGCACGCCGAGACCCAGTAGCCACAGCAACAGCCTGGCGAGAAAGGCGCCCAGGCGCAGCCAGAGTGTTATCAGCATGGAAAAGTCCCCCTGACTGATGCTGTGATCATGGCAATTGTGCTTCCAGCGGGCCGCCCAGCACTTTCAGGTATTCCAGCAGTGCCCAGCGCTCTTGCGGCTGTAACCCGCGGCCGATCACGCCATTGCCGAGTTTGCCGGCGCGGAATTCATGGCCACTGTTGTGGTTGCCGGTTATTCGCGTGTCGAACAGAAAACCGTTGGTAAAGGCTTCGGTTCGGTAACCCAAGTGTCCCGGGTCATATTCGAAGGTGCCTTTATAGAAGGTGGTCGCACGCTCATCCTGAGGCGACAGCAATTGATAAATGCTCGGGATCGAACCGTTGTGCAGGAACGGCGCTGTCGCCCATACACCCGCCAATGGTCTGGCCTTGTAGGAACGTAATTCGCGCACACCGATCGGCAGGCCGAAACCGTCCATTTCAGGACGCTCGGCAGGGGTGACGTTGGCGTCTTGATAGGCGCGGTCCCGGACAAATGCGGTGACGTAGGCCAGCCCCTTGGCCACGGATATCTTGCTCAGGTCCAGTGGTTCGTCGGGTTTTGGCTCGACATCGAGTTTTTCCAGTTCCGCCTGCTTCCATTGCAGCGCTGTCAGGTCGAAGCGGTGGTCGGCGATGTTGTTGGCCGCGCCGGGGTCGGTGCCGATGTAATCCACCGGGAGCATTTTCAGGTGCTGGACGTATCGCCCTTCGCCCTGGCTGGTGCGCGGTACATGACAACCGGCGCAGTTTTCGGCGAACAAGGCGCGGCCCTTGGCTGCCAGGGGCTTGTCGACCGTGCCCAACAGGTCTTCCGGCCAGGCCGGAGGCGAAAGTCGTTGCAGGGTTTGTTCGATCAGGTGCAGATCGCGCACGCGGACACTGGAGGGATAGCGGGCATCACCCGTCAGCGGCTGGCCGTTCTTGTCGAAGAAGTTCAGCGTGGCGCCGACGCCCAACGCCTCGCCGATGTTGCGGGCCATGGGTTGCTTCGCCGAGCCGTTCCACTGCACCCATTCGAACGTCCACATGTCCCACAACTGCGGATAATCGACCGGGGCATTGGCCACGCGGTAGTTGTCGGGGGAAATCGCATCACCGAAGCTGGCGTTGGCGATGCGCCCGAAGGCGTCTGTGCGCCCCGGGCCTTCCTCGGTCGGATAGAGCCCGCGATGGGTGTCGTTCCAGGCCACTTTGAGGAAGGTATCCAGTGAAGATTTGAAATCTATGCGCAACTGATGGTGGCGCGTCTCGTAGTCCTGGCCGAGCACATTGCGTGCAAAGCGCTCGAATTTCCACGGGTTGTAGTAAGTGGAGGCGAGGCTGGCCACCAGAGCCTGTCCGAAACTGCCGCCTTTGAGCGTAGGAACACTGGACGGCAGCACATGCTGTGCCGAGCCGCCGTCGATACGCACGGCCTGACCCTTGAAACGCAGTTCACCGGTGTGGCAGGCCGCGCAGGTGATATCCAGAAACACATCCGGGCTCCCCGCATTCTGGTGCCGGGTAAAGCCTGCGGGGAGGTTGCCGGGGTTGTTCGGTGTCGGCTTCTGGCCGGGGTCCACCAGGAAACCGAAGCGGGCGAGGTATTCGGGGGCGGCGAAGCGTTGTTGCGAGAAGGGCAGTTCGAGGGCGGTGAACCAGTCGTAGTGCAAGCCTTTGACCTGAGTACCCTGGGGTGTGAAGTAATAGGTCTCGCGATCGGCGGCGCTCCATTGCTCCAGGTAATGCACCTGTTGCGCAGGCGACCAGGCCGGCAGTTTCGGGTTGGCGACGTAGTAAAGAACCACGGCCAGGACCAGTCCGAGCAGTACTGCGATGAGAGCCAGCAAGCGAAAGAAGAGGCGCAAGATAAACATCCTTGTCGAATTATCATGCGTTTATGCCCGAGTACCCAGGGTGCGGCAAGAGGCCATTACGCCAGATGCTGTAGTTCCGGAATCCGCCTGCGTCGGCGCAAAGTGAAAGAAGCTTCATCAGCCGAATTGTGAAAAGCGTTTAAACACCTGAACTTATCAATTGATTCCGGCTCTCATGCCGGTAGCCATTGGTCGTGGCGGCCTGATAAGCTCGCGGCTTTACTCGATTGCCCTTTAGGCGCATGAACAAGGAAATAGCATGAAACAGCATCGGTTGGCGGCGGCGGTAGCCCTGGTTGGCCTGGTACTCGCGGGTTGTGATTCGCAGACCAGCGTAGAGCTGAAAACTCCGGCGCAAAAAGCTTCCTACGGCATTGGCCTGAACATGGGCAAGAGCCTGGCTCAGGAAGGCATGGATGACCTGGATTCCAAGGCTGTAGCCCAGGGCATCGAAGACGCCGTCGGCAAGAAAGAGCAGAAGCTCAAAGACGAAGAGTTGGTCGAGGCGTTCGCCGCACTGCAAAAGCGTGCCGAAGAGCGCATGGCCAAGATGAGCGAAGAGTCGGCCGCTGCCGGCAAGAAATTCCTCGAAGAAAACGCCAAGAAAGCCGGCGTGACCACCACCGCTTCGGGCTTGCAGTACGAAGTCGTGCAGAAAGCCGATGGCCCTCAGCCAAAGCCGACTGACGTAGTGACCGTTCACTACACCGGCAAGCTGACCAACGGCACCGTATTCGACAGTTCCGTCGAGCGCGGCAGCCCGATCGATCTGCCGGTCAGCGGTGTGATCCCGGGTTGGGTCGAAGGCCTGCAACTGATGCACGTTGGCGAGAAGTACAAGCTGTACATCCCTGCTGACCTGGCTTACGGCGCTCAGAGCCCGAGCCCGGCGATTCCAGCCAACTCGGTGCTGGTATTCGACCTGGAACTGCTGGCCATCAAGGATCCGGCAAAAGAAGACGCCGCTGCCAAGTAACCAGCGCCTGCTTCGATAACAACGCCTCGCTCATGCGGGGCGTTGTTGCATCTGGCGTTCGGCACGGGTAAACAAAACGAACAGACGCTCTAGGCCGGAGTCTTAGGCATAGTAGCGTCGGCGGTAGCCGCACAAGACCGCCAAGTCAATGAAATTATGGGTTTTTTTTTGATGAGTAAAAAACGCCCGATCTGAACGCAGGCCTTGTAAAACGGGGCTTGCAGCGGTGAAAAGTAGCTCTGTTCACAAGGTTATCCACAATTTGTGTGGATAACATTTCAACGGGAGGAATGATGAAAGCACCCTGGAGTTTCGCTCGTTTCCTGCCACTGGCCGGTCGCCTGCTGGCACGGGGTCGATTGCCGACCCTGTTGTTCGCGGTCGCCAGTAAAGGCGCAAGCCAGGGCAACCGGTTGGGCAAGATCAAGGACGACTTGAAGCTGTTGCAGGCACTCTGCCTGGCTTACTGGCGTGGTGAGTATCGCGCCATAAGCCCCAAGGCGCTGGTTTCGGTGGTCGCGGGCCTGATGTACTTCCTCAGCCCGGTGGATGCGATCCCGGATTTCATTCCAGTGTTTGGCATGTTCGATGACATCGCGGTACTTGCGTGGCTGATGAAAGTACTCGACGACGAGCTCAATGCTTTCCGCGCCTGGCGCAAACGGCAGGTGCCGGAGAAACTCGCGGTGGTCGAGCGTCTGCCTGCTACCCCCGAGCAACTTCAGCTTCAAGGCCCGAAAAAACACTGAGTCGATTTTGACCTGTTCACAGATTGATGTCCCGCGCGACCTTGGCCGCTGTTAGGATTACACTTCTAGGGAAAAGTGCTGACTCGCTAAGTGTTGTTGTCCTACGGGGTAGTAATGGATATTCAGATAATTACACGCGAAGGCGAGCCCGAATATGCGGTTCTGCCATGGGCTCAGTATCAGGCGTTACTGAAAGCAGCGGGTATCAAGGAGCAAGCGTCGCCTCAAGCCACGAAGCCTCAGGCGACAACACCAGACGCGATTCTTCCGGGTCTGGATCAACTACGCAGTTTGCGCGAGGGGAAGGGCATCGCCATCGAGGCGCTGGCCCGCACGGTAGGCATCAGCCCGTCTTACCTGGCCATGATCGAAAGTGGCGAGCGTCTGCCCGACGCTGCGATTCGCCGTAGCCTGGCCTGGGAGTTGACGGTGCCAGGGTGGAGGGATGAATCGTGAGCGTACGCATCAGTCGTCAACACTGGGACGGATTGCTGGGCGAACTGGATCAGGCGCGTCGACAGCGCCATCTGTTGACGTATAGGGCATTGCTCGAACGTTTGCAGCTGCCGACCCCGGCCATGCAGACCCTGACAGCGGCCCTTGAGCATCTGGCGGCCCTGGACGCCAGGGCGGAGCAGCCATTGCGCAGTTCACTGGTGATCAGTCAGGGCGCCAGCCGCCTGCCGCGCACCGGATTCTTTGAATGTGTCGAGCGTCTCGGGCGTTTTTCCGGGCCGTCGGACGGCGTTGCCGCCGCGTCCTGGCATGCTTCGGAAGTGGTGCGGGTGTTCGAGTACGAATACCCGGAATCGGCCGAGGCCTGAGTGTTCTTGCAACTCAAGGCGCGGGCCGGTTACTGGCTCGCGCGCCGATTGTTTCACTGGTCATGGTTTGTCCGTCAGCCACGAGGCTGGCGCTGGCTCGAAGGCCAGTTCGCACGCATGGCCAACCTGGGCAATGTCGGCGCCCAGAGCTTCTATGGGCATATCCTGGCGTTTCGCGGCGTCGGCCTCGGTGCTCGTGAGGAGGGCGTGCGTTTGTTGCGCCTGGCGGCGTTGGCGGGCGATGGCAAGGCGGCGTATCAAGTGGGCGTGATTACCCTGGCCGGGACGGCGAGCAAGGCACCGGATCCGGTCGAAGCGGCACGGTTCTGGGAGATCGCGGCGAAGGCCGGCCATCCGTTGGCGCCGATCAAACTTGAAGAGCTGAAGTCTTCCTCGGCGCCTCGTTGATTGGAGTGAAGTCGGAAAGCTCCCTTATCGTTGCCCGGAAACGAGCACCTCATCAACAGTCGAAACCACCAGGCTATCAATCACATGCACGCTATAGCCTTGCACATTCTTCGCATGGTGCTTGGCCTGTGATGCCATCTCGGCCAACTGGCTCGCATCGAGTTGCTCACAGGCCTGTGGGTGCAGATGCACCACGCCGATCGACAACGACAACAACGCAAACTCCTGGCGCTGACCCTGGCGATTGGGTGCGATGAAGCAGCCGGCTTCCAGGTGTTCGCTGCGGTAGAAACGCCGGCACTGGCTCTGGAAGTCGTCGAGCAACTGGTTCAACCGTTTGCGCCAGTCTTCCGGGCCAAGCACCAGCAGGAAATCATCGCCGCCGATGTGGCCGACGAAGTCTCGGGACGGGTCGACACGGTCGTTCAGGCATTGCGCCAGGCACAGCAGGACTTCGTCGCCGCGACCATAGCCGTAGATGTCGTTGAAGGGTTTGAAGCTATCAATGTCCACGTAACAGATCACCGATTCTCGTCGCTGTTGCAGCAGCCGCGTCAGGCATTGCTGGATCGGCACGTTGCCCGGAAGCAAGGTCAGCGGGTTGGCGTAGCGGGCCTGCTGGATCTTCAGCTCAGTGATCAGCTTGAGCACGTCGATCACCCGGCCCAATCCCAGATAACCGCCGTTGAGGGTGATGATGAAATCTTCTTCGATGCGCTGGCGGGCACGGCTGGTGATCAGGCGGCTGACCTGTTGCAGCGACTGGCTCAGCTCGACGGCGAGGAAGTCATCGTTCATCAGGCGGCTGATGGGCTTGCGGGCGAACAGGTCGGTGGCAAAAGGCTTGAGCAGGGCGTCGGAGAGCGAATGACGATGGACGATGCCGCAGGGCTGACCCTGTTCATCCAGGACTGCCAGCGAGTTCAGGTTGGCCTGGCGGCGAAAGGCTTCGAGCACCGTGGCGGTCGGGGTGTCCCGGTTCACCGCGGGTAGTTCGTTGAGCAGGGCGCTGAGGTCGCTGCCGTCTTCGCTCAGTACAACGGCGGTGCTGTTCTGTCGGGGCATCAAAGCCCGGGCATCCCGTGGCGGGTGTTCCTGGGGGCGGCAAAGCAGATAGCCCTGCACCAGGTCCACGCCCATTTCGGTCAGCACCGTGAGTTCTTCGGCCAGCTCGATACCTTCGGCGATGACTTGCGCCCGCGAGGCCTTGGCGATTTGCAGGATCGAGCCGACGAACTCGCGCTTGAGCGCATCCTGATGAATGCCATCAATGAAATGCCGGTCGATTTTCACGTAATCGGGCCGCAACTCGGACCACAAGCGCAAACTCGAATATCCCGCTCCCAGATCATCCAGCGCAATCGAAAACCCCATCGCCCGATAGTGATGCAGGGCGGTTTGCAGCAGCTGGAAATCGTCTGTTGGCGTCTGTTCCGTGAGCTCGATGACCACCTGGCTCGGCGGGATGCCGAAGTCCTGCAGCAATTGCAGGGTGCGCCCCGGTTGATGGGCCGCTTCGAGCAGGGACTCCGGGGACACGTTAAGGAACAACATGCCAGGCAGTTGTTGCTCATTGAAGCGTCGGCAAGCGCTTTCGCGGCAGGCAATTTCCAGCTCGCTCAGGCGACCGGCCTGGCGGGCGACGGCGAACAGGGCGACAGGGGAGTGCAGAGGGCTGTTGGAGGGGCCGCGACTGAGGGCTTCGTAACCGAGGATGCGTCGTTCAGAGAGGCTGATGATCGGTTGGAACAGACTGTGTAAACCGCTTTGACTCAGGATCGAGCTCAAGGCACTCAGCTGTTCGGTTGTGGTCATGGCGATCTCTGGCAATAAAAAAAGGACCGGGCGTGCCCTTGGTAAAAAGAGCACGCCCGGTCCTTTATTTCACGACAGAATGATGACTGTTTGATGACGCTACAGGGGCGTCAGCATTAAATTGCCATCAGTTGTTTGCACAAACTCAGTGCTTGGCCACTGCCGTGTTGAGTTTCAGGTAGTCCAGCAGAATCCGCCCTGTTTCGCTGAGGTAGGCGTCGTCTTCCGGTTTGGTCTTGTCTTCCTCGGCCGCAATGGCGTCCTCGTCTTCTTTCTTCAGCTCTTTGAGCGGTTCTTCGCCCTTGGCCTTGCGACGGATGTTTTCCATGGCCAGCTGTTTGGCTTCGATGTCAGCGTGCTGGGCACGACGGTCGAATTCATTGAGGCTGACGGTTTTCTCGGCCATCAGTTTCTGCGCCAGGGCCAGTTTGTCGCGGATGAACACGAACTCCGCGTCTTTGGCCGTACGCACGTCATGCTCGGACTGGAGCTGCGAAATGTACGGCTTGAACGGGTCGACCGAAGGCTTGATTGCCGCCTTGATGGTGTCCCACGGCATGGCTTCCGGCAGGGCGCTTTCACCGATTTCCTTGGTGTCGATGATCGACGGGTAATCGATGTCCGGCAAGACGCCCTGATGCTGGGTGCTCTGCCCGGAAACCCGGTAGAACTTGGCCAGGGTCAGTTTCAGTTCGCCATGGTTGAGCGGCTGAATGGTCTGCACGGTGCCTTTGCCGAAGGTCTGGCCGCCGATGATCAGTGCGCGATGGTAGTCCTGCATGGCGCCGGCAAAAATCTCCGAAGCCGAGGCGGACAGGCGGTTGACCAGCAACGCCATCGGGCCCTTGTAGAACGCGCCCGGGTTTTCATCTTCCAGGACATCGACCCGGCCATCGGCGTTACGCACGAGCACGGTCGGACCTTTGTCGATGAACAGGCTTGTCAGTTCGGTAGCCTCTTGCAAGGAGCCGCCGCCGTTGTTGCGCAAGTCGATGACCACGCCGTCGACTTTATCTTTCTGCAACTCGGTCAGCAGCTTCTTGACGTCGCGGGTGGTGCTCTTGTAATCCGGGTCGCCGGCACGGAAGGCCTTGAAGTCCAGATAGAACGCCGGGATCTCGATGACGCCGAGCTTGTAGTCCTTGCCGTCCTGCTTGAGGTTCAAGACCGATTTCTTCACGGCCTGATCTTCGAGCTTCACCGCTTCACGGGTGATCGGCACGATCTTGGTGGTCTGGTCGTTCGGGGCATTGCTGGCCGGGATGACTTCCAGGCGCACCACGGTGCCCTTCGGACCACGGATCAGCTTGACCACTTCGTCCAGGCGCCAGCCCACGACGTCGACCATTTCCTTGTTGCCCTGGGCAACACCGATGATCTTGTCGGCCGGTGCGACCTGCTTGGTCTTGTCCGCCGGCCCCGCCGGCACCAGGCGCACGACTTTCACCTGGTCGTTATCGCTCTGCAACACGGCACCGATGCCCTCGAGGGACAGGCTCATGTTGATGTCGAAGTTCTCCGCGTTATCCGGCGACAGATAGTTGGTGTGCGGGTCGTAGGACATGGCGAAGGTGTTGATGTACGCCTGGAAGATGTCTTCCGAGCGGGTCTGGTCCAGGCGCGCCAACTGATTCTTGTAGCGCTTGGTCAGGGTTTCCTGGATCTGCTTGGAATCCTTGCCGGCGATCTTCTGACGCAGGACTTCGTCCTTGACGCGTTTGCGCCACAGGTCGTCGAGTTCTGCGGTGGATTTGAGCCAAGGGGCGTCCTTGCGATCGATCAGCAAGGTTTCCTTGGTGGTGAAGTCGATCTTGTCGACACCCTTGTTCAACTCGGCAAGGGCGAAGTCCAGACGCGCCTTGACGCGGTCCAGGTAGCGCTTGTAGATGGTGAACCCGGCGTTCAGGTCGCCGCTCTTGAGGAAATCGTCGAACTGCGTCTTCCACTTGTCGAATTCGGCAATGTCGCTGGCCATGAAGTAGCTGCGCGACGGATCCAGCAGCTTGAGGTAGCTGTCGTAGATGATTACCGAGCGTGCGTCATCGAGTGGCGGCTTGCTGTAGTGGTGGCGCTTGAGCAACTCCACGACGTTCAGGCTGGCGATCACTTCGTCACGATCGGGTTGAAGCTTGTCCCAGCTATTGGCTGCGAATGTATTGCCCGACATCGGCAGCAAGCCGATACCGATGAACAAGGCGAGGGCAGTGCTGGGGAACAGATGCTTCATGCTGATTCGACGCGGGGACAATTGATAACGCATATTAGGCCGTCTTTGAAGTCGCCGGCTCTTTGGGAGCCGGTCGCATAATGCAAAAAGCCCGGCGCTATAGCTTCGGGCTCAGTCCAGACTCACTATGGAGGCACTGTGAAAGCATTGCAAGGCGTTGACGGTCAAGTGGTGTGGGTTGATGAGCCGAGTCCTACATGCGATGTAGGGCAAGTTCGCATCCGAGTGTCGGCAGCGGGTCTCAATCGCGCCGATTTATTGCAGAAAGCCGGTCTTTACCCGCCACCACCGGGGGCCAGTCAAGTGCTTGGTCTAGAGTGCTCGGGGGTCATCAGCGAGGTTGGCGCCGGGTCCTCCTGGCAGGTTGGCGATCGGGTGTGCGCCTTGCTGGCCGGGGGCGGGATGGCCGAAGAGGTGGTAGTCGACGGGCGGCATGTGCTGGCGGTTCCCGACGGAGTGTCACTGGTCGAGGCGGCGGCATTGCCTGAAGTTTATGCAACAGTCTGGTTGAATTTGTTTCAACTGGCTGCGCTCAAACCGGGTCAGAAAGTGCTTCTGCATGCCGGGGCAAGTGGAATTGGTTCAGCGGCCATTCAGCTGTGCAAGGCCTTTGGTAACCCCTGTTGGGTCAGCGTCGGCTCCGCCGAGCGGTTGGCGTACTGCGAAGCGCTGGGCGCCCAAGGCGGGGTGGTGCGTAACAGTGACCTGGAGAGTCTGCAGGATCTGGGGCCGTTCGACGTGATTCTCGACCCGGTGGGCGGCAATTACGCGGCGTTGAACCTCAAGTTGCTGGCGCAGGACGGCCGTTGGGTGTTGATCGGTCTGATGGGCGGCCGTGAGGCCAAACTCGACCTGGCCCAGGTGCTGGCCAAGCGCGTGCAGTTGCTGGGCTCGACCCTACGCAGCCGGGATGATCAGTTCAAGGCGGATCTGTTCAGTGATTTGAGCCAGCACGTGTGGCCGTTGTTTGCCGAGGGGCGATTGAGCCCGCAACTGGCCAGGACATTCCCGATCAAGGATGCCGAGGCGGCGTTTGCCGAGCTGGCGAGTAATACCGTGGCGGGGAAGGTGGTGTTGGTGATTGATGAAAGCCTGAGCTGACAACACTGAACCTGTGGGAGCCATTGTGGCGAGGGAGCTTGCTCCCGCTCGGTTGCGAAGCAGCCGCAAAACCTGAAAACCGGTTTTGCCTGACTAGCCACAGTGACTGATTTTAGGGCCGCTTCGCGGCCCAGCGGGAGCAAGCTCCCTCGCCACAGGGGAGATCCGCACTATTTCCAGTCGTGGATCGGCCAGCCCGCCTTTTCAGCCTGCTCGCGCAACACCGGATCCGGGTTGACCACATGTGGAAAATCCACCTTCAGCAACAGCGGCAGGTCATTGCGTGAGTCGGAATAGAAGCTCGCGCCTTCGAGGTTTTCCTCCTCTGCATCCAGCCACTCCAGCAAGCGGGTGATCTTGCCTTCGCGGTAGGTCAGGGTGCCAACGGTATGGCCGGTGTAAGCGCCATGGGCCACTTCCAGTTCGATGCCGAGAATCTCGTCGATGCCCAGGCGCTCGGCGATGGGGGCGACCAGATGGGTGCCCGAGGCCGAGATCACCAGTATCCGGTCGCCGGCCTTGCGGTGCGCCGCGATGGCTTTGGTGGCGTCACTGAAAATGATCGGCTCGATGTAGTCCTCCACCCACGGACCAACCAGGTGCGCGACTTCTTCAGGCGTACGACCAATCAACGGTTCCAGGCTGAAGGCCATGTAGTCCTCCATGGCCAGATGGCCCCTGCCGTAGGCATCCATCAACTCCTTGTCGCGACGCAGGAACGATTCGCCATCGACCCAGCCGAGGCGGACCATTTGCTCGCTCCACAGTGAGGCGCAGTCGCCGTGGATCAGGGTTTCGTCCAGATCAAAAATTGCCAGGGCCATCGGGTTCTCTCTGAGAACAGCTGCAAGCTTCAAGCTGCAAGCTGCAAGAATTGGATTTAGGTGGTCAGCAGTCTACAACTTGAAGCTTGCAGCTTGAAACTTGCAGCTGCCTTCAAGCTACCTCACACAGGGCCGTCGGATCGATGGAAAGCGCCAGGCGCTGACCATCGGGATGCAGGTCGGCCGCCGAGCGGTTCAGCACATCCACCACCAATTCCACGCCCCGGGCTTCGACCCGGTAGCGAATCACGTTGCCCAGCAGGCTGTGGCTGCGTATCTGTGCGTCCAGTTCGCCGTTAAGGCTCAGTTCGATGGCTTCCGGGCGAATGGCGATGCGCTTGCTGATCGGACGCTGCAACAGCTTCGAAGCGCTGTCGGCATCCAGCAGGTTGTAGTTGCCGATGAAACCGGCGGCGAACACATCCACCGGTGCGGTGTAGAGGGTTTCGGCGTCGCCGCTTTGTACGATTTTTCCCTGATTCATCAGGAAAATCCGGTCAGACATGGTCAGGGCTTCTTCCTGATCGTGTGTGACGAAAATCGTGGTCAGGCCCAGTTCGCGCTGGATCTGACGAATCTGTTCACGCAGATGCTTGCGAATCCGCGCGTCGAGGGCCGACAACGGCTCATCCAGCAACAACAGGCGTGGCCGGGTCACCAGGGAGCGGGCGAGGGCGACGCGCTGGCACTGGCCTCCCGAAAGCTGATGCGGGTAGCGCGCGGCAAAATCATTGAGTTCCACCAGTTTCAGCACTTCGGCGACGCGTTTGCGGCTGTCGTCGGCATTGACCTTTTGCATGCGCAGGCCGAAGGCGACGTTTTGCTCTACGGTCATGTTGGGGAACAGCGCATAGCTCTGGAACACCATGCCGATCCCGCGTTTCTGCGGGCTCACCGGCACGATGTCCTGGCCGTCGAGCAGGATCTTGCCGCCATCCACCGAGGTCAGGCCGGCGATGCAGCGCAGCAGGGTGGATTTGCCGCAACCGGACGGGCCGAGCAGGGTGACGAATTCACCTTTCTGGATTTCGCAATTGATGTCGCTGAATACCGTGGTGCCCGCGAAGCTTTTCTGAAGATGTTGGACGCTGACATAGCTCATTCGCTTTTGTCCCTGTTCAAGATATTGGCAATCCAGGTCAGAACCAGCACAAAGAAGAAGTAGGAAATCACCAGCGCACTGGTGAAATGGCCGCTGCTGTTGCGCATGTTGTTGAGATAGACCTGCAGGGTTTCGTAGCGGGTACCGACCAGAATGTTGGCGAACACGAACTCACCGAACAGGAACGAGAACGACAGCAGCAACGCCACCATCAGTCCTTTGCGCAGGTTCGGCAGTACCACCAGGAAGGCGGCTTGCCAGGTGCTGGCGCCGAGCAACTGGGCGGCGTCCATCAGGTCGCGCAGGTTGATCGCCTGCAGGTTGTTGGTGATCGCCCGGTACATGAACGGCAGCGCCACGGTGAAGTAGCAACCGATCAGGATCCACGGCGTCCCGACCATGGCGAACGGTCCGGAACCGTAGAGCTGCAACAGCCCCACCGACGACACCACCGGCGGCACGGCGAAGGGCAGCAGGATCAGGATGTTCATCAGCGCGTCGAGTTTCGGGAAGTGGTAATGCACCACGAACAGCAGCGGCAGAATCAGCACCACCGAAAGAATCAGCGAGCCAACGCAGACCAGCAGCGATTGCCCGAACGCATTCAGGAAGCGCGGATCGCTCCACAGCTGGATGTACCACTTGAGGGTGAAACCGCTGGGCAGGACGGTCGCCGACCAACTGCTGGCGATCGAGTAGATCAGCGTGCCGGCCAGCGGCAACAGCAGGATGGCAAACAGCAGGTACACCACGACGCGGTGATAGACACCGGTGGGCCCCAGTTCAGCGCGAGACATGGTAGCTCCTCTTCAACAGCAACTGATGCACGATGGTCACCAGGGTCATCAAGGCCACCAGCACCACGGCCAGGGCGCTGGCCAGGTTCGGGTCCAGGGAAATGTCACCGGACACCATCGCCGCGATGCGGATCGTCAGCACGTTGAAGTTGCCGGTGGTCAAGGCGTACACCGTGGCGTAGGCACCGAGGGCGTTGGCCAGCAGGATCACAAAGGTGCCCAACAGTGCCGGCGTCAACACCGGCAAGCCGATGTGTCGCCAGTACTGCCAGCCGTCGGCGCCGAGTAGCGCAGCGGACTCGCGCCAGTCTTCGCGCAGCGCATCGAACGCTGGGTACAGCAGCAGCACGCCGAGGGGAATCTGGAAGTAGGTGTAGAGAATGATCAGCCCGGTTTTCGAGTACAGGTTGAAGTCCTGAATGATTCCGGCCTGCTTGAGCATGATGGTGAAGCTGCCGTTGAAGCCGAGCAAAATGATGAACGCGAAGGCCAGGGGCACACCGGCGAAGTTGCTGGTCATGTTGGCGAAGGCGTTGACGAAGTTGCGCAGTTTCGAATCGACCCGGCGCAGGGAGTAGGCGCCCAGTATCGCGATGACGATTCCGAACACGCTGGACCAGAAGCTGATCTCAAGGCTGTACTGGATGGCCTGCAGGTAAAACTTCGAGCTGAAGATTTTGCTGAAATTGGCGAGGCCCCAGCCGAACTCTTCCGACTGCAGGCTGTTGATCATCACCCAGGTCAGCGGTGCGATCTCGAACACGATGAAGAACAGCGCGAACGGGACCAGGCATAAGACTGCCAGCCATTTGCTGCGGGTCATGGAACTCATTTCAACAGCTCCCGGCAGACCGGTTTGTCGTGGGGCACGCCGAGCAGCTGGCAGACGGTGCCGCAGATCTCGGTCTGTTTCGGGGCGGCACTGGCGTCGAGGCTGAACGCGTCACCGAGAACGAACAGCGGCACTTCACGTTCTTCCGGCAGCAGGCCGTTGTGGGAGCGGTCGTTGTTCATGCCGTGGTCGGCGGTGACCAGCACCTGATAGCCGGCATCGAGCCAGCCTTGCAGGTAGTCGGCCAGGATGATGTCGGCCGAGCGGGCGCTGTTGCGGTACTGCGGGGTGTCGAGGCCGTGCTTGTGCCCAGCGTCGTCGATGTTCATCGGGTGGATCAGCAAAAAGTTCGGCGTGTGGCGCAGGCGCAGGTTTTCGGCGTCGGCGAACAGGTGCGAATCCGGGTAGTGATCGCTCCAGTAGAAATGCCCGTGCTGGATCGGCAGTTGCGGGTCATTGGTGTGACGATCCCGGGCCGCCACGAAGGGCGAACGGTTGTACAGTTCGCTGACCCAGTGATAAGCCGCCGCCGCAGTCACGAGACCGGCGTCGGTGGCGTAGTGATAGATGCTGCGCTGGTTGGACAGGCGCGAAACGTTGTTGTGGACAATACCGCTGTCGATGGGCGGAACGCCGGTCAGGATACATTCGTACAGCGGGCGGGACAGGGCTGGCAACTCGCACTCCAGTTTGTAGAGTGCGGCACGTCCTGCACCGGCATAAGCCTGCAGATGCCCCATAGCGTGGCGGGCGACCTCGTAGTTGAGGCCGTCGAGCACGACAAGGATGACGTTGTGCTTCATAGGGGCGATGACTCCGTGAAACAGATGATTCAAGTACGCAATCAATCCCTTGTGGGAGCGAGCCTGCTCGCGAAGGCTGAGGAACAGTCACATCGTTGTCGACTGTCAGTCCGCCATCGCGAGCAGGCTCGCTCCCACATTTGGATCTCCATCAGATCCCGAAATGGGGATCTAGCCGGTTACTGCATATTGATGATGACTTCTTCCTGCCACTTCTGAGGAAGGGCCTTGGAGGTCTTTTCCCAGGCATCCGCGTCCTTGATCGGCGTGACCTTCTTGTACTGCTCGTTAGGCAGCAGCTTGGCCTGCACCTCGGCTGGCAGGGTCAGGTGTTCGGCACGGATCGGACGGGCATTGCCTTTGGCCAGGTTGATCTGGCCGGCGTCGCTGAAGATGTATTCCCGGGCCAGCTTGGCGGCGTTCGGGTTTTTCGCATACTTGTTGATGATGGTGGTGTAGCCGGAGATCACCGAGCCATCGGACGGGATCAGCACCACGTAGTCATCCGGGTTGGCCATCTTGGCCTTGTAGCTCAGGCCGTTGAAGTCCCAGACCACGCCGACTTCGATTTCGCCTTTTTCCATGGTGGCGATCGTCGGGTTGGACATCGACAGGCGACCTTGCTTGGCGATGTCGGCGAACAGATCCAGGGCAGGCTTGAGGTTTTTCTCGTCGCCACCGTTGGCCAGTGCCGCAGCCAGCACGCCGTTGGCGGCCTGGGCCGCGGTGCTCACGTCACCGATGGAAACCTTGTATTTACCGCCCTTGAGGTCAGCCCACTTGGTTGGGGCGTCGGAACCGTGCAGCAACTTCTTGTTGACGATGAAAGCGATGGTGCCGGTGTAGGCCAGTGCCCAGTTGCCGTCCTTGTCCTTGGCCCAGGCTGGAACCTGATCCCAGGTCGAAGGCTTGTAGGGCTGGACCACGCCTTGCTTGACCGCGATCGGGCCGAACGCTGCACCCACGTCGCCGATGTCGGCGCTGGCGTTGTCTTTTTCCGCGGCGAACTTGGCGATCTCCTGGGCGGAGCTCATGTCGGTGTCGATGTGCTTGAGGCCGTACTTGTCGCTCAGGTCTTTCCAGGTGCCGGCCCAGTTGGCCCAGTCATTGGGCATACCGACGCTGTTGACGGCGCCTTCCGCTTTTGCAGCGGCTTCCAGGGTTTTCAGATCATCGGCCGCCATGGCGGCGGTACACATTGCGATGGTCGAGCCTAACAGTGATGCCAGGAAAAGCTTTTTCATTCCGAAGCTCCTTGGGTCGTGTTCAACGCTACGATTGCGGTTCGTGTTGGTCTAGGTCAGCAATACCTGAGCCAATTTAAGGGGGCTGGATGACACTTTGATGTCGTTCGTCGCCCGGAATGACTTTTTGTTCAGCGGTATCGCGACTGGCCTGCTAAGCGTAGACCATGGTCAAGGCCCCGGAGGGCAGGGACTTGGCCGATGAATTGCAGGTTGTTGAGGCCAGAGAATGGCGACCGTTGGGCGGCTTTGTCACATCTCGGTCATCTGCGCTGCCTACGCTTGCAGACTATTGAATGAGCCGGTTTACGCTGTGGTTCTGCCCTGAAATGGTGCTGGTCTAGTCCAGAAAGGAAACGTTGATGCGTGAAGAGGCAACAAAAGCGGTAACAGCCATCGGCCAGGTGCTTCAGGAGCAGATCGACCACGGACTGTTGACCCCCGGCAGCAAATTGCCGGCCGAGCGCAAGCTCAGTGAATTGTTCGGCACAACGCGGATCACTTTGCGTGAGGCGCTGTTGCAGTTGGAATCACACGGGCAGATTTATCGTGAGGAGCGTCGCGGCTGGTTCGTCTCGCCGCCACGCCTGGCCTACAACCTCATGCAACGCAGCCACTTTCACGCGATGGTCAGCGCCCAGGGGCGGGTGCCGTCCACCGAGGTGATTTCGGCGCGATTGCAACCGGCATCGGCGGCGGTGTGTGCCTGGTTGCAATTGCCGGCGCTGTCGAGCGTGATCCAGATCTGCCGCTCACGGCGAATTGATGGGCGGCTGGTGCTGTATGTAGAGCACTATCTCAACCCGCAGTACTTTCCGGGGATTCTCGATTTCGATTTGAATCAGTCGATCACCGAGTTGTATGCGCGGCATTACGACCTGCACTACGGGCGGGTGCGCTTCGAGATTGTGCCCACGGCGTTGTCGGTGGAAGCGGCGGCGGCGTTGAAAGTTTCGGTGGGCAGCCCGGGCCTGCAGATTGCCCGGGTGAACTATGACCAGCATGAACGCTTGATCGACTGTGATCTGGAGTTCTGGCGGCATGATGCGATTCATGTGGGGGTTGATGTAAGTTGATTTTAGTTTAAGTAATAAATGGTTTTTCTTGGTGGTAAGTCGTTGGTTGTTATGTTTGTGCTTAGAGATTTTTCCTGTGTGATATACATATAGTGATAATTATTGGTTTTATATTGGCTGGCGTCTTTTTAGGGTCGCTGTATATTTGCTGTGGGTGTGCCGGTCGGCGCACTAATGGAGTTGTTAGAGAATAAGGATATAGTATGTATAACAGTACAGGGTTGTCGTTTATCGCGACTATGAAAATCCACGGGCGATCGGTGATTGTAGAGTCTGAACGTCTTCTGACACGTTCCTTGCCATCGGTTCCAACCAAGTTGCATTTTCAGTTTTTTTCCGGTCACTACATGATTTCGGTGGTGGATGGGGAATATGCCGGAAAAGATATTGATTCGCCGGACTCGGGATATCTTCAGGTGTCGGACAGTTCAAATGTTTTTGATTTGATGAGTGCCGAAAGTCGTGTCGTGACGTTGAATGATTTTTCTGAAGATGTACAATATATATACCTGCGCACTATTGATTGGTATCGGGTGCAGCAGGAATTCGCCGGTGAAGATGCATTTGATGATCAAGATGTGGAATATAATTTTATTCTAGCGGTGCCGAGGTTAGACAAGAAAGGCAACGGCACCTATTTGGCGATGGAGGAAGGGGCTTGGAGATACCGCCGCCTCGATGCTCCTGATACAACCATCTATGCGCCAATTGAGTTAACGATTGAAAAACGAGGTGTTGCACGATAATTATCGCAGCAACAGCAGCCCTGGTTTCAGGGCTGCTACTCACTGTTATTGCTGTTGTTCGCCCGTGTTTATGCCTGGGGTAACCACCTGCACACTCATCCGCGGCATAGCCAGATCCATCCCGGCTTCATCCATGTGCCGTTTGAGTGACAGGTTGAACGCTCGCGACACTTCCCACTGCTTGATCGGCGCGGTCTTGAAACGGGCGCGAAGGATGGCGTTGCCCGACTCGAAACTTTCCACCCCCTGGAACTCCAGCGGCGACCAGATATTGCGTCGCTGCAGCGGATCGGTGCGCATTTTCTGGCCGACTTCGCGCATCAGTTTGATGGCGTTGTCGATGTCCATGTTGGCCGGCACCGCTACCCGGAAGATCGCGTAGCCGAATTCCCGGGAGTAGTTCTTGATGCTTTTGATTTCACTGAACGGAATGGTGTGGACGATGCCGTCGATGTCCCGCAGGCGCACGGTGCGGATGGTCAGGCCTTCGACTGTGCCGAGGTGGCCGCCGACATCCACGTAGTCGTCGATGGCCAGGGAGTCTTCGATGATGATGAACAACCCGGTAATCAGGTCGGCTACCAGCGATTGTGCACCAAAACCGATGGCCAGACCGATCACACCGGCACCGGCCAGCAAGGGCGTGACGTTCATGCCCATGTTCGCCAGGGCGACAATCAGCGCGACGATAAAAATCGCTATGAACAGCACATTGCGGATCAGCGGCATCATCGTCTGCGCGCGGGCGTTGGCCAGGCCTTTGCGCGAGCGGGTCAGAGCATGATGCACGGCCGTGTCGCTGAGAATCCAGATCAGCCAGGCGAACAGCAGCGTGCCGGCGAGGCTGAACAGTTTGACGCTGACTTCGTGGCCATCACCTTCGGTAAAGCGGATCAACGACATGCCCCAGACTCGCAGACCGAGTTCGATGAAAGCCAGCCACACCAACAGATGGACGATGGTGTAGAAGAAGTTTTTCAGCCGTTCCGAATACACGGCGTAACGCCGTATGCCTTGCTGGGGTTTGAGGGCGTGGCGGCGTACCAGGCCGTTGATGACCATGCACAGCACCAGCAAGACGGTACAGATCAGCGACTGGCGCAGGGCGGTGCTGGTGTCGCCAGCAGAAATGAACGTTGCGAAGAGCGAGATGGCCACCAGCACCAGCGCCGGCACGTACCAGAAGGTGCCGAGAATCGACAGGGTGTCGTTGAGGGCGCGGCGGGTCAGGCGACGGGACAGCGGCTGATTGCGGATCAGGTGGGCGATCGGCCGGCGGAAGCGCAGGATGAAGCGCCCCGTGGAGAGCGCGGCCAGGACATTGGCAACGGTCGCGGCGGTGTGGGCCAGATGGCTGCCGAGGCTGTTGACCAGTTGCGGATCGCTCAGGGCTTCGCCAAACGCGGCGAAGCTGCCGATCAGCCACAGCGGCCGAAACGCCTGGTGCCGCAGGATGTACAAGGCGCAGTGACGGTGTGGGCCGTCGAGCAGGGAAAAGGCAATCACGCAGATGGCCGAGAAGCAGGTGCCGACCACCAGTGCATAGGCCAGCACCATCGCCAGGCTCTTGCCCAGGGACGAGGGCAGGGCGTAGCTCATGTAGACCGTGATCACCAGGGCGATCAGCCATGGTCCGAGTTTGCGCAGCGCAAAACGCAACATGTCCAGGGCCCGGGGATGCTGCGGTAGTTCTTCGGTCAGGCCGAAACGCATCCGCACGCGGTGGCTGATCCAGATCAGGGTGGCGGCCAGCAGGCTCCAGACCATCAGGATCATGGCGAAGGCGAACAGCATGGGCAGCCATTCATTGGCCGGCAGCGCCAGCGCCACCAGTTCTTCCCTGGCCTGATCGAACTCACTGGACCAGCGTGTGAGGGGACTGTCGTCGCCGGAAAACTTCTTCTCGAAATTGGCCAGGGTTCCGCCAATCAGGCCCAGCACACCTTCTTCGGTAATCGGCTGGGCCTGTTTGGTGGTGTCACGGAGCTTTTTCAGGTCGGCCAGCAGCTTGCTGCGTTGCTGGTCGTTTTCCAGTGACTTGATCACTTCGTCCAGGGATTGCCCCAGCGGTACCTGTGCTTCGGGCTGCGCCTTGGCCTGGTTGTTGAGCAGGCCTGGCAGGCCGGCCGCTTGGGCAGGCGCTACTGATAGCAGCGTCATCAGGCAGACAAGGACAATACACGGGAGGGCAAAAAGACGAGCGAACACTAGGCGGTCAACCTCGCAGGGAGCGGATCGACCGAGTGTACGAGCCCATCAAAATCAATGCGAGCCAAGGGCGATGAATTATTCGTTGAGTTTGGCGAGGATCTTGATCACCACGGTCGCGAGAATGGTCAGCATGCCGATCCACATGGCAAACACGCCGGCATTTTTATCGCGAAAGTTGAAGCCGACGGCCAGCAGGAGCATCCCGGCAAGAATCGGAATCAGCATGGCGTGGAAGGTAGACATCGAAATCATGGAGACAGCCTTGTCGAAGGGATACTTGAAGTCTAGGCCGCTTTTGATGCGGCCGGTGTGATATGTATCAGAAGTGAGTCATGGATGCTGCATGGTCAGCGAGCTTTTGTGGCGAGGGGGCTTGTCGGAACGCCGCACCGCCCCGTTCGACCGCGAAGCGGTCGCAAATCTGCCAATGTAGTCTGTCTGACAGAAATGCTTGGGGCTGCTGCGCAGCCCAACGGGGGCAAGCCCCCTCGCCACATGAGTCCCTCATTGCATCAGATTTACGGCAACTCGCGGCACGCGTAGAACGCGCTCAATACCTTGACCAGATGCGCCAGGTCATGGCTGCCGCACAGTTCGCGGATCGAGTGCATGGCGAACGTCGGCAGGCCGATGTCCACGGTGCGCACGCCCAGGTGGCTGGCGGTGATCGGGCCGATGGTCGAACCACAGCCCATGTCGCTGCGCACCACGAAGCTTTGCACCGGCACTTCTTCAGCCATGCACAGGTGACGGAAGAACCCGGCGGTTTCGCTGTTGGTGGCGTAGCGCTGGTTGCTGTTGACCTTGATCACCGGGCCGGCGTTGAGTTTCGGACCGTGGTTGGCGTCGTGTTTGTCGGCGTAGTTCGGATGCACGCCGTGGGCGTTGTCAGCCGAAACCAGCAGGGATTTCTGAATGGTGCGTACGAATTCATCACCTTCAGGCAGCAGGCGACGCAAGGTTTGCTCAAGCATCGGGCCGTCGGCACCGCAGGCCGAGCAGGAACCGACTTCTTCGTGGTCGTTGCAGACCAGCACGCAGGTTTCGTCGGTGTCGGCGGTTAGCAGCGCTTGCAGGCCGGCGTAGCACGACAGCAGGTTGTCCAGACGCGCACCGGCGATGAAGTCGCCATGCAGGCCAATGACCGCAGCGCTTTGGGTGTCGTAGAAGCTCAACTCGTAATCGAGCACCACGTCAGCGTTCAGGCCGTGTTCGCGGGCCAGTTGATCGGTGAGCACCGCGCGGAAGTCCACGCGCTCGTCACCGGCAAACTGCGCGAGGATCGGCGGCAGTTCGGTCTGGGCGTTGATGGCCCAGCCCATGTTGGCTTCACGGTTGAGGTGAATCGCCAGGTTCGGAATGATCGCAACGGGAGCCTTGAAGTCGATCAACTGGCTTTCGACCTTGCCGTCGCGACGGAAGGTTACGCGGCCGGCCAGGGACAGGTCACGGTCGAACCATGGCGCCAGTAGAGCGCCGCCATAGACTTCGACACCCAGTTGCCAGAAACCCTGGCGTTGCAGCTCCGGTTGCGGCTTGACCCGCAGGCACGGGCTGTCGGTGTGGGCGCCGACCAGGCGAATGCCACCGTGCAACGGTGAATGGCGGCCCATCTTGATCGCGACAATCGAAGAGTCATTACGGGTGACGTAGTAGCGACCGTTGGCTTCGGTGTTCCACGGCTCACGCTCGTCGAGACGTTGATAGCCCGCCGCTTCCAGGCGCTGAACAAGGCTGGCGGTGGCATGGAACGGGGTAGGGGAGGCCTTGAGGAAATCGATCAGGCCTTGGTTCAACTCTTCGCGCATAAAGTAGCTCCAGACAGCAGTGGCGCCAGTTTAACGTATTGGCTTGGTAAATGGCGTCGCACTGAATGGTGTACAGAGTCCCTGTGGGAGCGAGCTTGCTCGCGATAGCGGAGTATCAGCCAGCACTAATGCTGGATGTGCCGGCCAGATCGCGAGCAAGCTCGCTCCCACAGGATTGAAGTACGTCTAAAACGGTGCCGGGCACTCGAAGCGCAGGCGCTCGCCACTTTGCGGGTGGGTGAAGCTGAGCATGCTCGCGTGCAGGCACAGGCGCGGCCAGGCCGCCAAAGCCTGTTCATGGGCATAAAGCCCGTCACCCAGCAGCGGATGGCCAATCGAGAGCATGTGCACGCGCAACTGGTGGGAGCGGCCGGTGATCGGTGTCAGTTCGACGCGGCACCAGTCGCCACAACGTTCGAGCACTCGCCAGAAGGTCAGCGCATGTTTGCCGAATTCATGGTCGACCACGTGGCGCGGCTTGGTCGGCGGGTCGTAGCGCAAGGGCAGGTCGATGCTGCCGCTGTCCAGTTCCGGCTGACCCCAGCACAGGGCTGTGTAGGCCTTTTCGGTTTCGCGGTCGTGAAATTGCCTAGACAGCTCGCGATGGGTGTCCGGGTCGCGGGCTAGCAGGATGATGCCGGAAGTCTCCCAGTCCAGCCGGTGGACAATTCGCGCTTCCGGGTAGCCGTTTTCCTGCAGGCGGGTAATCAGGCAGTCCTTGTTGTCATCGGCCCGGCCAGGGACAGAGAGCAACAGGGTCGGTTTGTTCACCACCAGTACGGCGGCATCCTGATGGATGATGTGGATGTTGGACAACGGCATTAAAACAGCCTCGTAACAAACGCCAACGGCGGCTCAGGTCCCTTCCGGTTGCAGAAGGGACCTGAGCCGCCGTGGCTCCTGGCGGATCGACTCAGCGATCTGGCAGGGTGATATTGAGTTCCAGAATCGAGCAACTGCCCTGGCTTTCCAGTGCGACATGCACGTCATCGGACCCGATATTGACGTACTTGCGGATCACCTCGACCAGTTCCTTCTGCAAGGCCGGCAGGTAGTCCGGGGTACTGCGTTGGCCGCGTTCGTGCGCCACGATGATCTGTAGACGCTCTTTCGCTACCGACGCGGTGCTTTGCTTTTTGTTGGCACGAAAGAAGTCAAAAAGGTTCATTGCTTAGTTGCCTCCAAACAGGCGCTCGAAGAATCCCTTCTTCTGTACATCGAGGAATCGATGATCCACGGTCTTGCCCAGCAGGCGATCTACGGTATCGCTGTAGGCCTGGCCGGCATCGCTCTGGTCGTCGAGAATCACCGGAACACCCTGGTTGGATGCCTTGAGCACCGCCTGGGATTCAGGGATCACGCCGAGCAGGGTCACCGAAAGGATCTCCTTGACGTCTTCTACGCCGAGCATTTCGCCTTTGCTCACACGTTCCGGGTGATAACGGGTAATCAGCAGGTGTTCCTTGATCGGGTCTTCGCCGCGTTCGGCACGACGGGACTTGCTGGCCAGCAGGCCGAGCATGCGATCGGAGTCACGTACCGAGGAGACTTCCGGGTTGGTCACGACGATCGCTTCATCGGCGAAGTACATGGCCAGGTGGGCGCCTTTCTCGATGCCTGCCGGGGAGTCGCAGACCACGAACTCAAAGTCTTCCTTGAGTTGCATCAGGACTTTTTCCACGCCTTCGACGGTCAGCGCGTCTTTATCTCGGGTCTGGCTGGCGGCCAGCACGTAGAGGTTTTCCAGGCGCTTGTCTTTGATCAGGGCCTGTTGCAGGTTGGCTTCGCCGTTCACCACGTTGACGAAGTCATACACCACGCGGCGCTCGCAACCCATGATCAGGTCGAGGTTACGCAAGCCCACGTCGAAGTCGACGATCACTGTTTTGTGGCCGCGCAGAGCGAGGCCGGTACCGATAGCGGCGCTGGTGGTGGTCTTACCCACACCACCCTTGCCGGATGTAACCACGAGAATCTTGGCCAAGGTGTTTCACCCCTAAGGAAAAAGGACTTTTCAGTCCCTGAAAAACATCTCCTGAAAAACTACTGCAGTCGGACAGCCTTGGCTGGAATCCGGTTTAGAGCGGCGCTTACCCCCGGTAAACACTGCTTTCGGCCTTTTTCCTACTTCGTTTGAGCCGTTTTCGCTACGTTTTAGAGATGCTTGGAAAATGCGGCAGTATCCGTTAAAGCCGAATGATGTTCAACACGTCGCCGGACAGGCTGACCTGCACACCCGAACCCCATAGAGGGTCGCGGCGCAGATCTTCGGAAACCTTGTAATGCCCGGCGATGGAAATCAGTTCAGCACTCATTTGCTGACAGAAAATCCGCGCCTTGGTGTCGCCCTTGACGCCGGCCAACACGCGACCACGCATCGGGCCGTATACATGGATGTTGCCATCGGCGAGAAGTTCCGCCCCCGGGCTGACCGAGGAGATCACCACCAGATCGCAGCCCTGGGCATAAATCTGCTGGCCACCGCGTACCGGCGAGGTGATGATTTTCGTCGGCTTGATGGTCGGCTCGGGTGGTTTTTCCGGTTTTTTCTTCGGTTCGCCTTCGGTCAGGTCCAGTGGACGCTCCCGGGCGCCGGACGGTGGCAGCACCGGCAGGTCGACCGCGATGGCGGCGGCAATGTCTTCGATGCGGCTGGCGCGGATCGCCAGGGTACGCAGGCCATGCTGGCGGCAGACGCGCATCAGCCCGGGCAGATCGACCGCGCCTTCATTGGCCGGGAGTTTGTCCAGGGCCAGTACCAGTGGCGCGTTGCTGAAGAAGTTTGGCGCCTGGGCGACCTTGGCGGCCAGTTGCCGATCAAGGCTTTCGAGGTCGTTACGGGCCAGTTCCAGCACCGTAATGGCCAGCATGCTGCCCTTCAACTGGAACACGGGATCTTGGTCTAGCGGTTCGGTTTGGCTCATGGTCGGCATACAACGACTTGTCACTAAAAGTGCCGAGACTTATAACGAGAACGCCCGCGGGCCGCAAGCCGGGTCGAACGATGTAGAATGCGCGGCCATTGTCATTCCGGAAGCATTAATGGACCGCCCGCGTTTTCGAAAAGCATTTCTATCTCCACGTTTCTGGCCGCTGTGGTGTGGCCTGGGGCTGTTGTGGCTGATCGTCCAGTTGCCGTATCCGGCACTGCTGTGGGTCGGTCGTGTCCTGGGTTCTTTGATGTATCGGGTCGCCGGCGACAGACGGCGCATTGCCAAGCGCAATCTGGAGCTGTGTTTTCCGGAAAAAACCGCCGCCGAACGCAAACGCCTGCTCAAGGAGAACTTCGCCTCCACCGGCATCGCTTTCTTTGAGATGGCGATGAGCTGGTGGTGGTCGCGCAAGCGCCTGGCGAGTCTCGCTCATATCGAAGGGCTGGAGCATTTGCAGCAGGCCCAGCGTGAGGGCAAGGGCGTGATCCTGATGGCCCTGCACTTCACGACGCTGGAAATCGGCGCGGCGTTGCTCGGTCAGCAGCACACCATCGACGGCATGTACCGCGAGCACAAGAATCCGCTGTTCGACTACATCCAGCGCCAGGGCCGCGAGCGGCACAACCTCGATTCGCTGGCGGTGGAACGCGAAGACGTACGCGGCATGCTCAAATTGCTGCGCTCGGGCCGGGCGATCTGGTACGCACCGGATCAGGACTACGGCGCCAAGCAAAGCATCTTCGTGCCGCTGTTCGGCATTCAGGCCGCGACCGTCACCGCCACGAGCAAGTTTGCTCGGCTGGGCAAGGCGTTGGTGGTGCCGTTCACCCAGGAGCGTCTGGCGGACGGCAGCGGCTATCGCCTGGTGATCCATGCGCCGCTCGAAGGCTTCCCCGGCGAAACCGAAGAAGAGGACTGCCTGCGCATCAACCAATGGATCGAAAGCGTTCTGCGCGAGCATCCCGAGCAATACCTGTGGGCCCACCGCCGCTTCAAGAGCCGTCCACCGGGCGAGCCCAAGCTGTACGCCAAGCGCGGTTGAGTAACCGTTTTCCCAAGCACCATGGAGTGTTGCGATGAGTCCAGTTGAACCGGTAACAGGGTTGATTCTTTCCGGTGGCGGGGCTCGGGCGGCCTATCAGGTCGGGGTGCTGGCGGCGATTGCCGAATTGCTGCCGCCGGGGGCCCGCAATCCGTTTCCGGTGATCGTCGGCACCTCGGCGGGCGCGATCAACGCCGTCAGCCTCGCCAGCGGTGCGATGGATTTTCGTAACGCCATCGAACGCCTGACGGCCTTCTGGCAGGGCTTTCGCAGTCATCTGGTATTGCGCAGCGACTGGCCCGGGGTGATCCGCCAGGCCAGCCGCTTCGTCAGCCACAGTTTGCTCGGCATCGGCAGGCACATGCCGGTGGCGCTGCTCAACAGTTCTCCGCTGCGGGATCTGCTCAACGACAAGCTGCATATGGGCGGCATCGCCGAAGCGATCGCACAGCAACAGTTGCATGCGGTGGCGGTCACCGCATTCGGTTATGAGTCCGGCCAGGCAGTCACCTTCTATCAGGGCGGCGGCAAGATCGATGCCTGGTTGCGCCATCGACGCATCGGCGTTCCCACCCAACTGTCGGTTGAACATCTACTCGCCAGTTCGGCGATTCCGCTGCTATTTGCCCCGGTGAAAATCGGCGAAGAGTATTTCGGTGATGGCGCGGTGCGTCAGTCGGCGCCGATCAGCCCTGCGTTGCATCTGGGCGCCAGTCGGGTGCTGGTGGTGGGCGTCAGCGGCAACCCCCGTGGAGTCGACCCGCAACAACCCTTGCCGCGCAGCTATACCGGTCAGCAGCCGACTCTGGCGCAGATCGGTGGGCACATGCTCAACAGTACGTTCATTGACAGCCTGGAAAGCGACATCGAGTTGTTGCAGCGCCTGAACCAGTTCAGTCACCTGATGCCCGACGGTACACCCATCCGTGCTTTGGGCGTGGCGCCGGTGGACGTATTGGTGATTTCACCGAGCCAGCCGATCGACGAGATTGCCGCGCGCCATCGCCAGGAATTGCCGGCGGCATTGCGCCTGTTTCTGCGCGGGCCGGGTGCGACCAAGACCAGCGGGGCGGGGGTGCTGAGTTATCTGCTGTTCGAGGCGGGGTATTGCAGCGAATTGATCGAACTGGGGCGACGGGATGCGTTGGCCAAGCGCGGGGAGTTGTGCCGGTTTCTGGGGTTGGCAGAGCCTGTCATCCCCGTTTGAGATTTGTGGTGCAGCCAATCGCGGGCAAGCCCGCTCCCACAGGTAGTTTCGTCGTAAGTAAAATTTGAATTCGACGACAGTCACTGTGGGAGCGGGCTTGCCCGCGAAGGCGTCTTTACAGACGTCGCCGGATCAGAAGTGAACCTTGACCAGGAAGCTGGTCACGCTCTGATCGGTCTTGAAGCCCTGGCTGTCTTCGATACCGTACTTGTTTTTCCAGTAGTCATACTCGACACCGACGTACAGCTGCTTGGCACCCAGATTCAACGCCTTGCCCAGGTCGTATTTGACCTGCGGATTGAAGTGCAGGTTGGCGTGGTATTCGCCTTTTTTGTTCACGTCGTTGTCGACGACCCAGTCCATGAAGCCGTCGATCAGCACGTCCGAGCCGCCCACCGGGATGGTGTAGGACCAGACTGGCGTGACCTGCCAGATGTTGTCGCCCGGGCGGTCGCCTTCGGTGTGGCGGTTGTAGAAGTTCAACTGGAAGTAGTCGAAGCCCGGGATGGCCAGGTCAAAACCAGGGCCGATCAGGTAGGACTCGGTATCGTCTTCACCGAACTCGTAGGTCATGGCCAGCAGGACGTCCTTGATCGGGCCGAACTCGAACTTCTGGTCGAAGATCTTGTTGAACGACAGGCGCGGACTGAGCTCGCCGTAGTGGCTGTTCTTGCCCGCGAAGGCGTCTTCCTTGCCGTTGTAGAAGATCTTGTCGATGAAAAAGAAGTTGTCGCCGTATTTCCAACCGTCGGCGTGTTCAAAGGTCACCGTCTGCTGGATGCGCGGGTTGACCTGGAAGTCCTTGCCATAGAGGTAGCTCAGGCTGTTGTTCTGCCATTGCAGCAAGTCGCCGGCCATGGCCTGACCCCCCGCCAGCAATGATCCCGCCAGCATCAGGCTAGTGCACGTACGTTTCATTCGGTTGCTCCCAAAAAGTAGGTGGTTCCACGTTGTTTTTTTAAAGTCGGCGCTCTGGTGTGGCGCCTGTTTCTGTAGCGGTAAAAAATCATCCATTCGGTCAGCTTTAGTGCTGTTAGCAAGAGCTGAGCCAAGGCTTTCAAAAAGCAAAAAAACTCCCGTTCGGCGGCTCAAGAGCGGTCGATTGAGAGGGGTTTTGGAGTGCCTTGGTGCCTGCCAGTGCCGGGATAAGTTGGCTTTCTGGTCAGGTTTTACATCCGGGCTTTTTTTTAAACCGGATTCGGGCGGCCGCGGAGAATACTGACTCCTCGGCCAGGTCTCAAGTGCTCCGCAACGGCGCACCGACGACAGGTTTGAGGCACGGTTGCGGGGCAGCATTAGAAGTGCACCTTTACCAGCAGGCTGGCGGTGTTTTCATTGGTATTGAAACGGGAGCTGTCCTGGACGCCGTATTTGTCCTTCCAGTAGCTGTATTCGGTGCCGACATACACCTGTTTCTCGCGCCAGCCCAGGGCTTTGCCCAGGTCGTATTTGATCTGCGGGTTGAAGTGCAGGTTGGCGTGATAGGTGCCGCGGGCGTTCTGGTCGTTATCCACCACCCAGTCGATGTAGCCGTCGATCAACAGGTTCGAGTTGCCCAGTGGCAGGGTGTAGGACCAGGCCGGACTGATTTGCCAGACATCATCGCCAGGGCGCGAACCTTCGGTCTGGCGGTAATAGAAGTTCAGGGTGAAAAAGTTGAAGCCCGGTACCGCGAGGTCGAAACCGGGGCCAATCAGGTAGGCCTCGGTGTCGTCTTCGCCGTTCTCGTAGGTCATGGCCAGCAGCACGTCCTTGATCGGGCCGAATTCGAAACGGCGGTCGAGGATTTTGCCGAAGGAGAGGCGTGGGCTGAATTCGCCGTAATAGGCGTGAGCCCCTTTGTTGCGGTCTTGCTCGCCGTTGTACCAGGTGCTGTCGATGAACATGAAGTTGTCGCCGTACTTCCAGCGGTCGGCGTGTTCGAAGGTGATCGTCTGCTGGATCGCCGGGTTGATCGCGAAGTTCTTGCCGTACAGGTAGCTCAGGCTGTTGGTCTGCCACAGCAGTAGATCGCCGGCCATGGCTTGACTCGCGGCCAGCAGGCCACCACTCAACAACACGTTGGTTTGTGTCCGAATCATCTGTTGCTCCCTCTTGTTTTTATTTTTGAGGCGCAGGTTGTGGCCAGGGGGCTGGCCACAGGCAGGCCCCCTTGGTTATCCGTCAGATCAATGAGTGTGAGCGTGGCAGTCGTTAATGGCCGCGCGTTCGGCGCCACCAAGGATGTTGAACAGCAGGTTCAGCGTCAGCGCGCTGAGGGTGGCCATGGCGATGCCACTGTGGGTGATCGGGCTTATCCACACGGGCAGGTGGGCGAAAAACTCCGGGCGTACAACCGGGATCAGGCCCATGCCGATGCTCACCGCCACCAGCAACTGGTTGCGACGGTCACCGATGTCGGCTTCCTGGAGAATCTTGATCCCGGTGGCGGCGACCATGCCGAACATCGCAATCGCTGCGCCGCCCAGTACTGCCGGAGGAATCGACGCTACCAGGAATGCGGCCTTTGGCAGCAGGCTCAGGACGATCAGCAAACCGCCGGCAACGATGGTCACCGAACGACAGCGCACGCCGGTCATCTGCACCAGGCCGATGTTCTGGGCGAAGGATGAGTGGGTGAAGGTGTTGAAGAATCCGGCGAAGAACGAGGCGCCGGCATCGCACAACAAGCCGCGACGCAGCATCCGTGGGCAGACTTCCTGGCCGGTGATCTTGCCCAGCGCCAGAAACATTCCGGTGGACTCGACGAAAATGATCACCACCACCAGGCACATCGACAGGATCGGCGCGAGTTCGAATTTCGGCATGCCGAAGTGCAGCGGCGTGACGAATTGCAGCCATGGCGCCTGAGCCATGCCACTGAGGTCGACCATGCCGAGCAGGCCGCAGAGTACATAGCCCAGGCACATGCCGATCAGCACGGAAATATTGACCCAGAAGCCGCGCATGAAACGGTGCACCAGCAAGATGGTGCCCAGTACCAGTGCGGCGATGGTCAGGTAGATCGGTGAACCGAATTGAGCGGCGCTGGTACCGCCACCGGCCCAGTTGACGGCCACGGGGAACAGCGACAAACCGATCGAGGTGATGACCGTACCGGTCACCAGCGGCGGGAAGAAGCGCACGACCTTGGACATGAACGGGGCGATGATCATGCCAAAGAACCCGGCGGCAATGGTCGCGCCGAAGATCCCTTGCAGGCCGATACCGGGCATGCCGGCCATGGCGACCATGCTGCCGACGGCGGCGAAACTGGCGCCCATCATCACCGGCATGCGAATGCCCATGGGGCCGATGCCGAGGGACTGGACGATGGTGGCGATACCCGCAACCAGCAGGTCGGCGTTGATCAGGAAGGCGATTTCTTCACGACTCAGGCCAGCGGCCTGTCCGATGATCAGCGGTACCGCGATGGCACCACCGTACATCAGCAGAACATGTTGCAAACCGACCAGGATCAGTTGCAAGAGGGGCAAACGCTGAATGGCGGGTGCGTCGGGGATGCGCGCTTCGGATAGCTCGGACATGCAACACCTCGGATCTTTTTATTCTTGTGATTTACAGCTGCAGTGCTACTGGCAGCTGTATTCGAATCAGGTGGGCCGCTTTGCGGCCATTCGCGGGCAAGCCCGCTCCCACACAGGCCATGCAAAACCTGTGGGAGCGAGCCTGCTTGCGAAGCTTTTAACGATTAATTGGTCTGGGCTCCCTGCACAATCCAGGCACCGATCAGGTCACGTTCCTGCTGGGTCATCTGCGTGATATTGCCCAGTGGCATGATCTGGCTGGTGACGGCTTGCGCCTGAATCCGCGGTGCGTTCTGGCGGATCTGTTCGGGGGTGTCAAACATCACACCGGCAGGGGCCGCACTGAACAGCGGGCTGGTCGGCTTGGCCGAGTGGCAAACCGCGCAACGTTCCTGAATCACGCTGTGCACTTTGTCAAAGCCAGGGCCGGCGTTGGACGCTTGCGCCGGTGCGGCGGCAGGCGCTTCTGCAGGTTTGGCTTCAGCCGGTTTCAAACCACCGCCCACTGCTGTTTCCGGCAGCGGCTGGTATTCGATCTTGGCGGGTGCCTTGGCCACTTCCGGGCTGTTCAACGGCGCAGGGCCGGTGACGTAAGCCAGGCTGATCATGCCGACGGCTGCCACAGGCAGGGTCCAGGCAAACTTGTGGCTGTCGTGACGGGTGTTGAAGTAGTGACGCACCAACACTGCCAGTACCGCGATCCCGGCCAGGATCAACCAGTTGTACTGGCTGCCGTAGGTGCTCGGGAAGTGGTTGCTGATCATGATGAACAGCACTGGCAAGGTGAAGTAGTTGTTGTGACGTGAACGCAGCAGGCCTTTGGCCGGCAATGCCGGATCGGGCGTGCGGTTCTCGGCAATCGCCGCTACCAGTGCGCGTTGCGCCGGCATGATGATGCGGAACACGTTGCCGACCATGATGGTGCCGATGATCGCGCCAACGTGCAGGTACGCACCCCGACCGCTGAACACCTTGCTGAAGCCGTAGGCCGCGCCGATGATCAGGACGAACAGGATTCCGCCGAGCAGGGCAGGGCGTTTGCCCAGGGCCGAGTCGCACAGGAAGGAGTAGATGAACCAGCCGATGAACAGCGAGCCGATACCGATGGCTACGCCTTCAGGACCGCTCAGGGAGCTGCCCGGAGCCAGCAGGTAGAGCGTCGGGTTGGAGTAGAACACCACGCACAGCAGCGCGATACCCGACATCCACGTGAAGTAGGCTTCCCATTTGAACCAGTGCAGGTTGTCCGGCATGGTCGGTGGAGCCAGTTTGTATTTTTCCAGGTGGTAGATACCGCCACCGTGGATTGCCCACAAATCGCCAGCCAGACCGTTTTTCGGGTTGACCCGGTTGAGGTTGTTTTCCAGCCATACGAAATAGAACGACGCACCGATCCAGGCCACGCCAGTAATCATGTGAACCCAGCGCACGCTCAGGTTCAGCCATTCCAACAGATGTGCTTCCACAGTCTTTACCTCTCGCCTGTCACTCTGTTGTCGAGTGATCAGACCTTCTCTTATTGGTGGGGGGCGAGGATCAAACGCTCATCCTCTTTGAAAAAATGCTCATCGCAGTTATTGCCTGTGCCACTGCGATCAACCACCAGGAAGTCATCCCGCTTTTCGATCGTCAGCACCGGGTGGTGCCAAACGCCGCGATGGTAATTAATGCCCTGCCTGCCGTTGGTGACGAAGGCGCGGACCAAGCCTGATACAGGTTCATCGCCAAGTGGCGCGACCACGATCAGAAAGGGGTTGCCGAGCAGCGGAATGAAAGCCTGGCTGCCCAGCGGATGACGCTCCAGCATGCTGACGGTCAGCGGCATGTCCTGCGCGTCGGCGCGGAAGATGCTGATGATCGCGTTGTCCTCTGGCTTTGCGGTTTCGACCACAGCCAGTTTATGGAAGCGCATGGTCGAACCGTTGTTGATCATGAAGTGATCGCTGCCGTCGGTTTCGATCACGTCACCGAAAGGGGCGAAGGCTTCTTTGGTCAGCGGTTCAATCGTTAATGTGCGCATGCTGTTCTTATCCGAATTCTGTGTTGTTGGTACTGCAGTTGTGGCGAGGGAGCTTGCTCCCGCTGGACTGCGCAGCAGTCCCATTCTTTGGGGGCCGCTTCGCGACCCAGCGGGAGCAAGCTCCCTCGCCACAGGTTCAGCGCTTACTTGGCGACCTTGCCCAGAACACGCAGGCGGCTCACACCACCATCCGGGAACACGTTCAGGCGGATGTGGGTGATCGGGCCCAGTGCCTTGATCTGCTCGGCGAAGGTGTGTTCGGCGTGCATTTCCAGCTTCTGGCTTGGCAGCAGTTCGCGCCAGAACAGCGACTGGGTTTCGATCTGGCTGTCGGTACCGCCCTTCACGAACGCGCCCTGGATCGAGCAGCTGTCCGGGTAGTTGCCCTTGAAGTGCAGGGTGTCGACGATGACTTTCTCGACTTCGCCGGCATGGCCCAGCGCGACGATGACCCAGTCATTGCCCGGGGTACGACGACGTGCGGTTTCCCAGCCATCGCCCATGTTGATGCCACGGCCCGGGTTGAGGATGTTGCTCATGCGACCGAAGTGTTCATCGGAGCAGGCGAGGGCGCGGCCACCGTTGAGGGCAGCGGCCAGGTCGACTTGCTCGTTGTCGCCGGTAGCCGACCAGTCACGGAACGGCACGCCGTACACGCGCAGACGGGCCACGCCGCCATCCGGGTAGATGTTGAAGCGCAGGTGGCTGAAGGCCTGGTCGTTGCTGATTTCGTGGTAGTGGTGGCTGTTGCCTTGCAGCTCGACGGCGGACAGCACTTCAACCCACTGGGTGTTTTCGTTCGGCTCGCCTTCGGCCAGGAAGCAGGCTTCCAGGGACGCCGACGGCGGGAAGTTGCCGGTGAAGAATGAAGTGTCGATGTCGACGCCCTTGATCGAACCCGGCACGCCCAGGCGGATCACGGCGCTGTCGAAGCCTTCGAAGCGCTTGCGGCGCGATTCCCAGCCGTCCATCCACTTGCCGTTGTCATCGAACACGCCCTCCTTCCATACGGCCGGGGTCGGTTGGAACAGACGGTTGGCGTCTGCGAACCAGTCATCGGTGACCGAGATGATTTTGGTGCCCAGGCGGGCATCGGCCAGGTTGACGAACTTCTCGAAAGGTACGGCGTAAGCTTTCATTCTTCTTGTCTGCCTTTAAATAAGTGGCTTGGGATGCTTGCAGGGCCCTAGGTGTTTTCTGCGTTTAAGAACACTCGGGTCAGGCTTGCTATAGGGTCAGTAATCGGAACAGGGCGATCTTGTTGATCTCCGCCAGCGCGCATTTGAATTCGGTATCGACCGGGTTGTGGATGCGCGTTTCGAACGCTGCGAGGATCTGATGCCGGTTGCTGCCTTTTACCGCCATGATGAAGGGAAACTTGAACTTGGCCTTGTAGGCGTCGTTCAGCTCGGTGAAGCGCTGGAACTCTTCGGCCGTGCATTGGTGAATACCCGCGCCAGACTGTTCTTCAGTGCTGGCCGCGGTAAGCTGGCCCTGGACGGCCGCACGGCCTGCCAGGTCCGGGTGAGCGTTGATCAGTGCAAGCTGGCTTGCATGATCGGCGCTCAACAGGATGTCGCTCATGCGCTGGTGCAAGGTCTCGATCTGGTCGATCGAAGCGTCCTGGCCCAGGTCGTAGGCCTTCTCGGCTACCCATGGCGAATGTTCGTAGATGTCGGCGAAAGCGGCGACGAAGGCGTCGCGGCCGAGGGCCGAAGGTTTGACGGTTTGAAAGGTGCTCATTTGCCAGCCCCTGTGTACGGGTGGGTTTCGTGCCAGTGGCGTGCGATGTCGACGCGACGGCTGAACCACACCTGTTCATGACTTTTAGCGTATTCGATAAAGCGCTTGAGCGATGCCAGGCGCGCCGGACGGCCGATCAAGCGGCAGTGCAGGCCGATCGACAGCATTTTCGGTGCCTCGGCGCCTTCGGCGTAGAGCACATCGAACGCGTCTTTCAGGTATTCGAAGAAGTCGTCGCCCTTGTTGAAGCCCTGGACCTGAGTGAAGCGCATGTCGTTGGTGTCCAGGGTGTACGGGATCACCAGGTGCGGCTTGCCGGTCGGGTTGTTCGGTTCCCAGTAGGGCAGGTCGTCGTCGTAGGTGTCGCAGTCGTAGAGGAAACCACCTTCTTCCATCACCAGGCGACGGGTGTTCGGGCCGGTGCGGCCGGTGTACCAGCCCAGCGGGCGTTCGCCTGTGATTTCGGTGAGGATGCGGATCGCTTCGAGCATGTGCTCGCGTTCCTGGGTTTCATCCATGTACTGGTAGTCGATCCAGCGATAGCCGTGGCTGCAGATCTCGTGGCCGGCATCGACCATGGCGCGGATCACGTCCGGGTGACGCTGGGCGGCCATGGCCACGGCGAAGATGGTCAGCGGGATGTCGAATTCCTTGAACAGTTTCAGGATCCGCCACACGCCGGCACGGCTGCCATACTCGTAGAGGGATTCCATGCTCATGTTGCGCGCGCCTTGCAGCGGCTGGGCAGAAACCATTTCCGAGAGGAACGCTTCGGATTCTTTGTCGCCGTGCAGGATGTTGCGTTCGCCGCCTTCTTCGTAATTGAGTACGAACGACAGGGCGATTCGGGCATTGCCCGGCCAGTGTGGGTGAGGAGGGTTACTGCCGTAACCGACCAGGTCGCGTGGGTAGTCAGCGCTCACTGCAGGCTTCCTTCTTATTCGATGATGACGGTTGGTGTGACGCAGCTGAAAATTGGATGGCAGGCTTGCGTCACAGCGATGGGCTGATTGTATACAACTTTATATTCACTTTGTAAGCCTGATTTTTCGCATTTTTCACCGACTGTCATCTTTTACTGCTATTGGCGTGAGCCTGCAAGAAATCTGCCTGACTGGTCAATTATTGATTGAGGGGCTCATAGGTTGTGCGGTTCGGCGGGAAATCGACGGTAAATATGCAGATGGCAGGGGTAATGCGAAAAATGTCGTTTTTATTGTGTACAATTTTTTTGAAAAGTGTCTTAATCGGTCGCTCGCCGCAGCTTTTCGTGCTCCGAATCGGTGCGGTCTCCTTTTCAACTGACTTCGGGAGGCGCGAAGTCTGACTGCTCCACGCAGGCAGGCGCGCAGAATCAATGGGACGTTTGACTACACACGTTTTGGACGCAGCACACGGTTGCCCGGGCAGCTCGATCAAGGTCG
The DNA here is from genome assembly GCF_019947365.1 of Pseudomonas sp. GL-R-26. Classification (NCBI taxonomy): domain Bacteria; kingdom Pseudomonadati; phylum Pseudomonadota; class Gammaproteobacteria; order Pseudomonadales; family Pseudomonadaceae; genus Pseudomonas; species Pseudomonas sp. GL-R-26. The sequence continues at coordinate 4,800 of NZ_JAGYGI010000030.1, read as the reverse complement.
AGTTGTACCGCGTTGAAGGTTCGCACCTGGAATTGGTCGCCAGCGCGATAACCAACAGCGATGGCCGTGTCGATGCACCGCTGCTGCAAGGCGATGACTACCGCACCGGGGTCTATCAGGTTCAGTTTCATGCCGGCGATTACTACCGCGCCCGTGGCGTCAAGCTGCCGGAGCCGGCCTTCCTGGATGTCGTGGTGCTGCGTTTTGGCATCTCCGCCGAGCAGGATCACTACCATGTGCCGTTGTTGATTTCGCCTTACAGCTACTCCACCTATCGCGGCAGCTGATCCCCCAAACAGCAGCTGCACCCTGGAAGCGACTGCGCATATAGCTTCTTTGGTCTTTCGCCCGCTCACACTGCGGGCTTTTTTTCGTCTGGAGAAATGTGGCGCCTGTGCCGACGCCATCGCGAGCAGGCTCACTCCTACAGGAGTGCGCGTTCCAATGTAGGAGTGAGCCTGCTCGCGATGCTTTTGCTTTTAGCGGCTCAGCAGGGACGCTGCACCCGCGCCACTGAACAACCCTGCACTGATCCGGTTAAACCAGCTCTGGCCCTTGCCGCTGCGCAGATACCGCGCCGCACCATGGGCGCCGAGGCCATAGGCCAATTTGCACAGCAGGTCGAGCACGGTCCAGGTCGCGATCATCACCAGAAGTTGTGGCAGGAACGGCTGTTCGGCACTCAGGAACTGCGGCAGGAAAGCGGCGAAGAACAGGATGTCCTTCGGGTTGCTGGCGCCCAGCATGAACGCACGCCCGAACAGTGCACGAAAGCGAGGCACCGGAGCGGCTTGTGGCACTTCAGCGCCATGGGAAGGCAGGCGCGATTGCTGCCAGCTCTGCCAGGCGAGGTAGAACAGGTAAAGGGCGCCAAGAATCTTCAGGGCGCTGAACAGCTGTTCCGACGCCAGCAACAACGCACCCAGGCCCAGTGCCGAAGCACTCAGCAGGCAGATCGATGCGGACACTCCGCCGAGGAAGGCCGGGTAAGAGCGGCGCAGGCCGTAATTCAGACTGTTGCTGATCATCAGCAACGACAGCGGCCCCGGGATCAGGATCACTATCAGCGCAGCGCCGCTGAACAGCAGCCAGGTTTCCAGACTCATCACTTTCCTCCATTTGCACAAAAGCCCCACCCGACGGGGTGAGGCTGTTTTCAAGCAGGTCCCGCGTAAGGCTTACAGGAAGATGAACTTGGCGATGAAGATCGCGCAGAGCACCCACAGGCTCACGGAAATTTCCTTGTACTTGCCAGTACCGGCCTTCAGCGCCACGTAGGTGATGAAGCCCAACGCGATGCCGTCAGCGACCGAGAAGGTCAGCGGCATCATGATTGCGGTGACAATCGCCGGGATGCTGTCGGTCGCTTCGTCCCATTCGATGTGGGCCATGCCGCCCATCATCAGCATCGCTACATAAATCAGTGCACCTGCGGTTGCATAGGCAGGAATCATCCCGGCCAGCGGTGCAAAGAACATGGCTGCAATAAATAGCACACCTACGGTCACTGCGGTAAGACCAGTCCGACCACCCGCTGCAACACCGGCAGCACTTTCCACGTAGCTGGTGACTGGCGGAACGCCGACGACCGCACCGAATACGCTGGAAGCACTGTCGGCTTTCATGGCGCGGGAGAGGTTTTCGATGCGGCCGTCAGCACCGACCAGGTTGGCGCGCTGGGCAACACCCATCAAGGTACCGGCGGTGTCGAACATATGTACGAAGAGGAACGCCAGCACCACGCTGATCATGCTGACGTTGAACACGCCGGCGACGTTCATGGCCATGAAGGTAGGGGCGAGGCTCGGTGGAGCCGACATGATGCCCTCGTAGTGCACCAGGCCCAGACCCCAGCCAGCGAGAGTCACGGTGATGATGCTGATGAGGATCGCGCCGAACACCTTGTGATAGCTGAGGATGGAGATCATCAGGAAGCACACGGCGGCGAGCAGCGGGCCGGGTTCGCGCAGGGAGCCGAGCTTGATCAGGGTCGCCGGGCTATCGACGACGATACCCGCGGTTTTCAGGCCGATCAGCCCCAGGAACAGACCCACGCCGGCGCCCATGGCGAAGCGCAGGCTGACCGGGATGCTGTTGAGCAGCCATTCGCGGATCCGCGAGAAGGTCAGGATCATGAACAACACACCGGACACAAACACCGCGCCGAGGGCGGTTTCCCAGTTGTAGCCCATGGTGCCGACCACGGTGTAGGTGAAGAAGGCGTTCAGCCCCATGCCTGGCGCCAGGCCGACTGGCCAGTTGGCATACAGGCCCATCAACAGGCAACCGAGTGCCGCGGCGATGCAGGTGGCGACGAATGCCGCACCGTGATCGATCCCGGCGTCGGCCATGATGTTGGGGTTGACGAAAATGATGTACGCCATGGTGATGAAGGTTGTCAGACCGGCAATCAGCTCGGTCTTCACCGTGGTGCCGTGCAAGCTGAGTTTAAACAGACGTTCCAGCAAGCCATTGCGTAATGGCGGCGAGAGATCCAGCGTCGATGCTTCGGATTTGCGGCTTTCCACAGCGAATACTCCTCAAGAGTTTTATTGTTATTTCCAGGGCAGGACCCATGAGGGTGGCAGCGGCCCTTTGAGGTACTTGCGAATTTGTTGACCGCTTGGTCAGGAACTCGCACGAAGTGGATTATGCTTTTGTATACAAAGAAAGCAAATAATGTTTTTGATTTTGTTTACGAAAAGTTTGGCTTTAGAGATATATCGCCTGTTCCGACGCCTTCGCGAGCAAGCCCGCTCCCACAGGAAGCGGCGGATCTGCGCATATTTTTTGACCGAATCGAAACCTGTGGGAGCGGGCTTGCTCGCGAAGAGGCCGGATCAGTCAGCATCAAAATCAGCAGGCAGAATGATTCAATCGGTATGCGCCTGGCTTTCCCCCAACGCCAGATTCACCGCCAGCCACCCATTCACCGCCGTCTCCCCGGCCTCGGCAAACACCCGCTCCAGCAATTTCACCTGCTCGCGCCGCAGCATCTGTTCAAACCGCGCACCTTCGGCGGTCAACTCCAGCAGGCGCTTACGCTTGTCGGTTTCGGACGCGACGCTGTCGACCAGATGCATCTCCAACAATTGCCGCAGCGGCATGTTCAGCGCCTGCTTGCTCACACCGAGCAACGCCAGCAGTTCCTTTACGCTCAGGTTCGGATAGCGGGCGATGAAAAACACGATGCGCTGATGCACCCGACTCAGGCCTCGACGTTCGAGCATTTCATCGGCCTTGGCGGTGAAGGCCTGGTAGCCGAAGAAAAACGCTTCCATGGCCTGCTGCTGGGAAAGCGGGTTTTTAAGGTCAAGCATATTGACGTATCCGTTCGGGGAGGCGTAATTTCGGTCAACAAGTTTGACTCATTTTCCACATGCCTCGCTACCGGTGATCCCCATGGCTTTTTCCGAACGTGTCTCACGCCTTAAAAGCTCTTTGATCCGTGAAATCCTCGCCGCGGCCCAGCGCCCGCAGATGATGTCGTTTGCCGGCGGCCTGCCGGCCGAAGCCATGTTGCCGAAGGTCGATTGGGCCGAGATGCCAGTTTCCATGGGGCAATACGGCATGAGCGAAGGCGAGCCGGCACTACGCGAAGCGCTAGCCGCCGAGGCGCGAGCGTTGGGAGTGGCGTGTGAGGCAAGCCAAGTGCTGGTGGTCAGCGGCTCACAGCAGACCCTCGACCTGGCAGCCAAGCTGTACATCGACAAGGGCACCGAAGTCCTGCTCGAAGCGCCGACTTATCTGGCGGCGTTGCAGATTTTCCAGCTGTTCGGCGCCGATTGCCTGACCGTGCCGCTGGAGGCCGACGGCCCGAACCTGACGGAGCTACGCGCTCGTCTGGAGCAACACCGTCCGGCCTTCATCTACCTGATCCCGACCTTCCAGAATCCATCGGCGGTGCGTTACAGCGAAGCCAAACGCGACGCGGTGGCGGCGTTGCTCGATGAGTTCGGTGTGACACTGATTGAAGACGAGCCTTACCGCGAACTGACCTTCGACGGTGGCAGCGCCACGCCGATTGTCAGCCGCTTGAAGAAGGCCAGTTGGATCTATACCGGGACCGTGTCGAAAACCCTGCTGCCGGGGTTGCGTGTCGGCTACCTGATTGCCAGTCCGGACCTGTTTCCCCATCTGTTGAAACTCAAGCAATCGGCGGATTTGCACACCAATCGTGTCGGTCAATGGCAGGCACTGCAATGGATCGGCACCGAGAAATATCAGCAGCACCGTAGTGAGTTGCGCGATTTTTATCGGGGGCGCCGGGATGCGTTCCAGGCTGCGCTGGAAATTCACTTCTCGGATCTGGCGGACTGGAACGTGCCGCAGGGCGGGCTGTTTTTCTGGTTGAAACTCAAGCAGCCGCAGGACACCCGCACCTTGCTCAATGCCGCTTTGGCCAACGACGTGGCGTTCATGCCGGGCGAACCGTTCTTCCCCGAGCCGGATAACCATCCAGGGTATCTGCGGTTGAACTTCAGCCACATTGATCCGGCGCGGCTGGATGAAGGGCTCAAGCGGTTGGCGGCGGTGGTGCGACAGGCACAGGTGGCGCAAGCAGCCTGAAAACAAATAAACCGGCGCAAGGGCCTAATGCCGATCAGTTAAGCCTCATTGCTTGACCTTTGGCCGCAAGAAATCAAAATCCGATGCCTGAATAGGCATCGGATTTTTTTATGCGTCTGGCTCGGGCACTGGAACTGACCCACAACTTCGTCTCGACTCCCAATTCCCTCGAGGGATTGGACTCGTTGCTTGATCCATCGCTGGTCGAACAGGCCTTGGAACAAGCCGGTG